>NZ_JBQEPF010000012.1:0-102621 GCF_052045575.1 Bacillus sp. 22190 | reverse complement strand
ATAATGGTAAAATCTCTATTGATTGCGACCAAGCATTAAAGGAGAATACCATGAAAACGTTAGATGTTAAAACTTTGCACCATGCAATTGATCAAACACTGACACAGTTAAAACAACAATCACTACATATCAAATCCCTTGAAAGCCAAATCAATCGAATCATTTCATTGGATGGCGCACTAAAGGGGGAAGCTGGAGAAGCGATTCGAGCGTTTTACTCAGAGTGCCATATCCCTTTCTTGCAATTCTTTCAAGTCACGATTGGAGAATACACCTCCGTACTCCAAAAGGTACAGAATGCACTTCACGCATTTAAATCAAATGAAAATGGCTTTATCTCACAAGCATTTCTCGAGCATGAGCTTGATCAAGGTTTAAAAAATGCCGAAACAGCTGTATCTGATATCATGTCAGATGTGAGCAGTGCCATCGGCAAAGTCAGCCATATTATTCATTTACCAATTGTGGACGAGTCTGCTTTTCAAGTCAGTTACCAAAAAGCCTGGATGAACATCTCAAAAACCATCGGTACGCTCCATGCCTTTGACAGAGAACAAGCCAGTGCTTTGAATGAAACCAAGAACTCCATACAAACAATGAAAGAATACATAGACACTCTAGGCACAATGTTCACTGGTGCAAAAATCGGGATCACCACCTATCAAAAAGGGTCCATTCTCAAAGATAAGGAAGACAAAAAGATCAGCAGTAACCTAAACGAATTGAATAAAAAAATAGACAATCCCGATGGAAATCCAATGGCGATCATGCTGAATAAGCTGAATGATAAAGAGCGATCGAATGTGGATACGGTTGTAAATAGGAAACCCTCTAATAAAATTAATCAAGACGCCGTGTTCGTAAATGGAAAAGTATATAATACAGATGAAAAGATTGACTTCGCAAATGCCAAAATAGTTGACGTTATTCGAGATGGAATGCTCTATCGGTTACGAATAACGGACCAAAACAAAGTGAATATTGAGAGCATCACAAAGATTTCCGACTTAAAACAAACCCCAAAAATCTTAAATACAGCGGTTGAATTTACAGGAATAAATGATGCAATTCGAATCATAACAGGGAGAGACCCTGTATCAGGTGACAAAGTCGCTGACATGGACCGTCTAGTATCAAGCTTGTACATGATACCCGTAGCTAAAATCGCTAAAGTTGGAAAATACGTATTTAAAATCATGAAAGGAGAGAAAGTAGCCAAGAAGATTGTCAAAACACCTTCCTTCGGCAAACACTCCGTACCAAAAGGTCCGTATCGTGAAGTAAATGGGTTCCCGGCAAAAGTAAAACCAGGCGCTCAAGAGAAACATATTCCTGATGCACCTAACTATAAGCAAGAAGTTGCGAATGGTAAAACCAAGAGTATATTCTATGGAGACAATAAAAAGGCACAAGAATTACTAGATAAATTTGCAGGAAAAGGTGATATGTTCACTAAAAATAGAGAAAGAATAAATTTTGGTCAAGTAATAGGAAAATACTATGATCACAAATCCAAAACGTATCTAGAAACTACTAACGGATTAAACTACTAACGGATTGATACATTACGGAAAAGATGGAGCTCACATAGTACCAGCGAGACCATAAAAATCATTATCAGAAGGGGATATACATGGGATACGATTCATTAATTAGAACATTAATAGATTTTGAAAAAAGTGATATGATACTAGAATGGGAAAATGGTTTTAGAATTATCGGTAAACTAGATACTGTTTATGAAACAGACAATGGATTAGAAGATGACGATGTAAATTACACGGAATACCATGCTGCTGGATTTAAAGCGAATAAAATATTAGCTAATCCTACCAATAATTGTGGTATTGTTTATGAATGGCTGAAAGAAGGTAATGCTTTTACTGAAATTTCCCTTTATAACGATCCACCAACAGCAGTATATTTACCGGATGGTCAAAAAATATGGGATTTGGACAATGATAAATAACAGACGGATAACAAAAGAAAGCCCCTCTAATAAAGAAGAGCTTTCTTTTGTTTTAACTGAACATATTTCGTAAACTTTGTTTTATTTGAAGATACCTTTTTAAATCCAACGGCTATTTATCGTAATTCCTTTCGCATGCCCCTCGGCCAACAAATCAAGGAAATATTCTTATTTGATCAGCGCATCATCTCTTTTCGATCAATAAAAAGGTTTTCTGTCAAAATTTCTTGCATTTCCCGCGGTCTGCTGTTTTTTCTTTAATTTTGTTATAAATCGTAACTTGTACACTCTTAAACCCTTATTTATATAAAGACGCCACGCACTCCACATGACTCGTATGCGGAAACATATCCACAGGCTGCACTTCCTCCGTCACATACCCACCATCTTCAAGAATACGCAAATCACGAGCAAGCGTCCCAGGATTACAGGACACATATACAACACGGTTTGGTTTCATCTTTAAAATCGTATCAAGCAGTGCTTCGTCACAGCCTTTTCTTGGCGGATCAACCACTAGCGTATCTGCTTTGATGCCTTCTTTGTACCAGTTTGGGATAACGGTTTCTGCTTCGCCGACTGCGAATTCAACGTTGTTGATTCCGTTTAAGTCAGCGTTGCGTTTTGCATCTTCAATCGCTTCTGGCACAATTTCCACGCCATATACTCTGCCTGCTTTTTGTGCGAGAAATAAGGAAATCGTACCGATTCCGCAATACGCATCGATCACGGTTTCTTTTCCTTGCAGCTCGGCATATTCAAGCGCTTTGTCGTAAAGCACCTTTGTTTGAGTTGGATTCACTTGATAAAACGAGCGGGGTGAAATAGCAAATTTGATGTCGCCAATCGTGTCATAAATGTATTCTTCGCCCCATAAAACGGTTGTTTCGTCTCCGAAAATGACATTTGTCTTCTTAGAATTCACGTTTTGTACAATTGACCGAACATGCGGGAAGCGTGCTATAATCTGCTCAATCACCTGTTGCTTTTGCGGAAAATCAGCCGTTCTTGTGACAAACACAACCATCATTTCACCTGTTGCAATGCCGTAGCGAACCATGACATGACGCAGCCAGCCTTTGTGCCGCTCTTCGTTATATGCTTTGATGCCAAACGCATTGCAGATGTCTTTTACTGCCTGTACCACTTCGTCATTTTCTGATTGCTGGATCAAGCATTTTTCCATATCAATGATTTCATGGGTACGCTGCTGATAAAATCCTGCAACAAGTCCGCCTTCCCGTTCGCCAACTGGTACTTGTGCTTTGTTTCGGTAATTCCAAGGGTCTTCCATGCCGAGTACAGGATGAACTTTTACACGGCTCATATCAAGCTTGCCGATCCGCTCCAATACGTCCTTTACTTGTTTCTGTTTAAAAAGCAGCTGGCCTTCATAGCTCATGTGCTGAATTTGACAGCCTCCGCACTGCTTATAGATAGGACATGGCGCATCTTGCCTGTGCTGACTTTCCTTTGTCAGCTCCATGAGTCGTCCAAAAGCAAATCCTTTTTTGACACGTGTGACTTTGATTTTCCCTTGTTCGTCAGGAAGGGCATTCGGTACAAACACAGGGAAACCCTCAATTTTCGCTACACCTGCACCTTCATGCGTTAAGTCTTCGAAGGTTACATTGTAGTATTCATTCTTTTCAACAGGCGGTTTCATTTTCACCAATTTTATCACCTCATTTGCAAAGAAAAACTTGGCCGCCATAAGGAACCAAGTTCAGTCTTCACCCTATTTTTTCAGCTGTTGCTTTTGGCACAATAAATTCAATATGGCGATACAGGTTTTCAAATTCACCTGGCAGCATGCCGCCGTATTCACCATCTAAATTCAATTGCATTTTATCTTTTACATCTACCTTTACGCGATTCGCTTTTGCGTAGATGACATTATTATCATGAATATGCTCGCCTCGAAGTGCAAGACTGACCACTCGAATGGCTTCTGCTAGGTTAACCTTCTTTAAAATAATCAGGTCAAACATACCGTCATCTAAAATAGAATCTGGTGCCAGCTTTTCAAAGCCGCCTACTGAGTTTGTTAGTGAAACAAGAAACAGCATGATTTCTCCATGAAACAATTTGCCGTCATATTCAATTTCGACTTCTGTCGGGCGAATGGAAGGAAGCATCTCCATGCCTTTCAAATAATACGCAAGTTGTCCTAGCATGGTTTTCAGCTTACTAGGCACTTCATAGGTCAGCTCTGTTAATCGGCCGCCTCCCGCAATATTAATGAAATACTGTCCATTCACTTTACCAATATCAAGCGGCTTTGCTACACCATCAATGATGGCATCTGTCGCTTTTAAAATATCTTCTCTTGGAATGCCAAGTGCTCTTGCGAAGTCATTGGTCGTTCCAACTGGAATGATTCCTAATTTTGGTCTTTTTTCAAGCGGCGCTAATCCGTTGACGACTTCATTAATCGTGCCGTCTCCACCAGCTGCTACAATTAAATCAAAGTCTCTCTGTGCGGCTTTTTCGGCTGCTTGTGTTGCATCTCCTGCACATGTCGTCGCATGACAAGATGTTTCATAGCCAGCCTGTTCAAATTTTTGCAAAACCTGCGGTAAATTCTTCTTAAAGAGTTCACGTCCAGATGTCGGATTGTATATAATTCGAGCACGTTTCATTCATCATCATCCTATTATCATTATGCAATCTATTTTCACCACTAACAACCTTTAATTATACTATGAGATTTGAAAATGGCAACAGAACAACCCCCTAATATTTGAAATCTCACGGTACGTTTCCCTCAGCAGATCAGCATTCTGATAAGATAAAGGAAAACGATGAAAAGGATGGAATGCTATGAAAAAGCCTGTCTATTTCAATCATGACGGCGGTGTTGATGATCTCGTGTCCTTATTTCTGCTTCTTCAAATGGAACACCTGAAAGTGATCGGGACGTCTGTGATTCCTGCTGATTGTTATTTAGAGCCTGCGCTGAGCGCTTCTCAGAAAATTATTGATCGATTTAGCCCATATGAGATTGAAGTAGCCGCTTCCAATTCTAGAGGTGTGAATCCATTTCCAAAGGAATGGCGTATGCATGCCTTTTATGTAGATGCCCTGCCGATTTTAAACGAAAAAGGTGCTGTTGATACAAAAGTATCTAAGCTTCCTGCACATCTTCACCTGATTGAAACGGTGAAAAAGTCAACTGAACCTGTTACGCTGCTCTTTACAGGACCGCTCACAGACCTTGCACGCGCCTTAGAAGAAGATCCTTCCATCTCAAATAAAATTGAGAAACTGGTGTGGATGGGCGGCACATTCCTTGAAAAAGGCAATGTCGAAGAACCCGAGCATGATGGAACAGCAGAATGGAATGCTTTTTGGGACCCTTATGCTGTGAGCACCGTATTTCAAGAGCGTTTTCCAATTGAAATGGTCGCACTGGAAAGCACGAATCAAGTCCCGCTCACACTCGATGTCCGTCAACGCTGGGCTTCCCTTCGCTCTCACATCGGGATTGACTTTATTGGACAATGTTATGCCTTTTGTCCGCCTCTCATTCATCACGAAACGAACTCGACTTACTACTTATGGGATGTGCTGACAACGATCACTCTTGCATCTACCTCATTTACCCGTTCAAAAGAAATGAATGCAATTGTTTATACCGAAACACCAAAACAAGGACGTACCGAAGAACATCCAGATGGAAAATTGATTCAAGTCATTGACCACGTCGATCGGGATGCCTTTTTCGAGGCCTTTGAAGAGCTGATGAGAAAAGCGGTTTGTCAGATTTCATCATAAAAAAGCCCCGCTTATTAGCGGGGCTCAGATTGTTGACAAAGGACTAAATTATACTTTTTTAGCCCTGTGTCTTCTTTTCAACGTGATAGAAAACCTTTGCAGCCCTAGGAAGGACGAGTACCGGCGCGGAGCGAATTTGACATTCGTGAGCACCGGAACGCAGGATTGACAAAGAATGCGAGTGTTTGTCTACACGCTGAAGCCCCGCTCATTAGCGGGGCTTCCTCTTACTCTTCTTCAGCGTACTTTTTCTTACGTCTAAACTTGCTTAAGATTTCATACACGATTGGCACGATGACCAATGTGAGAAGTGTAGAACTTGTTAAACCGCCAATAACGGTGACGCCAAGTCCTTTTGATACGATCTGACTTCCGCCTTCAAAACCTAATGCGAGTGGCAGCAATGCACCAATTGTCGCAAGTGCCGTCATTAAGATTGGGCGTAATCTTGTTGTACCTGCTTCAAGTAAAGCTTCTCTTGTTGAAAGACCTTCTTTTTCTTTATGAATCACTCGGTCAATCAAGACAATGGCATTTGTTACAACGATTCCGATTAGCATCAGCAATCCAATCATGGCATTTAAACTGATGGTTTCTTTCGCTACAAACAATCCAACGAGTGCCCCAATAACCGTAAATGGAAGTGAGAACAGAATCGCAAATGGTGCAAGACCTCCGCCAAATGTAATGACGAGAACGAGGTATACAATCGCAATCGCTGCAAGCATTGCGAGTCCTAGCTGTGTAAAGGATTCCTCAATATCCGCACTTACACCGCCTGTATCAATCGTAACGCCAGATTTTAAATCAAGCTTGTCAACTTTCTTCTGGACATCTTGTGTCACACTTGATACGTCGTCTGTTGTCATGTCACCAGATACTTCAGCGTAAATCTTCCCATCACGCTTTGTTACAGTGTTTGCTGTTGTGCCATCTTTCACTTTCACCACATCGCCAATTCGGACTTGTTGTCCTGTTGGTGTTGTGATCTTTTTATTCTCTAGATCTTTTTTACTCTTGTATTCATCTTTTTCCGTTTGAAGCTTCACATCTAGTTCTTTGCCGTCCTCTGTTACTTTCGTCAACGTTGTTTCATTACTTTGAGGAGCGATCGCCTGTGCGATTTGTGAAGCGGTTAAGCCTAGTTTCGCCAGTTTTTCTTGATCTGCATTAAACGTATATTCGTCATACTTCTCAGATAAGCTTGTGCTGACGTTTTTCAAGTTCTTCTCATCTTTTAAAATGTTCTCGACATCTTTGACTGTGCCTTCAATATCACTTGCTTTGTCACCGTACACATAGTACGTCACTGTATTGCTTGCGCCAGCAGATGAGAAGTCTTGTGATTTCCATTCCCCTTTAGACGTTTTGTCTTGAAGGGCTTTAACCATACGATCTTTTTCTTTATCAAAGTTCGGTGTGTCCTCGTCGTATTGTACGAAGAATAATGCACCGTTAGAGTTTCCGCCAACACTTGCTGTCATTGCATTTGAAGAGCCTAATGAATATTGAACCGTATTGACATGATCACGTTTCATTAAGTAATCTTCTGCCTTTTTCGTTTCAGCAACGGCTTGTTCTCTCGTTTGTCCAGGCTCTGGCGTGTATGTCACCATTGCCGTTTTTTCTGCTTCCTGTGGTAAGAAGCTGACACCGACAAGTGGTGCGAGGAATAAGCTTCCGACCAGCATCAAAATCGCAATTCCTGACGTGATCCATTTATGGTTCAATGTCCAATTGAGTACACGTCTATAACCACCAGCAAGTTTGCTTGGTTTGTGTTCTTTTACCTTTTTCGCTTTGCCATACAGGTTCTTTTTAAATAGGCTGTGAGCCATCATTGGAACGATTGTAATGGCAACAAGTAGTGAAGCCATTAGAGCAAACACAATGGTTAATGCAAATGGGATGAATAATTCACCAATCATTCCACCCACTAGCGCTAATGGCAAGAATACCGCAATTGTGACAATCGTCGAAGACATAATCGGAATAAACATTTCTTTTGTGGCTTCTCTAACGAGTGCTTTACCTTTTAACGGTTCATCTTTTAACGCCATTCGTCGATAGATGTTTTCTATGACGACAATCGAGTCATCGACAACACGTCCAATGGCGACTGTCATGGCACCAAGTGTCATGATATTTAATGTGATATCGAGCTGATTTAATAATAAAACAGCAATCAACAGGGATAACGGAATGGAGATGACCGAAATTAATGTTGATTTGATATCTCGAAGGAACAACATGATGATAATGATCGCAAAGATTGCTCCGATGATCGCCTTGTTCAGCATTGTGCTGACAGATTCTTTAATCGGCTCTGCTTGATCATATGTCGTGCTGACTTTGATTCCTTTATTGTCTTTTTTGAATGTATCAAGTTCTTTTGTGACTGCTTCTGCTACACTCACTGTGTTGGCATCAGAGCCTTTGACAATTTGCAAACCGATACTGTCTTTTCCGTTCGTTCTAGAAATTGATTCTGCATCTTTCACGACTTTAATATCTGCTATCTCAGAAAGTTTGATCGTCGGCAGTTCTACCGATTGACCGCTTGCTGCACCTGCACCTGTTTGTTGCTGAGCTGCTGCTTGCTGCTGACTTGCACTTCCAGCCTGCTGATCGGTACCTTGAGCACCTGCATTTTCTGAGCCGCTAGCAGATGCACCAGCTCCTGCGCTTGCACTTGGTGTGACAGGAATTCGCATGTTTTTCAAATCTTTAACACTTAAAATATTGCCATCCACTACGACTGATTTTTGCTTGTTGCCAAATGTGTATAACCCTAAAGGTACATTGACATCAGAGCCTTTGATCATGTTTTGGACAGTTTCTTCATCTAAACCATATTCCTTCAATTTCTTTTGTTTAAAAGAAAATTCTACTTCTTTGATTTGTTGTCCAGAAGCTTCGACAGACGAGACACCCTCTAAGCTTTGAAGAGAAGGAATAAGATCATTTTCCACTTTTTGTGTCAGGTCTTGTAATGATTCTTTATCACCGGAGACACTTAGAGCTAAGATTGGAATCGCATTGATGCTAAAACGTGTGATTTTTGGTTTTTCTGCATTTTCTGGAAAATTGATATTGCTAATGGCATCTTCAATTTCCTTCTTTGCTTCATCCATATCTTTATTGTAATCGTACTCGATTTGAATCGATGAGGCATTTTCAAAAGAATTAGAAGTGACCACATTCACCCCATTGAGGTTTTGTATCGACTTCTCAATTGGGTCTGTCACCTTATCTGATACTTCGTCCGGCGTTGCGCCAGGATACGTTGTAGAAACCGTAATGACTGGAGTGTTGATATTCGGGATTGATTCTTGTTTCATATTCAATCCGGCATATAGACCAGCAACTGTTACGATAATCGTCATGAGCCATACAGCGAACTTGTTCTTTAATACAAAATTGATGATCGAATTCATTATGTCCTCCATTTTCCTTTATGTATTGACTGACTGGTCATTCTATATCATAATAAACGGTGATATACAATGCCGTCAACCATTTCACTTGCGTTTGACGTAACATTCTAAAGCTGAAGGGGCCTTATTTCATGAACGAAAAAAAAGAAAAAATCATTAAAGCAAGCATTCAGTTGTTTGCGAAAAAAGGTTTTTCTTCTACGACCATTCAGGAAATTGCAGATGAATGCGGAATTTCTAAAGGTGCATTTTATTTGCATTTCAAATCAAAAGAACAGCTTTTCAACAGAGCGTTTGAATATTATATCGACACATCTATGCAAAGTATTGAAAAGATTCGAAAAGAAAATCAGCATCTTGCGCCTAGAGATATCTTTCAGAAACAAATCGCTGAACAGTTCCAGCACTTTGCTGAGAACAAGGATTTTATCATTTTGATCCTCAGCGAGAACATTATTCCGGAAAATCAGCAAATTAAAAAGTATTCCAAAACGGTTAAAAAGCAGATGAATGATGAAATCCAAATTTCTATTTTGACCACGTATGGACAGGAGATCGAACCATATATAACTGACCTGTCAGTCATGATTCAAGGAATCATCCAATCTTATGTGCAAGTACTGCTTTTACAAGATCAGATGCAATTATCATGTGATCAGCTCTCATCCTTTATTCTCGACCGATTTGATGATTTGGTGCATGGGCTTCTCCGTTCTCATGCGAAGCCGATTCTAAAGCAAAACATTTGGGATGACGAAGTGCCAAATGCCGCTACTCTTCAAGAAGAGCTTCGATTGTTAAAATCTGAGCATCTGCTTTCGGATGATACCCTTGTATCCATTGAAGTTATTGAAGAAGAATTGGCCAAAGATGAGCCTCGCAAGCCGGTCATTCAAGGGATGCTAACAAATTTAGAAACGTGTGAGAACTCCGCTGTCCAAAGAACTGTGGAACAATTGAAGCTATTCCTCCAATGACAATACGTGGCAATGTTCACTTTAGTTCACCTTTATCCCCTTCGAATATGTGCTAAAGCTTATGCTTCATTATAAAAAAAGAACCAATGAATTGATATACGGCGGTGGTCTGAATCTGTGATAAGACCCTGTCATATCCATCAACAAAAAAACCGCCTCAATGAAGAGGCGGTTTTTGCGATTTATCGTTTTTTGATTTCTTCAAGAAGAATCTTGTTGACCATCGGTGGGTTTGCTTGGCCCTTCGATGCTTTCATGATTTGTCCGACTAAGAAACCAATCGCGCGGTCTTTTCCATTTTTGAAGTCTTCAATGGATTGCGGATTGTTATCAAGAGCTTCTGTGACAAGTTTGAGCAGTGCACCTTCGTCAGAAATTTGGACAAGTCCTTTTTCTTTGACGATTGTTTCTGCGTCGCCCCCATTTTCGATAAGTTCTTTGAATACCTTTTTGGCAATCTTAGAAGAAATCGTTCCTTTTTCGATAAGCTTGATCATGCCAGCCAGTCCTTGCGGCGTTAGCTTCGTATCTTCCAGCTCTTTTTGAGCCGAGTTTAAGTACGCAGATACTTCACCCATGAGCCAGTTTGATGCTTGCTTCGCTTCAGCACCTTCTGAAATGGTCGCTTCAAAGAAATCAGACATTTCTTTTGTCAGCGTCAGTACCATTGCGTCATAGGCTGGAAGTCCAAGTTCATCAATGTAGCGTTTGCGGCGCTCGTCTGGAAGCTCTGGAATGGATGCTCTTACGCGTTCTTTCCACTCGTCATCAATATACAGCTCCACCAAATCTGGTTCTGGGAAGTAGCGGTAATCATCAGAGCCTTCTTTGACACGCATGAGGATCGTCTTTTTAGACGCCTCGTCATAGCGGCGAGTTTCTTGTTCGATCAAGCCGCCAGAAAGCAATACTTGCTCTTGACGTTTTTCTTCAAACTCAAGACCTTTTTGGACGAAAGCAAATGAGTTTAAGTTCTTCAGCTCTGTTTTCGTTCCAAACTCTTCACGACCGATTGGACGAAGAGAAATGTTGGCATCACAACGTAGTGAGCCTTCTTCCATCTTACAGTCAGAAACGCCTGTATATTGAATAATGGATTTTAATTTTTCTAAGTAAGCATACGCTTCTTCTGGCGTACGAATGTCAGGCTCAGATACGATTTCAACAAGTGGTGTACCTTGACGGTTGAAATCGACGAGTGAATAACCGTCGCCTGTGTGCGTCAGTTTTCCTGCATCCTCTTCCAAATGAAGACGTGTAATACCAATTCGTTTTGTCTTGCCGTCTACTTCAATTTCAATCCAGCCGTTTTCACCGATCGGTTTATCAAATTGAGAAATTTGATACGCCTTTGGGTTATCAGGATAGAAATAGTTTTTACGGTCAAATTTTGTATCAGTTGCAATCTCACAGTTCAGTGCCATTGCTGCTTTCATCGCAAAGTTCACCGCTTCTTTGTTCAGCACAGGCAGTACGCCAGGATAACCAAGATCGATGACACTTGTTTGCGTATTGGCAGCCGCACCAAAAGGCGTCGGTGAGCTTGAGAAAATTTTTGATTGTGTTTTGAGCTCTACGTGGACTTCAAGTCCAATTACCGTTTCAAAGTTCATTCTGATTCACCCCTTACAGTTCAGGTTTTGCTTTATGATGATCTGTTGCTTGTTCGAAAGCGTGAGCCACGCGGTAAACGGTTCCTTCATCAAAGTGTTTACCGATGATTTGCAGTCCTAACGGAAGACCATTTGCAAATCCACAAGGCACACTGATTCCTGGAACGCCTGCAAGGTTAACAGGGATCGTTAAAATATCGTTTGCATACATCGTCAGTGGATCGCTTGTCTTTTCACCAATGTTAAATGCCGGAGTTGGTGTTGTTGGTCCTACAATGACATCATACTTTTCGAAAACATCTTCAAAGTCTTTTTTGATCAGCGTACGGACTTTTTGTGCCTTTTTATAGTATGCATCGTAATATCCTGAGCTTAGAGCGAATGTGCCAAGCATGATGCGGCGTTTGACTTCGTCTCCAAAGCCTTCAGAACGGGTATTTTTATATAAATCAATCAGGTTGTCTGCATTGTCTGTACGGTAGCCATAGCGAATACCGTCAAAACGCGCAAGGTTTGCAGATGCTTCTGAAGATGAAAGCAAGTAGTAAGTCGCAAGCGCATATTTAGAATGCGGAAGAGACACTTCTTCCCATGTCGCACCAAGTCCTTCTAATACTTTCAACGCTTGAAGAACAGACTCTTTTGCTTCTTCGCCAACACCTTCGCCAAGATATTCTTTTGGCACAGCAATTTTCAATCCTTTGATGTCGCCAGTTAATGAAGAAAGAAAATCTGGGACATCGACATTTGCACTCGTTGCGTCCATTTGATCAACACCAGAAATCGCTTGAAGAACATATGCATTGTCCTCAACATTACGCGTAATCGGCCCAATTTGATCTAATGATGAAGCAAATGCGATTAAACCGTATCTAGATACACGGCCATACGTTGGTTTAAGACCAACAACACCACAGAATGATGCCGGCTGGCGAATGGAGCCGCCTGTATCTGATCCAAGAGAGAATGGTACTTCTCCAGCTGCAACAGATGCTGCTGAGCCACCACTTGACCCACCTGGAACTGTATTTAAATTCCACGGGTTCTTCGTTGCTTTGAAGCCTGAGTTCTCCGTAGAAGATCCCATCGCAAATTCGTCCATGTTTAATTTACCGATTGTGACAGCTTCCGCTTCTCTTAAGCGGTTCACAACGGTTGCATCGTAAATAGGATCGAAGTTTTGCAAGATTTTACTTGATGCCGTTGTACGTAAATCTTTCGTCACGATGTTATCTTTGACACCGATCGGCATACCGAACAATAGACCAAGCTCGTCCTTTTCACCAACGGCCTCGTCCAATTCCTTTGCGTACGCACGTGCTTTCTCTTCGTCCAGCGCTAGGAATGCTTGTACTTTCCCGTCTACTTCATGGATTCGTTTGTAAGACTCGTCCACTAGATCAGAAACAGATAGTTCCTTTTTATGTAAAAGCTCTTTTAATTCAGAAATTTTGTGGTCAAACAGTGACATGCCTCAGGCCTCCTTTAGTCCAAAATTGATGGCACACGAATATAGCCGTCTTTATGATCAGGCGCGTTTTTGATGACTGCCTCAATGGAAAGACCTTTATTCGGAACATCTTCTCTCATGACGTTTTTCATTTTTAATACATGTGTTGTTGGTTCAACGTTTTCCGTATCTACCTCGTTTAACTGCTCTGCAAATGAAATGATGCTATCAAGCTGTTCTGTAAACATCTCAGCTTCTTCTTCTGTAATCGCAAGCCGTGCCAAATGCGCAACATGCTTTACTTCTTCTATTGAAATTCTTGACATGCAGGTTCACCTCCAAAAATGATACGTGTTCGTGGTCATGATCATAAGTCATATACACTTTATCATATCAAATTTTACTGTTCTAAAGCAACTTTACGAGGACGTCTAGAAAGGCTTTGTCCACTAATATGTCATTGTGATGCAGCCAGTGTCTAAAATATTCATCAAGGTGACTTTTTATTTTTCAGAAAATTTTTACTTTAGTTTATTTTTGTAAACGCATACATATAGAAGCTTATCACCGATCCGTGCATTTTTTCTTAAAGATAAAGATGTTTAAGAAGGTTGATCACTTGGGAATACTCTGATAGGTTAAGTAACCATAGCAGAGTGAAATGTCATTTCTGTCTAGCACTTCTGTATATTTTGATTGAGGTGATGTCAAATTAATACGAAAAAGGTGAGAAAACAAAATGAGTATTGAAGTTACGATTTCCTTATCTATCTATTTTATCGGGATGCTTGCCATTGGTTGGTATGCGTTTAGGAAAACACATGATTTAAATGATTATATGCTTGGTGGACGAGGTCTTGGTCCATTCGTTACAGCTCTATCAGCAGGTGCTGCGGATATGAGTGGTTGGATGCTGATGGGTGTACCAGGTGAAATGTATAAAACAGGTTTATCGACAACCTGGCTTGCAATTGGTTTAATTGTCGGTGCTTATTTGAACTATTTAATTCTTGCACCTCGTTTACGTTCTTATACAGAAATTGCTGATGATGCCATTACGATTCCTGATTTCTTTGACAAACGATTCAAAGGATCATCTGCTTTATTAAAAGCAGTTTCAGCCGTCATCATTTTAATCTTCTTTACGTTGTATACATCATCTGGGATGGTATCAGGCGGACGTTTATTTGAGTCAGCATTCGGTGCTCACTACATGTTTGGTCTGATATTGACATCAAGTATCGTGATTTTGTATACACTGTTCGGTGGATTTCTAGCAGTGAGCTTAACGGACTTTGTCCAAGGAGCTATTATGTTTTTAGCATTAGTGCTCGTGCCGATCGTTGCCTTTACTCAATTAGGTGGACCTGTTGCCACATTCAATGATATTCAACAGATTGACCCTAAATTGCTTGATATTTTTAGAGGAACGAGCGTCATTGGCATTATTTCCTTCCTCGCTTGGGGATTAGGTTACTTTGGACAGCCTCATATTATCGTACGTTTTATGGCGATTACGTCCGTAAAAGATTTAAAACCAGCACGCCGAATCGGAATGAGCTGGATGATTATCTCTGTTATTGGTTCACTATCTGTTGGTTTAGTTGGTGTCGCATACGTACATGAAACGGGTATGAACCTTGCTGATCCTGAAACGATCTTTATCGTCTTTTCTAAAGTATTGTTCCATCCTTACATTACTGGATTCTTACTTTCTGCCATTTTAGCAGCCATTATGAGTTCAATTTCTTCTCAGCTGCTTGTGACAGCAAGTGCCATGACAGAGGATTTATACAGAACGTTTTTTAGAAAGAAAGCCTCAGATAAAGAGCTTGTGATGATTGGTCGTATGTCTGTACTCGTTGTTGCGATTATTGCTCTTTGTCTATCTCTAAACCCAAGCGACACCATTCTTGACCTCGTCGGTTATGCTTGGGCAGGATTTGGTTCTTCATTCGGTCCAGTCATCTTGCTTTGCCTATACTGGAAACGAATGAATCATCACGGTGCACTTGTCGGAATGATTGTGGGTGCCGTTGTGGTTCTTACATGGATCACGACAGGTCTCAACCATTCAACAGGTATCTATGAAATGATTCCTGGCTTTACGTTAAGTGGCTTAGCCGCAATTGTTGTGAGCTTAATGACAAGTAAACCGACAAAAGCATCAAAGCAGCTATTTAACAAAATGGAAGACCATCTCGAAGAAGAAACAAAATAACCAGAAATGAGGAGTCATCTGCATTATGCGGATGACTCTCTTTATTTTTAAATAAAATGCTTTTCTTTCTCCCGTTTCTGAATAAAATAGAAGTTGTGCAGCCATATGGGCTGTGAGAAGATCATATACATGATGTGAAACGTACATGAAGTGAAAGGAGCGATACGCATGTTTTGGACAATTGAATGGGATACGGTCTTAAAATTAGCCGTTGCCACCTTAATCGGTTTGATCATCGGTCTTGAACGCGAACTTAAGAAAAAGCCGCTTGGGCTGAAAACGTGTATTGTCATTGCTGTCAGCTCCTGCGTATTAACCATCATCAGCATTGATGCAGCCTACAATTTCCCTCGAGTCTCTAAGCTTCAAATGGACCCACTCAGGTTACCGGCGCAAATTATATCTGGTGTTGGTTTTATTGGAGCAGGTGTGATTCTTCGCAAAAGCAATGATGTCATCTCAGGTCTTACGACATCTGCGATGATTTGGGGAGCAGCAGGACTTGGGGTTGCAACAGGTGCAGGTTTTTATAAAGAAGCCTTCCTCAGTCTTTTCTTTATTCTTGTCAGTGTGGAATTTTTACCTTGGCTCTTCCAGCGGATTGGACCCATTCGGTTACAGGAAAAAGAAATCCGCATCAGAATGTCACTTTCTGATCGAAACCGTATGACAGAGATTTTAAAAGAAATGAAAGCACTCAATATTCGTATTCATTCTGTACGTATTGATGATTTAAAGGAAAAAGACTATCCGATCATGGAAGTACGTGTTCGCGTACATAAAGACCGCTATACAACCGATGTGTACTTTGATATTAAAGATTTAGAAGGCGTTGTTGGTGTGAAGTGTGATACGGTGTAGGATAAAAAGCCCCTTGCTATGTGAAACAGCAAGGGGCTTTTGATTTATGTTGTTAGCTGATGAAAGTCAAAAGGCGTAATTGGGGTTTTGTCCTCAATCTCCTTTCGAAAACGCGCCAGCATGGCACTTTCGTCAGCGCTTAGTGTTCGGAGATCAAATGCTTGATGTAAAAGCCCATAAATAAGCATATGACGCAGCATAAGGAAATCTGGTATTGTCGCCAACCATGCGTCATCAAGCTCATTCTCCTGTCGATAGCCTTTGAGAAAATGGCTCATAAATTCACCCGTAAATTCAGCTTTATCCTCATACGGAATCACCGGATACCAAAGAACGTTGTATAGCAAAATGCTTATATCATTGATAAACCAGTGATACCCACAATCATCAAAATCAAATGCAATGATTTCTCCCTGATGATAATGGAAGTTCCCGTGATGTAAATCCGCATGCACCAGTCCATAGACATCCTTGGATATTCGGAGCTGGTGAAGCTTTTGCATCAGTTCGTCTTTTCTCTGCAACACAACCGTTTGATCAGAAGGAATATACGTTTCAAGCTTTAATTGCTCCTCCTCATACCACTCTTGACGCTTATAGCGAGGATCTTTCACTTGATATTGTTTAGTCGTTTGATGCATACGCCCTGTATAGGCTCCTAACGCTTGAAACAACTGTCCATTCCAATCTGCTTCGGTCACTTTTCTGCCGGGCGCCTTTTCGTACACTCTCAGCAAAAAAGCGCCTCCTGCTTGATCGGGAATCGCTTCAACATCTTTTCCTCTTGCGGATAAAACCGGTTTAGCTACTGAGATTCCATGTTGAGATAAATACCGAATCCAGTCCATTTCTCCTAGAATATATGTGCGGGATCGGCGAATGGTATGGGTGATTTTCAATATATAACTCGACCCTTTTTCATCCGTATATTCATACACATAATTTTCTGCATCGGCTAGAAATGTGACCTGTTCTGGCTGAAAATGATAGAGTAGAGCCGCTTTCTTTAAGACCATTTGTTCATCGTATCGTGCTTTTACTTCTTTATGCATGCTGATTCTCCTTTTATCGTCTTTTTACTTATACATGACGGTAATCAGCATTTATACGAGCATCAACATACCTGCCTTTCCTTTTGATTTCCTCACATACTTTGACAAAAGTTGAAAGATTCCTCTAATTAGAAATAAAAAACCGCCAAAAGGCGGTTTTTATTTAGTCATATATATGGACCGTTGGTTCTTTATCTTCAGCATTTTTTGTGATGAGGGCTTCTTGCTGATCAGAAGAGGTGATGTTGATTTCTATATTGGTGCTCTTATAGTAATCCATGACTTCACCTGTTAAGTATTGCGTGAATGCCACGACTTCTGTTTTTCCGTAGAATTGCATTGGAATTTCTACTTTCATTTTTTGCAAGTTCCCGTTTTTATAGAAACCTTTGCCTACCACACCTGTGTAATTCGGGAAGTAGTCTTCTACCTTTGTCTTGAAGCGGTCAAATCGCTCTGAATCATCTTTGTAGCTGCTCTTAGCATTATCTGAAGGGAAGAAGACATTCTCTTCTTTAATCGTATCCCAACTGCCAATATCAGCTGATCCTGCTTTTACATCAGTTTTAGCGATGAAGTTTCCTGGAACAATAGATGATTTTGGTGCTTGTTTATAAAGAGCAATCATGACTGGGACTTTTTGCAGTCCGTCCATTTGACGAAGTCGTTTAATGACTTGTTCCGCAATTTTTTCGCCCTCTGCTAAAAGTTTCTTTGAATTCTTCGATGAATCGATGGTCACCTCTTGCTGAGGATCTCCGATATTTTCGCGATAATAATAGACAGAGTTAAGCGCAAGACCGATGACAACCCCACCAAGCTGTAAGCTATTTTTATCTTTTCTGATTAAGTAATTATGTTCTAGCATGGAAGCTAAGTAGATTGGACTATTTTCATTTTTTGACTTTGTTGAACCTGAGTTTGGAAGAGCAGGGTTTAAACCTAAGTTCTTAAAGTCTTTGTCTTCTTTTTCAGCTTTTTTCAGATCACTGCCTGTTTTTTTGCGGGCAAGCCAGCTGAGAACAGTATCTTCATCTAAATGCTGTCCTTCTTGGAACAGATAGTCGTTTGTATTGAATGATTCTGTTGCCAGGCGCATGAGTCCTGTTTCAAATTCATCAATGTCTAAGCGTGTATTGAGACGCTCTGCAGTTAGTCCTCTTGCCGCTCCTTGTTTAAACGGCAGCACCATTTTGTAATAGGAATCAGAGATGTTGTACATTGGGATGATCGCTGTTTCTTTCGTTTCATCCGTTTTTTGTGTGACCTCTTCCTCATCCTTTCCCCCAAAAGGTGCACACGCTGACAATACCAGTGTGAGCATTGTCAGCAGCAATAGCAACTTTTTCAATAGAAAACACTCCTCTTATTTCTTTAGCTCCTCGAGCATTTTGGCTTCGTCCCAGATTTCAATATTGAGTTCTTCTGCCTTTGTCAGCTTACTTCCAGCTGCTTCGCCGGCAATGACTAAGTCTGTTTTTTTACTTACACTACCTGCTAACTTGCCGCCTAATGCTTCGATCGCTGCCTTTGCATCATTACGAGACATTTCTTCTAATTTCCCCGTCAGCACAATCGTTTTTCCTGCAAAGTAGGAATCACTTTCTTCTACTTTCACGGGTTTTGGCCCTGTGTAGGTCATATTGACCCCAAGTTCTTTTAGTTCATTTAGCAAATCAAGTATTTCTTCTTTCTCAAAGTACGTGACGACTGCATCGGCCATTTTTTCACCAATTTCATCTACTTCAAGTAATTGTTCTTTCGTTGCTTGTTTTAACTGATCGATATCCTCAAAGTGCATGGCCAATGTCTTCGCTGCTTTAGAACCAATAAATCGAATACCAAGTCCAAACAATAAACGTTCAAGAGAGTTTTCTTTCGATTGCTCGATCGAACGCAGTAAGTTATCGACTGATTTCTCGCCCATTCGTTCTAGCTGAATCAACTCTTCTTTTGTTAAACGGTAAAGGTCTGATACACGAGAGACAAGCTGTTCTTTGAAAAGTTGTGTAATGACTCGCTCGCCTAGCCCATCAATATTCATCGCATTACGAGACACAAAGTGAATGAGTCCTTCACGTATTTGGGCGGGGCATTGTGGATTGATGCACCGAAGCGCCACTTCTCCTTCAATTCTGACCAGCTCACTATGACACTCTGGACATTCAGTCGGCATGTGAAACGGCTCTTCTTCTCCTGTTCGCTGATCAACAAGAACCCCTGCAACCTCTGGGATAATATCGCCCGCTTTTTTGACAATCACTTGATCAAAAAGGCGGATATCCTTCTCTTTGATCAAATCTTCATTATGAAGAGAAGCACGCTGTACTGTCGTCCCTGCCACTTTTACAGGCTCAAGAATCGCTGTTGGGGTGATGACGCCAGTACGCCCCACACTTAGTTCAATATCAATCAGCTTCGTCACGACTTCTTCGGCCGGAAATTTGTACGCAACAGCCCAGCGTGGACTTTTTGCTGTGAAGCCTAGTTCTTCTTGCTGTGCCAATGAATTGACTTTAATGACAATGCCATCGATTTCGTATGAGAAATCAGCACGCTTTGTTTTCAGTGTTTCAATGAGGTCGATCACTTCTTCAATGGTTTGGCACATCCGTCTTTCTTTGTTCGTTTTAAAGCCAAGCTCATCGAGAAGATCAAGTCCTGCGCTTTGCGTATTAACACCAATTTCATCAAGCTCCGCTATACTGTAGACGAAGATATCAAGGTTTCGTTTCGCTGCAATTTTCGTATCGAGCTGACGAAGTGAGCCAGCAGCCGCATTACGCGGGTTCGCAAACGGCTCTTCTTCGTTTTGTAATCTTTTTTCGTTAAGGGCTTCAAAAGAAGGTTTTGGCATAAATGCCTCGCCTCTCACTTCAATCGACAGAGGCCGATTGATTTTGAGCGGGATGGAACGAATGGTTTTGAGGTTCTCGGTTATATCCTCACCTGTTGTCCCATCACCCCGCGTGGCACCCCGGACAAACACGCCATTTTCATAACGGAGAGAAACAGCGAGTCCGTCAATTTTCAGCTCGACATTGTAAGCGACGTCGTCACCGACTGCTTGACGAACCCGGCGGTCAAAATCAAGAAGGTCCTGTTCATGAAACGCATTGCCGAGACTGAGCATCGGTGTGCCGTGACGTACTTTTTGGAAGGCGTCTAAAACAGCACCGCCTACTCTTTGCGAGGGTGAATCCGCTGCTTTTAAATCAGGGTATTCTTCCTCCAGAGAGATCAGCTCACGCATCCGCGCATCATATTCAGCGTCAGGAACACTTGGACGATCCAGTGTGTGATATTCGTAGTTGTATTGATTCAAAATCTGGTGTAGTTCCTCGATCCGGCGTTTCGCTGCTTCTTTATCCATCTGCTTCTTCCTTTCACTTCATCCGTTTTGTCAGTCCTATCAGTTTATTGCTTTTCGATTGGCGCAAAGGCGGCAAGGAGACGCTTAATGCCTGTAGGGCTTGGGAAGGCAATATCAAGCTCTGTACTATCTCCACTACCTTTTACACTCACAACCGTGCCAACGCCCCATTTTTTATGAGCGGCTTTATCACCGACAGCCCAGCCAATGCTGCCGCCGCCTGTGTTTTGAATGGTTTGCGTTTGGGGACGTGAGACAGGCCCTCGTCTTTGCGGTCTTTCTCTCGTTTGGCCAAACGGTGTTTTCGTTTCTTTTTTCTCATTTAGGTTGTCCAATAAATCAGCTGGTATTTCTCTGATAAATCGTGATTCCAGATTCATGTTCGTCCGGCCGAATAACGTTCTCATCTTCGCACTTGATAAATAAAGCTCTTCTTCGGCCCGTGTGATCCCTACATAAGCAAGACGGCGCTCTTCTTCCATCTCGGCATCTTCCATTAATGAACGGCTGTGCGGGAAGACGCCTTCCTCCATGCCCATTAAGAACACAACGGGGAATTCCAGCCCTTTTGCGGCGTGAAGCGTCATTAAAATGACCGCATCCTGATCTTCTTCCTCAGCCTCATCCAGCTTATCAATGTCTGCGACGAGGGCGAGGTCTGTCAGGAAGGTGACAAGTGATTTATCTTCATTTTGTTCTTCAAAGTTTTTAGTGACCGATAGAAACTCGTCAATATTTTCTAAACGGCTTTGTGCTTCAATCGTTTTTTCGATCTTCAGTGCTTCACGGTAGCCTGTTTTCTCTAGGATCTCTTCCGTTAATTCTGTGACAGATAAATAATCCTGCATATTTGTCATTTGATCAATGAGCTGTTTGAATTCATCAAGTGCATTGGCAGCTCTTGCACTGAGTCCAATGAAATCCACCTGACCAAGTGCTTCAAACATAGAGAGATCATTCATTTCTGCGTATGCGGCAATTTTATCAACAGAAGTCGCCCCAATTCCACGCTTTGGTACGTTGACAATGCGCGCAAAACTAATATCGTCATCTGGATTTGCCACAAGGCGTAAGTATGCCAAAATGTCCTTGATCTCTTTTCTGTCATAGAACTTCGTGCCGCCGACGATGTTGTATTGAATGTTCGCCTTCATTAACGTTTCCTCTATGACACGTGACTGAGCGTTCGTTCGATAGAGGATCGCAAAATCAGATAATTTACGCTTGCCGCTCTGATGAAGCTGACGAATCTTTCCAGCGACAAATTGACCTTCACCGAATTCATTATCCGCACGGTAATAGGCAATCTTCGCTCCTTCATCATTTTCTGTCCAAAGATTTTTCGGCTTACGGTTTGAATTGTTTTGAATCACCGTGTTTGCGGCATTCAGAATACGTTTGGTCGATCTGTAATTTTGCTCAAGCAAGATCACTTCACTGGACGGATAATCTTTTTCAAAGGAAAGAATGTTTGTAATATCCGCTCCACGCCAGCGATAGATAGACTGATCCGAGTCACCGACCACACATATATTTTGAAAACGCTGCGCGAGCAGTTTCACAAGCATGTACTGCGCTCTGTTTGTATCCTGATACTCGTCGACATGAATGTATTGGAATTTTCGCTGATAGTGTTCTAATACTTCAGGAATTCGCTCAAACAGACGAATCGTCATCATAATAAGATCATCAAAATCGAGTGATTGGTTTTTGAGTAATCGTTTTTGATAATCTGTGTAGACATCGCTCACGACTTGATCGTAAAAGTCACCGGCTGTTTTTGCGTATTCCTCTGCGTCAATGAGTTCGTTTTTTGCACTACTGATTGAACCTAAAATGCTACGTGGATCAAACTTTTTAGGATCGATATTTCGTTCTTTTAAAATGTTTTTAATGACTGAAAGCTGGTCAGATGTGTCTAATATAGAAAAGTTGCGATTCACACCAATACGGTCAATATCGCGTCGTAAAATGCGTACACACATGCTGTGGAACGTAGAAATCCAAATGTCATCCGCACCAGGCCCTAAAATGGCTTGTACACGCTCACGCATTTCTCTTGCTGCTTTATTTGTAAAGGTAATCGCTAAAATATTCCACGGTGCCACATGCTTTTCTGCCATTAAATACGCAATTCGATGCGTGAGCACTCGTGTTTTTCCACTACCTGCTCCTGCCATCAGTAGCAGCGGCCCGTCTGTTGCTTTGACCGCTTCTTTCTGCGCGTCATTCAGCCCTTCTAATAGATGATTCGATATTTCATTCATTTCATTCACCGCCAATTCGAACTTATGTTCTATTTTAACCCGTTTCGTCTTGTTTGACTATGATGACTTTTTCACTGCGTCGACTGTCTTTAACGCTTCTTTAAAATTGTCATAAATGACGTTTCCCACGACGACAACGTCTGCGTGCTGTGCAAAGTCTTTCGCCTGCTCTTCGCTTTCAATACCGCCGCCATAAAATAGAACCGTTTCATGTAGCACTGCTTTTGTTTCTTTCACAAGCTCTATATCTCCAAGCGTTCCGCTGTATTCTAAATAGAAGATGGGCAGTTTCATCAAGTGCTCTGCCACTCTCGCATAAGCCCTTACGTCATCTATATCCAGTGCCGTATTTGCCTCTGTCAGCTTAGCCGCTTTACACTCTTCGTTTAAGATGACATATCCTTCCGGCACAATCTCTTCCATTGACATCAAATCACCGTATTCCTTCATCGCATCCTTATGCAGACCAACAATCCAATCAGGATGAGCGCTGTTTAACACAGTGGGGATAAAATACAGGTCAAAGCCAGGCACAATCATCTCATGTGTCGAGATTTCAAGGACACATGGCACAAGAAAGCGGCGCACCTTTGACATCAGTTGCAGCACGTTGTCTTCTGTCACATTGTCACTGCCGCCAATTAAAATGGCATCCGTACCGGATTCACAAATCGCTTCAAGTTGTTCATCGGAAATCTCTTTATTTGGATCGAGTTTAAAGACATGCTTCCACTCGGTAACATCATACATGAAAAACGTTCCTCCATTCGTTTCATTCCATTTAAATATTATAACAAAATCAGACACCGCAAAAAATGGGTAACCTCCTTCAGCTAAAAGTTTCATTCTTTTGAAAATAGTCGATTTTCATTTTAGGCGAGGTGAATGATTCAAGAGGCGCTGAGGGAGATAAATAGATCGATGCTGAACTGAAATGAGAGCTACTTCATCTCATCACATGATATTATACATGAAAGGAACATTTTACTATCGACCAAGCAGGTGAATGATTTGAAAAGAACCATCACATATGATCAAACGATCGGCATTGGATATATCTATCTCATCCCGCCTCGAATCGGGACAATCAAAGAAACCATTGAATTAGACGTGAATGAATGTGTGAACGTAGACATCGACAAAGAGGGCCGAGTGGCTGGGCTGGAGTTATTTGCAGAAGAAGCCGAGGTTTTGAAGCACACACCCGTTTATGAGGACGAGCTTTCGTTACGTTTTACGGATCAAGAAGTTCTCTCAACCTATCATTTATCAGGCATTGAATTTCTTTTCTCGACGCCTGATCACGAAGGGTTGATCGGTTTTACGCTTGTCGATCCTCTTCGATATCACATCAAAAAAAAGACAAGAAAAAACCGTTTTGAATGGTCAAAACGGTTTTTCTAAACTATTGTCTCACTTCATTAAAATAATGAACAGATGTCATGGCCCCTTCATCGACCATCTTGTTGTCTTGAATATCTAACGGATCAGGGTGACCAGCTTTTTCAGGAACCTTTTCATCTGAGCGGAACATGCTTGCCCATTTTTTGAGATGCTGTTTATTTTTCACTGCTAATAACACTGCACCACCAACCCCTAATCCTGCAATTACATACGCATTCGGACGCTTATTCATGTATGTTCCCTCCCCTTATGATCTTATTTGTAAGTTACCCCGCCTTTTCATTTCTAAACGTCACAATCTGTTGAAGTGGTTTCTCTTTCAATGAAAAGTGGAATAACAACAGTAATGATAGAGAAAAGAGGGGATTTTCGTGACAACAACTTTCATTGTCATTGGCGCATTATTAGTGATTTTTTTCATCATACCAATCATTTTATTCATCTGGATTTGGATGCGAGATGAAAAACAGGAAGAGCATTCTGTCCTACGAAATTATCCGGTCATTGGAAAGCTACGGTTTATTTTTGAAAAAATAGGACCTGAGCTTCGTCAATATCTGTTTCTAAATGATCGAGAGGAGCTTCCTTTCTCAAGAAGAGAATACGAGCAAGCTGTCATGTCTGGGAAGTACAAAAGCCGGACAATGGGCTTTGGATCAAAACGTGATTTTGACAAGCCTGGTTACTATATTCGCAACGTCCTATTTCCAAAGCAGCGAGATGAGTTACGCATCGATCAATCTGAAAAAATCCAAACAAAAGTGTATCAGATCGATCAAGACAATTTACTGAGAAGAAGTGAACATACAAAAGAGGTAGAAGCAAAACCTTATTATCTCCATGAAGAAGATGTACAAATCATTGGTGAACATACGTGCCAAAAACCCTTCCGCGTCAAAGGATTAATCGGTCAATCAGCCATGAGCTACGGCTCCTTAGGCGACCGGGCGATTACGGCTCTATCCTCCGGCTTAAAAATGGCTGGCGGCACATGGATGAACACAGGTGAAGGCGGGCTTTCGCCTTACCATCTCAAAGGGGGCGCCGATATCATTTGCCAGATTGGGCCTGGTTTATTTGGGGTTCGAACGGAGGATGGCGCATTTTCGTTTGAAGAGTTTAAGAAAAAAAGTGAACATGATGAGGTAAAAGCCTTTGAACTCAAGCTGGCACAAGGGGCGAAAACACGCGGGGGACACATTGATGGTGAAAAAGTCACAGAGGAAATTGCCCAAATCCGTAAACTGCCGCCACACCAATCCATTGACAGTCCGAACCGGTTCGAGATGTTTCACTCCATTCCTGACATGCTTGATTTTATTGAACAACTGCGAAACATCGGCGGAAAACCAGTTGGAATCAAGCTAGTTGTTGGACATAAAGAAGATATCGAGGAGCTTGCTCTCTATATGAAAAAAAGCGGAAAACATCCTGATTTCATTACAGTGGATGGCGGAGAAGGTGGCACAGGTGCTTCCTTTCATGAACTGGCTGATTCCGCCGGCCTGCCCATTTTCACCGCACTGCCGATAGTCCATCAAATTTTGAAGAAATACGGGGTTCGAGATCAACTCAAGCTGTTTGCGTCTGGTAAACTTCTCTCCCCTGATAAAATCGCCATTGCCCTTTCCATGGGAGCGGATTTTGTAAATATCGCACGAGGATTGATGTTCTCGGTTGGCTGTATTCGGGCGCAAGTATGCCACACGAATAAATGCCCTGTTGGGGTTGCCACCACAGATCCAAAGCTGCAAAAAGGTTTATCCATTGAAGAAAAGAAATACCGCGTCTGCAATTATATCCTGTCCCTTAGAGAAGGTTTGTTTAATTTATGCGCAGCAGCTGGAATTGAATCACCTATTCATTTTAACGAAAAACATATTATTTTTAGACAAGAAAACGGCCAGACAAGTGAAGTCCCTATGTTCTCAGGCACAGAGCAGTCTGTCTAGTTTAAAAAGGTGCGTTTCCGCACCTTTTTTCGTTGACATTCTTGCTCAATCACGTATAAAGAACTTAATAGATCTTTGATAAGGAGAAAGAGTATGCGTGAAAAAAAGGTCCGCGGTATGAAACGAAAGACTCAACAGATCATAAAAGAAATGAACGCAAATACGCAGTCGTTTCCGGCGAATGTTTCTGACTACTGGCACCTGCCTTTACCAGCGGCTTATGATTTTATGACGTCCAACAGAACACCGAAAAAGATCAAACGTCTATGCATTCAAACTCTATTGAATAGAGCTGAGCATCTCATTGATTTGAAACCAAACGACGGGGACATATATCGTGTCGTGGTCGCAGTCGATCTGCCTGGATTATGGCATTCACAGATCATTGTGTTTAAAGGGGATTCTTATGTGAAAGATTTCTTCAACAGACAAGATGAGTATCAGACATGGCTTCCCCTTTCTGATCAGAGAAATATTCAAAAAGAATGGGATTTATCTGTTCCGCAAAATATGCGAACCATCGGTTTTAAGGAAGTAATCACTGATGACGATGAAGTGTCCTATGAAGGTGAACGATGGTTTATGGGAGAACTTGATGATATCAAAAAGAGCCATTTCAAATGAAATGGCTTTTTTTGTTCAACTTCAAAACGACAAATCATAAAGAATATTTGCAGTAAAAGCTGCTTTATTTTGTTTCGTCCGTTGCTTGTTGCTCTGCTACGCGGTCAAGTGCCATTGTATAGGCATCATTTCCGTAGTTCAAGCAGCGTTTGACACGTGAGATAGTGGCTGTACTTGCACCTGTTTCCGTCTCAATTTTATGATACGTATTTCCCTCGCGAAGCATACGCGCTACTTCAAGACGCTGTGATAAAGATTGGATTTCATTGATGGTGCACAAATCATCAAAAAATCGATAACATTCTTCCAGGTCTTTAAGGGATAAGATGGAGTTGAATAGCTGATCTAAGCTTTTGCCCCTTAATTTATCAATTTGCATCTTTATACATCTTCTCCTTTACTATTGGCACACCGCTCCGCACTGACTTTTCCGAGAAAGCGGTATCTTTCCTGACTCATTTTTTTCAACCTCAGCAATGAGCTTTGAACGAATCATGACAGGTTTGGTTCTACGCTGAAAATGCCATCAGGTTCTTTCGTAAGCCGAAGCTTCTTTATCGTAAACAAATTCGACAAGTTTTGTCATATTCCTTGTGCGACAATCTGACAAACTTGTTTGCCTCCAATATCTAGAACACTTCTGCTCTGTTAAGTCTTTCCCTAAAAAACAGTATGTGTAGAAAGCTTGGCGAGACGACAAACCTGCGCCCCGCCTTGCTTAATTATTCAAAATATGTTGGTCGGCCAGCGTAACCGACAGATTCATTTTACAATTGGGCACTTCATTCGTCATGTCAAAGCCCTATGCTTTGTCACCATATCTAGCAGCGAAGAGATCTCTTGCTTACTCCTGCCCTATAACAGCGGTCAGAAATCTAGCAAATATGATACAGCTCCACTCTGTTATATTTTAACGCATTATAGACGGAAAGAGTACAGTTTTTTTCATGACATCAAATATTCCTCTTGGTGTCACTCGAATATACGGCAAGTGTGTGCTTTGGAAAAAGACAAGTGTATCAATCGGGCAGTCAAATGGATACCCTCGCTCAATGAGTAGCTCTCGTAACGTTTGCTCCTGCTGAAGAACCGTTTCAAACGGTTCAGCTGATGCACAGCCTGATAATTGCAGCGGGATTTCATGCAAAATCTTTCCGTTTTCTGTGAGCACGATTCCTCCGCCAATTTCTTTCATTCGCTTATGAGCAAGCATCATATCATCTTTATTTTTCCCAATCACTAAAATGTCACCAGTGGTTGAAAATGAGCTGACAAACCCTTGCACCGTGTTTGCAAATCCTTTTAACATTGTGTTCACGCGCCACTCGCCTTTTCGATCAATCAGGCTGAAGAAGTTTTGATCATGGTCACAGGACAGCTGATTGACAGAGTTATCAATCTCCACTGTATAGGGCTCCATGATGACAGAATTTCGCATTTTGACACCAAGCGGCATTGAGAATTGCAAGTCACTCATTGTCAGGTCATAGCTTAAATCTAATGGTTCAAGCCCGCCATTTTCCCATTTTGTCTCTTGGAATTGATGCTGGTTCTCCCCCTCTAATTTCAGGATTACCCCTTTAGAAATCACCGTTTCTGGATTTGGATTCATCGGATCATCTAAAATATTCAAAGAAGCCAATCGGCCAGGACCGACCACGCCTAATAAGTCATCAATTTGATAGTATTTCGCAATGTTAAAAGTGGCCATATTGTACGCATCAATAGTAGGCACGCCTTCTTCAAGGGCAATGGAAATGAGACGATTGATCATGCCTTCTTCATAAAAGTGAGGCGCTGATCCATCTGTTGTATAGAAAAAGTGATCGTAGTGCCTAAAGTCACGCTCATGCAATTCCCTTAAAATGTTCACTAAATCTGGGCGGATGGAAGAATGACGCAAGGACACATGATAACCTAGAGACAAGCGTTTGAGCACATCGTCTGCATTCATTGCTTCATGATCACTGTCCGCTCCAAACAGCTTCATTTTTGTTAGCGTTTTCTCAGAAGCCCCAGGGAAATGCCCTTCAATTCGTTTTCTCTGCTTCTTCGTTTCTTGCATGCAATATAAAATGAGATCATCACCGTCCATTAATCTTGGCCAGCTCGTTAATTCGCCGCCTTGAAGGACGTCGGGATGATCAATCCATTCTTTCCGATAGTTAATAGGCAGCATCTCATCTTCATACCTGACCTCGGTTTGAAGATCGTATCTGGACCACCAGAAGTACTGAAATGGCTGCTTTTTTAATTCACATAGAGTGGAAAGCGCTTTCTTTTCATTGCTTTGCAAAAGAAGAAATAAGTTATCGCTGACCATCGTTGTTGTGCCAAATTGAGACACATATTCTGCAAGTGATTGGGGATTATAAATATGGAACGGATGCGCGTGAGGTTCAATATACCCCGGCACAATGTATTTACCTTCACAATCAATCACACGTTTAGCTGATTTATTTTGAGGAAGCTCTGCTCCGACATAAACAATTCGATCATCATGTATCCAAATATTTGCCTTCACCCATTGCTTCAAAAACGGGTTTAGCACGAGTCCATTCGTTAAAAGGAGTGTTGGAACTATTTTTGAGTCGACTACATCGATTTGTGTGCGGATGTCATTGTTTCTCCAATTAAAAGTACGTTCGGACATTCACATACTCTCCTTCATTTGTATTAGCCCTATCGTAACATAACGAAACACGTTACGCATTAATGAAACGTTACAATTTCTTGAAATCACACTTAAAATAATTTAAAAAAGGAGAATCACTTGCAATGAAACCTAATCTTGGCTTAATGGAAGCGCTCATGAGAATTGCCTGCGGAATGACGATATGTACTGTAGCTGGATCCTTATATGCTCGAAAACCTTGGAGTAAAATGCTGCTTTTTGGCATCATGCTCGGCGGATTAAAATTGGGTTCTGGTATTCTTCGTTTTTGTCCAGTGACCTATATGTGTGAACAGCAGAATACACATAAAGAGAAGGCTGAGTAGACAGCCTTCTTCAGATTGTTGACAAAGAGCTAAAATGAATTTTATTTTAGCTCTTTGTCTTCCTTTCAGCGTGACATGAAAACCTTTGAAGTCTAGGAAGGGCGAGCACCGGAGCGGAGCGAATGTTACATTCGTGAGCACCGGCGCACAGACCTGACAACGAATGCGAGGGTTTATCTGCACGCTGGAGAAGGCTGAGTAGACAGCCTTCTTTTTTTGTGTGTGAATCATTCCTCTGCTTCGCACCATTTGACCAACGTACCAGCAATGATTTCTGCTGCTTCAATCACATGTTTGATCTCAATAGATTCATTCGGGAAATGGGCAAGCTCCGTCGTTCCAGGCCCAAACACAATGATTGGGATATCCGCTGCTTGTGACAGTAATCCGCCGTCTGTCCCCCAAGGGGCGGCTTCCACCTTTGGCGGGTGCTGCATGACCTCTTCATATTGTTCTTTCAATAGACCTAAAAGCGGGTGATCAGAGTCGATGGACCCTGGAAGCCATCTCGCACCAAACCACTCCACCTCCACAGGATGTTCTTGAAACCAATCATCCTTTTCAGCGAGTCCAGTCATCCAATTTTCTAATTCCTTCTCTGCCTGCTCAACTGTCTCACCTGGCATCACACCAAGCCTGCCTTCCATTGTGACAAGATCTGCGACAGAGGACGGCCAATCACCGCCTTGAATTTTCCCAATGTTGATTGGAATTGGAATCGGGATATGCTGAAACAACGGCTCCGTCACTCGCTGATTTCTTTCTTTTTCTAGTGCCGCTATATGAGAAAGGACCACCGTGCTCTTTTCAATAGCCGAAACACCGTGATACCTTGTTCCGCCATGAGCTGCCCTTCCTTTAATATGCAGCCTGAACCACTTTGATCCTTGCTGAATCGGAAAAATGTTCATATGACTTGGCTCTGGAATGATGGCAGCATCCGCTGTGTACCCTTTCAATATTGCTGCAAGTGTGCCTGCTCCGCCGCTTTCCTCTTCGACGACACTATGAAACACCACATCTCCTTTCAGGGGAATCTGAAGCGTATGCAGTGCCTCAAGCGCAAAGAGTAAAGAAACGTTTCCACCTTTCATATCTGTTGCCCCGCGTCCATAAAGTCTCCCGTTTATGATATGCCCGCTGTAAGGCGGATATGTCCATTGATTCTTATCTCCTGCCGGAACCACATCTACGTGCCCGTTTAATAAAATTGATTTGCCGCCACCTTTTCCTTTCAATCGCCCAGCAACGTTGGGACTCCCTTGAAAAGATCGGCGCGGGGAATAAAAATAAGGATGCTCTAGTAATTCATCGCCGCCAATTTCCCAAACGTCTACATCAAAGCCAATGGCGGACAGTTTATTGGCCACGATCTGCTGAACCTCTTCTTCATTTCCTTGGGTGCTGTCACATTGCACCATTTGCTGAAGAAGCGTAATGGCTTCATCCTGATGCTCTTTCATCCAGTTTCTGATACGTGTCATTGGCTGCAAGTCGTTCATCCTTTCTACACAACAGATTTGACATCAGGCGCTAAAATTAATGGCGCTTCAGTCGCCCTGATGACATCTTCCGGCTGAAATGGCGGCATGACTTCACGTAAAATGAGCAGCTGAGACTTGACCTCAATGACCGCCATATCCGTAATAATCAAATCGACACACGCTTTAGCGGTTAATGGCAATGTACAAGCCGTTTTCACTTTAGATCGACCGTGTTTATCCAGATGGCTCATCACCACTACCACTTTTTTCGCTTTTTGCGCCAGCTCAATCGCTCCGCCCATACCCGGTACTCTTTTCCCCGGTACAATCCAATTGGCAAGATCCCCTTGGCTGCTTACTTCAAGTGCACCCAAAATCGTCATATCCAGCATTCCTTTTCGGATGATGCCAAAAGCAGTCGTACTGTCCATGTACGAGCCGCCCTTTGTTAACGTAATGGGAAAACCACCGGCATTGCACAAATTCGGATCTTCTTCCCCTTGCAGAGGCGAGGCTCCTGCCCCCATAATGCCGTTTTCTGCATGCAGCCACACCTCGTAATGTGATGGAATGTAGTCTGCTGCTAGGGTCGGAATGCCGATCCCAAGATTCACAATCATGCCATCTTCAATTTCTTGTGCTGCTCTTTTGGCAATGCGGTGTCTTAAATCGATGTCTCCCATGCCCATGTCCAGTTCACTCCTTTTGATTGCACGATTTGATTCACAAATACGCCTGGCGTCACGATTTCTTCTGGATCGAGCTGCCCCGCTGCCACAATTTCTTCTGCCTCCGCTATGGTCCAGTCTCCTGCCATCGCCACAATCGGGTTTGTATTCCGTGCGCTTTTATCAAAAATCAGGTTTCCCACTTCATCTGCTTTGTAGGCATTGACGATGGCAATATCCGCTGTGAGCGCAGGCTCTAACATATAATTCTTCCCATTCAGCTCAACCAATTGTTTCTCATCGAGATTCAGGCTATCCATCCCAACATCTGTCACAATGCCCGCCAGCCCCATTCCGCCTGCTCTGATTTTTTCTGCAAGAATGCCCTGCGGGTAAAAATGAACGTCTAATGTACCAGCCTGCATTTTCTGTCCGGCAATGGGATTTGAGCCGATATGAGAGGCGATGATTTTTTTCACTCTTCCTTCTGTGATGAGCCTGCCCACACCAATTTGCGGGAAACCTGCATCATTTCCGATCAATGTCAGATCTTGAATATTTGCTTCCAAAATGGCATCAATCAACGATGGTGGTGAACCCACGCCGCCAAATCCGCCAAACATGATGGTCATGCCATCTTTTAATCGCGTCATCACTTCATCCAAACCCACAGTTTTGTTCATGTTCGTTCCTCCTTACATAGCAGATGGGAAAAACCCTCGATTGATTACTTCTTGTTCGACTTGTGTGATGGTCTGCCCGAATAAATCAATGAGTTCATCCATTTCCTGCTGTGTGATGGAAAGCGGCGGTGCGATCATAACTGCTGCGCCTCCGACTCCATCCTCTCCAGCGCTTGCTGGATACACAAGCAGTCCATTTTGTTTTGCCGTTTCAACGACGAGATTGGTTATCTGAGCATGTGCAGGAAATGGCGTTTTGGATAAACGATCTGCGACAAACTCAATGCCAATCAGCAATCCCTTCCCTCTCACATCTCCTATGATGGAATGATTGACTTGCAAATCTTTTAAAGCATTCATCAGATATCGCCCGGAAAGTTCAGCCCGTTCGGGAAGCTGATGCTTTTTCATATATCGAATGACCGCTAATGAAACGGCTGCTGAAAGCGGATTGGCACTATATGTGTGCCCTGCCATGACAGAGCCGGAGCCGCTGATAATCGGTGCCATCACACGATCCGTTGAGACAACTGCTGCAATTGGAGAATAACCTGCGCTCATGCCCTTTCCAAGAACCATGATATCTGGTACCGTGCCCCAGTGTTCCATCGCAAACATTTTCCCAGTTCGTCCAAAGCCCGTCATGACCTCATCTGCGATCATTAAAATGTCGTTTTCTTCACAGACACGCTTCATTGCTTCGAAATAACCGTCTGGCGGCAGGAGCGCCGCTCCCGCTGCGCCAACAATCGGTTCAGCAATCAATGCGGCGATCCTCTCTTTTCCTATACGCTGAATGACGGTCTTAAATTCCTGAACATACCACTCGACCTGCTTGCTGTCTTCCTTTGGCAGCCATGACCGGTAGCTATAGGGCGGAGACAGCACTGGATGCTTTTCAAGCAGTGGTTCAAAGCGCTCTCTCCTTGCAATATGACCTGACATTGACAGCGCCCCTAATGTAATACCGTGGTAACTCATCCACCTTGAGATGATATGATTTTTTTCCGTCTTCCCCTGCTCCTGCCAATGCTGTATCGCCATTTTCATAGCGGTCTCCGTTGCCTCTGAACCGCTCCCTACAAAAAAAGACCAGTTCAGATCACCTGGGCAAAGTGTACTCAATTCATACGCTAGTTCTTCCGCTGGTTCATTCGTAAATTGTGACCTGTACGTAAAGCTCACCTTGTTCGCTTGCTCCGTCATCGCATCAATAATGTCTTGTATACCATGTCCAATACTTGCCGTGACTGCCCCTGATGAGCCGTCTATATATTTTTTTCCGTCCCGATCATATAAATAAATCCCCTCTCCTCTCACAGCCACAGGATATTGCTGATTTAACATCGGTTTGATTAAGTAATCCCGGGTCTCCACTTTGTCATTCCTCCCTCTCTTGTCAGCAGCTGCACTTTTCTTTTCACATGAATCGTAAGAAAATTTTGTATACTTGGTATAAGATTAGCTTAATCAAGAGGGCAGTCATCCTCCATTCGCCATTTGCCCGAATTTCACGCGTGTTTTTTATACATGGTGTATAAGAGTGTTCAAAAGGAGGTCATGAGTCTATGGCGATTCTCGTCAAAGATGCACTCTCGCTCGATATGATGAAAGAAACCAAACTGCTTGCTGGAGAAAATGGACTGGATCGGCTTATCCAGTGGGTGACCATTGTGGAAATTATTGAGGACACGTCTAGACTTTCCGAAGGAGAATTACTTGTTACAACTGGATTTGGACTGACAGAAAATAAAGAAAGACGCATCCGGCTTGAAAAATTGATTCAATCTCATCGTCTTTCAGCCATTGCCATTTATAAAGGCGTGTACTTAACGGAAATTCCCGCATCACTCATTGAAGCCGCCGAAAATAGCGGTATTCCGCTCATCGAGATTCCGCCCCATGTCAATTTTTCAGACATCACAAAAGCCGTTCTAGAACAAATCGTCAGCAGTCAGCTCCATCAGCTCAAATATTCTTCCGCGATTCATCAAAGACTGACCCATTTAAATGTGAGCAATAAAAATGTCACGCAAATTACGGATGAACTGGCACATCTCACAGCAGCAAATATCGTGGTGCTGGATGTGTTTTTGCACCAAACAGCAGCTCATCTCGAAACAGACGAAGTGACCTATTCTCCTGCTTTTGGCTTTCTAACAGATGACGAACCGATTGAAACCTCTTCTCTGCTCAAACAGGCAGAGGAAAAAGGCCGGCTCGTCTATGACACATATGGTGCGTTTGTTCTAGCCGCATGCCCTGTGATTGCAATGGGGGATATTTTCGGGTTCATTGTGGCGTTAAAGAAAAAAGAGACGTGGCACCATCTCGATGCCATCGCCATTGAGCATGCCGGTGCGGTGTATGCGATTGAATGGTTGAAACAAAAAGCCATTCAAGATACAGAAAACCAAATGCAGGGGCATTTATTGGATGATATGTTGCAGCAGCAATACACAGAAGAAAGCTATGTCATCGAACAAGCAAGAAAGCTGCAATATGATATGAGCGAAGAACAAGTCGTCATCTACTTTCAATTTCAGCATCAGCACACACAGCTCGACCATCAAATGGTGCAGCGCCTATCCCAATTGCTCACATCCATTTTTGAACGCAGACAAATTCCTTTTTTATTAAAGGCAAGGCTTGATTCCATTTTCGTCTTGACACCCGCAGGGAAAAGCACGTATCAAGAAACAAATTGGTATCGCGCATCAGAAGAATGCTGCAGTACTTGGTCTTATTTTTTCCCCGTCCATCCCATTGTGATTGGCATTGGAAGAGCCTACGACCAGATCAGTCTCTTTGCTAAAAGTGCAAAAGAAGCCCAATATGCAGCAAGGCTTCTTCCTCTTTTGAAAACAGATGACAGCATCATTCATTATCAGAAGCTCGGTCTATATGGGATGCTGCTTGAAATGAACGAAGCCGGAATGAATTTGCATGACTTTTATGTGGAGCTGTTAAGCCCGCTGCTTTATACAAAAAAACAAGGAGCTGACCTCATTCATACACTCGAAGTGTATTTGGCACATAATGAAAATATTCAAAAGTCAGCGGGGGAATTGTTTATTCACCGGCATACGTTAAGCTACCGGTTGAAACAAATTGAAACGAGAACAGGCTGCAGCCTCAAATCCACTGATGATCGGATGAAGCTGCAGCTGAGTATCATGGCGTACCGCCTATCTGGTCTGCTTGATCAGATGAGAACCATCTCATGATTCATTTGGCGTTTTGACCCAGAGATTCATATCTTCAATTTTGTCAAAAATATAGCAGTTGTTTTGAAAGCGTCCGGTGTATGTATACCCGAGCTGATAAAATACTTGATTCATTCCATAGGACAGTGCACGGGCAAGAGAATAAAAGACATAAATGTGCATGGATTGAAGCTCTTGTTCGAGGGCTAGAATCAAATGATGCATGAATCCTAGTTTTCTGTATGTGGGAAGGGTTGCACAATCTGTTAATTCTGCATGACCATACGGCACATTGATTTCAGCGGATGCGGCACTTACAAGTTGACTGTCATGTTCAACGGCATAAAAAACCGTACCTTCCTCCATTACCTTTTGGATGTAATCTGGCTCGTTCATTGGCGTGGGATACGTTTCAAAGACCGTATCATAGAGCGCTGCCAGCTTGTGCACATCCTCTGGACCGGCTTTCCTCATCACATACTCATCTTGCCACACGCCTTGGTCTTTTTTAATCGGCTTTTCTTGAATAGAAGCAACGATTTCATCTTCCTTCAGCCAAAATGGGCTGTTCATTCGATCTTCGGTCAGAAAGAGCGACATGCCGTATGCATCACTTCCGAGAAAATAATGAGAAAACACCCCTTCAAGCCGAAAGCCTTTTTCTAAAAAAAGAGGCATATGCTCACGCCTTACTTTTACAATGACCTTAGACGCCTTGCATTCCGCCGCTTCCTGAAGCACGGACTGAATCACATCCTGCACCCTGCCACTATAGTCATCCAAACGAATTCGCTCATTGAATGGATCCATACAGATCAAAGCAGAAAAACGCTCGTTTGCAAGTTTCTTCAATTGCACCATACACTCATTCCCCTCTTAGCTAATGAAAAACTTCCAAATTAAAAATGAAGAAATAGCAATGCCAGAAAAAATGGATAGGATCATATAACTAATGGCTACGCCTTTTTTCAATTTATTCTGCTTAATGGCAGTCACCATGATGTTATTTATAGTTATGAGATATAAAACAAGCATGACGTTTGCAAAGATGATAAATGCTTTGATTTCCATGTTGCCTCCCCAAATCTATTCGTGATCCCATACTACTTCTTCATCATCTGCCCGCATCCCTCCTATGAACAGAAGAAGAAAAAACACCTTTCCATCTCGTCAGATAGAAAGGTGTTTTGATTAAACGTTTTTCCCCGCTGCCTTCAGCGCACGGGCGCCAATGTCACGGCGATAAAATAAACCTGGCTGAATGATTTCTTCAACCGCTTCATACACTCTTGATCTTGCTGCTTCAAATGTGTCGTCAAATGCGGTCACATTTGCTACACGGCCGCCATTTGTGACGAATTGATCGTTTTCCTTTTTCGTTCCTGCATGGAAGGTGACGACATCAGAGACCGTTGTTTGCAAAGCACCGATTGGTGTGCCTTTTGCGTAGTCTTCCGGGTATCCTTCTGATGCAAGAACGACACTGACAGCAGCTGTGTCTTTCCACTGCAAGTCCACATCTTTTCCGTCCAGAATATCGAGGAATACTTGGACTAGATCTGATTCAAGACGAGGGAGCACTACTTGCGTTTCAGGGTCGCCAAAGCGTGCATTGAACTCAATGACCTTTGAGCCTTCTGGTGTCAGCATTAAGCCTGCATATAAAATGCCTGTAAACGAACGCTCTTCCTGCACCATCGCGCGAGCTGCTGGTTTGACGACGTCTTCCACCGCTTTTTGTACGATTTCATCAGAAATTTGTGGAACCGGTGAATAAGCGCCCATCCCGCCGGTGTTTGGTCCTTTGTCATCTTCAAATGCCCGTTTATGATCCTGTGCGATCACCATCGGATACACTTTTTCTCCATTGACAAAGGCCATCAGAGAAAACTCTTCACCTGTTAAAAATTCTTCAATGACAACCGATGCACTCGCATCGCCAAACTTTTCATCCTCTAAAAAGTCATGGAGGCAGTTGATTGCCTCTTCAAGCGTCATTGCCACTGTCACGCCTTTTCCTGCGGCAAGCCCATCTGCTTTAATGACAATTGGGGCACCCTTTTCTTCCACATATGCCTTCGCTTCTTCAAACGATGTAAAAGTGGCGTAAGCGGCTGTCGGGATCTCATAATTTTTCATTAAGTCTTTTGCAAATTCTTTTGAGCCTTCAATGACTGCGGCTTTTGCATTCGGTCCAAATACCTTGAGTCCTGCTTCTTCAAATGCATCGACGACACCTGCAATTAATGGAACCTCTGGACCGACAATTGTTAAACCGATGTTATTGTCTTTTGCAAAACGAATTAACGCCTCATGATCGCCCTCGTCGATTGGGACAAGCTTCGCAGCGTCTGTCATTCCATCATTGCCGGGTGCGACAAATACTTGGCTGACAAGTTCGCTTTGATTCACTTTCCATGCGATGGTATGCTCTCTTCCGCCTCTGCCGATAATTAATACGTTCACACTGTCATCCCCTTAATGTTTGAAATGTCTAACGCCAGTGAAGACCATGGCGATGCCGTATTCATCTGCTTTTTGGATTGATTCTTCATCACGAATGGAACCACCTGGCTGGATGATCGCTGTAACGCCTGCCTTTGCAGCAGCTTCCACTGTATCGCCCATTGGGAAAAATGCATCAGAACCTAGTGCACTGCCTTTTGCCTTTTCACCTGCTTGCTCAATCGCAATGTTAGCCGAGCCAACACGGTTCATTTGACCAGCACCAATACCTGCTGTCATTTGATCCTTCGCTAGAACGATGGCATTTGATTTCACATGCTTGACGACTTTCCAAGCGAGCTTTAAGTCTTTCCATTCGTCTTCAGTCGGTTCTCTTTTCGTTGGAATAGAGATCGTTGCTTCCTCTAAGCCGTATGTGTCGATATCCTGAACGAGCAATCCACCATGAACACTTGTGAGCTGCTTTTCTTTTTTCCCAAGATCTGCTTCTACATCTAATGTTAGTAGACGAAGGTTCTTTTTCGCTGTTAACACGTCAAGTGCTTCTTGGCTAAACGATGGTGCGATGACGATTTCTAAGAAAATCGTATGGAGTACCTCAGCCGTTTGCTTGTCTACTTCACGATTAAGCGCCACAATGCCGCCGAAAATAGATGTTTCATCTGCTTTAAATGCACGATCAAATGCTTCTGCAATCGTTTCCCCTGTCCCAACACCACATGGGTTCATATGCTTTACAGCCACAGCCGCTGGCTCCGTAAATTCACGTACAATTTGAAGTGCTGCATCTGCATCTTTGATGTTGTTATAGGAAAGTTCTTTTCCATGTAATTGTGTTGCAGTAGCTAAAGAGCCTTTGCTTGGAAGCGCATTTTCATAGAAAGTCGCCGCTTGGTGCGGGTTTTCTCCATAACGAAGAGATTGCTTTTTCTCAAATGTGACTGTGAACTGTTCTGGCTCTGTTTCGCCAACAAAGTTCGTTAAGTAATCCGCAATCAGGGCATCGTAAGCAGCTGTATGACGGAATACTTTTGCTGCAAGCTCACGTTTTTTCTCTAGTGAGACGCCGCCTTCTTTGATTTGTTGAACGACAGAATCATAATCACGCGGGTCCACAATCACCGTGACGTCCTGATGGTTTTTAGAAGCAGCACGAAGCATACCCGGACCGCCAATATCAATGTTTTCAATCGCTTCTTCATACGTGACATCGTCTTTGGAAATGGTCTCTTTGAATGGATATAGATTCACAACGACAAGATCAATCGGCTGAATGCCGTGCTTTTCAATCTGTGCCATATGCTCATCGTTTTCTCTCACTGCTAACAGTCCACCGTGAATGTTCGGATGAAGCGTTTTGAGTCGTCCGTCCATGATTTCTGGGAAGCCAGTCACTTCAGAAATACCAATGACATCAATGCCGTTCTCTTGAAGAAGTTTGTGTGTACCACCAGTTGAAATCACTTCAACGCCAAGTTCTGTTAGTTCTTTCACAAAAGGTACAAGATTTGTTTTATCGGAAACACTGATTAATGCGCGTTTGATCGTCATGCCTTTGTCACCTCATTAAGATAATTCTAAAAGTGATTTGATCACTTTTGGATATAGTGTGTGTTCTAATTCATGCATTCTTTTTTCAATGGATTCAAGGTCTTCCCCTTGTTCAATATGAATGGCTGCTTGATCAATAATCGGGCCGGTATCCATGCCTTCGTCGACATAATGAACCGTGATGCCAGCCACTTTGACTCCTGCTTGATAGGCTTGTCCAATCGCATCGAGTCCAGGAAATGCTGGCAGTAAAGAAGGGTGGATATTCACGATTTTCCCTCTAAATGCATCAAGCAATGTCGGGCCGATCAGTCGCATATACCCAGCGAGGAAAATCCATTCCACTTCATGCAGTTTCAGCTGTTCAATGATGGTTTGCTCAAAAGCGGCTTTACTTGGGAAAGCCTTCGGCGTAAAAGAAAAAGACGGAATGCCCTCTTTCTCTGCCCGCTCCAGCACCTTCGCACCCGGTTTATCACAGATCACAATGGCGGCTTTTGCCGGCCACTGTTCTTCTTTTAACGTATCAATAATGGCTTGAAAATTTGTCCCGCTTCCAGAGGCGAAGATCGCAAACTTTTTCATGAGAGGCTTCCACCACCGAAAGTGACGCCTTCTCCTTTTTGAACTCGTCCGATAAGGAAGGCTTTCTCTCCGTCTTGTTCCAGTCCGCTGATCACATCTACAAGATTGTCCTCTTTGACAGCTAAGACAAAGCCGATGCCCATATTAAATACATTGAACATGTCTTCTGCTTTTAATTGCCCTTTTTCTTGGATAAAGGAGAAAATAGGCGGAACTGGCCATGAGCCGTTATCAATCTCAACGCCAAGTCCTTCAGGCAGCATACGTGGTAAATTCTCAATAAAGCCGCCACCTGTCACATGTGCCATACCGTCAACCTTGCCAGCTTTCACTTGTTTAAGAACAGGCTTGACATAAATCTTCGTCGGTTCAAGCAGCTCTTCTCCAAGTGGTCTTGTAAAAGGTTCATATGTTTGGTGAAGATCTAGACCCGCATCTTCAAGCAATACTTTTCGTACAAGAGAATAGCCATTGCTATGAATTCCGCTAGAGCTGAGTCCAATCAGCAAATGCCCTTCCTTGATGTTCTCTCCTGTGACGATTTCATCCTTTTCAACGACACCTACAGAAAACCCGGCAATATCATATTCTTCTTCTGTGTAAAGACCCGGCATTTCTGCTGTCTCTCCGCCGACAAGCGCTGAGCCAGACTGCTCGCATCCGTCAGCTACACCTTTGACGATGGATTCAATTTTCAAAGGATCTGCTTTTCCAACTGCTAAGTAATCTAAGAAAAAGAGCGGCTCTGCCCCTTGTGCAAGTACATCGTTCACACACATAGCAACAGCATCTACACCGATCGTATCGTGTTGATCCATTAAAAAAGCGAGCTTTAATTTCGTACCAACACCATCTGTTCCTGAGACAAGTACGGGCTTTTTATATGGCAGTTCAGATAAATCAAACATCCCGCCAAATCCGCCTAGAGCCCCCATGACACCTGCTCTTTTTGTACGTTCTACGTGTGTTTTCATTCGTTTAACGGCTTCGTATCCTGCTTCGATGTCGACACCGGCGTTTTTATATGCTTCTGACATCCCATTCACTCCTTTTATCTGCTTGTCTTCCATGTATTTTCGGCAGAATGAAAGAGCAGCATATCAAATCACGTTGACTGCTGCTCCATTATTCGATTATTTCGTCAGGACTGTTTCCTTCACATGAGGAAGGACAGTATCTTCATAAATTTCGGTCGGGTATTTTCCAGTAAAGCATGCTAAACACTGACCGCGCTGCGGATCATCATACTTTCTGCCAATCCCGTCCATTAAACCGTCTACAGATAAAAATGCAATGGTGTCTGCACCGATCTCCTGTCTAATTTCTTCCACTGAATGAGATGACGCAATCAGCTCTTCGTGTGTAGACGTATCAATTCCATAAAAACACGGATGAGCGATTGGCGGTGAACTAATGCGTACATGCACTTCCGTCGCACCTGCTTCTCTTAGCATCGTCACAATTCGGCGGCTTGTTGTTCCGCGTACGATGGAATCATCCACCATGACGACACGTTTGCCTTCGACCACCCCGCGCACAGCAGACAGCTTCATTCGCACGCCCTGCTCACGCAATGCTTGAGACGGCTGAATAAATGTCCGGCCGACATATCGGTTTTTAATTAAACCTAGCTCATATGGAATACCTGTTGCTTCGGCATAACCAATCGCTGCAGAAATACTGGAGTCTGGCACACCTGTCACGACATCTGCTTCGACATGTGCTTCTTCTGCAAGCTTCTTGCCAAGATTCTTTCTCGCACTATGCACGTTGATGCCATTGATATTGCTGTCCGGTCTTGAGAAATAAATGTATTCCATGCTGCACATGCTGCGGTTAATGTTCATCGAGAAACGCTCAGATTTTAAGCCGTCATCATTAATGATCAGCATTTCGCCAGGCTCTACATCTCGTAAATAGGTAGCACCGACGACATCAAAAGCACATGTTTCAGAAGCGACAACATAAGCATCCCCAAGCATACCAAGTGAAAGTGGGCGTAATCCGTTCGGATCAAGCGCTACGATCATTTCTGTTTCCGTCATGATTAAGAAAGCATAAGCCCCTTTTAGCATAGACAGAGCATTTTTGATTTGATCCTTCAAATCCATATATCCGCTACGCTTAATTAAGTGAGCGAGCACTTCGGTATCAGAAGACGTTTGAAAAATACTTCCTTGGTTCTCTAGCTGCTGTTTTAATTGCGTTGCATTGACCAAGTTTCCATTATGAGCAAGGGCAAGGCTGCCATTGTTTTGTGAGCGGAAGAAGAGGGGTTGCACATTCTCAAAGCCGCCTCCGCCTGCTGTCGCATACCGAACGTGTCCGATCGCACCTTTTCCCTTTAAATCCTTAAGCTCACCATTTTGGAACACTTCCGTAATCAGTCCAAGGCCTTTGTGTGACGTCAGGTTTTCACCGTCTGTTGCAATAATTCCTGCACCTTCTTGTCCTCGGTGCTGAAGGCTATGCAATCCGTAATAGGTGATTTGCGGGGCTTCTTCGTGTCCCCAAACCCCAAAGACGCCACATTCTTCGTTTAAGCCTCTGATTTCAGCAAGCATGGGATCGCTCCTTTCCATGCGCGTTCAAGCTCGTTGACTGCCGCATGAATCCATTGTTGTCCTTCTTGATTTTTGACAGTGAATACACCATCATTTGTGACCGTTCCGACTTCTTTTGCATCTTGCACAGCCTCAGCAAACGCTTCGCGGTTTTCTGGTTTCACTGTGACGACAAAACGTGACTGTGATTCACTGAATAGTGATGCAGCGCTGTTTAGATCGAGCTGGATATCAGCGCCAAGACCATCTGTTCCAAATGTACTTTCAGCTAGAGCTACACCAAGACCGCCTTCAGACACATCATGTGCTGACTGAACAAGTCCGTTTTGAATCGCTGCTAAAAGGGCTTCTTGACGCGCCAGTTCTACATCCAAATCAATTTCGGGTGCTTTTCCGTAGATACGGCCTTCTGTCATTTTTTGAAGCTCACTGCCTGCGAATTCTTCCTTCGTTTCACCAATGACGAAAATCACATCGCCTGCCTGTTGGAACGATTGAGTCGTAATATGAGCTGTATCTTCAATCAAACCAACCATGCCAATAACTGGCGTTGGGTAAATGGCCGTTCCATTTGACTCGTTATATAAAGAAACGTTACCGCCGATGACCGGTGTGCTTAATGTACGGCAAGCTTCGCTAATGCCGTCAGCAGACTTTTCAATCTGCCAGAAGATTTCTGGTTTCTCCGGGTTACCGAAGTTCAAGTTATCTGTTACTGCAAGCGGACGAGCGCCTGAGCAGACAATGTTACGTGCTGCTTCTGCGACGGCGATTTTCCCGCCAACTTCTGGATCAAGGTAGAGATAACGTGCGTTACAATCTGTTGTCATCGCAAGAGCTTTTTTCGTCCCACGGATTCTGAGCACGCCCGCATCAGAGCCAGGTGCAACGACAGTGTTTGTACGAACCATATAGTCGTATTGATCGTAAACCCATTCTTTACTCGCAATCGTTGGCTGCTTTAACAGCTGTTTCAATGTATCTGCTGCATCTGTGATCGCTGGAGCTTCCACTTTTGTTTCTAAAAACTCACGATAGTATGCAGGCTCACTTGACGGCTTGTGATAAACCGGTGCTTCTTCTGCAAGTGCATCAACTGGAAGCTCACACACTACTTCTCCTTGATGGAGTAAACGAAGCATTTTATCATCTGTCACATGACCGACTGAGACTGCTTCAAGATCGTATTTTTCAAAAATATCAATGATTTCTTGTTCACGGCCTTTTTCAATGACCAACAGCATTCTCTCTTGGGATTCAGACAGCATCATTTCATACGCTGACATGCCTGTTTCACGCTGAGGGATCAGGTCTAGGTTCATTTCGATACCTGAACCGGCTTTACTTGCCATCTCTGCACTTGAGCTAGTTAAGCCAGCCGCTCCCATATCTTGAATGCCCACAAGCGCATCATTTTTGATGACTTCAAGACATGCTTCAAGCAAAAGCTTTTCCATGAACGGATCGCCGACTTGAACCGCTGAACGTTTTTCTTCTGATTCATCAGAAAATTCTTCAGACGCAAATGTTGCACCGTGAATCCCGTCACGTCCCGTTTTAGCACCAACGTACATGACCGTATTGCCAACACCTTTTGCCTGCCCTTTCTTGATGTCTTCGTGGTTGATTAACCCTACACACATCGCGTTAACGAGCGGGTTGCCTTCATAGCTTTGATCAAAATGAACTTCTCCGCCGACTGTTGGAATACCGATACAGTTTCCATAGCCTGCAATCCCTGCCACTACTTCTTCAAACAAGTACTTCACGCGCGGTGAAGTCAGTTCACCAAAACGAAGAGAGTTTAATACCGCAATTGGACGAGCACCCATGGAGAATACATCACGGATGATTCCGCCAACACCTGTTGCCGCTCCTTGATACGGTTCAATTGCAGATGGATGGTTATGTGATTCGATTTTAAATACAACCGCTTGGTTGTCTCCAATATCAACGATTCCAGCGCCTTCCCCAGGACCTTGAAGAACATGCTCTCCTTTTGTCGGGAATTTGCTTAAAACAGGCTTTGAGTTTTTATAACTACAATGCTCTGACCACATGACAGAAAAGATACCCGTTTCTGTGTAGTTTGGCAGCCTGCCAATAATGGATTCGATTAAAGCGAATTCTTCATCACTCAATCCCATTTGCTGATACAATTTCTCTTCTTTAATTTGCTTGTGACTTGGTTCAAGCAGTAGTGACATGAGTGTCCCTCCAATTTTTCACGATAGATTGAAACAATTTAAGTCCGTCTGCGCTGCCTAGTAATGAATCAACTGCGCGCTCAGGGTGCGGCATCATGCCGAGTACATTGCCCTGTTCATTCGTTACACCTGCAATTCGATTCACACTGCCATTAATATCGTCACCGTAAGTGAAAGCGATTTGGCCTCGTTCAATCAGCTTCGCTAACGTGTCTTCGTCACAGTAGAAGTTGCCTTCTCCGTGTGCTACAGGAATCGTAATCGATTCACCTTTTTGATAACCGCTTGTAAATTGCGTTTCGTTGTTCTCTACAATGAGTTCAACTGGACGACAGATAAATTTTAGATCTTTATTCCGTCTCATTGCACCTGGCAAAATGCCAAGCTCCTGAAGAATTTGGAACCCGTTACAAACACCAAGAACAGGTTTTCCTTCCGCAGCTGCTTTTTTCACAGCCGGCATGATGTTAGAAAAACGAGCAATCGCACCGCATCTTAAGTAATCCCCATAAGAGAAACCGCCTGGTACGAGTACACCGTCAAAACCATCAAGACTCGTTTCGTCGTGCCATACATATTCAACTTGTTCACCTAACTCATCTTGAATCGCATGATACATATCGATATCACAGTTAGAGCCAGGCAAGACGATCACTGCAAACTTCACTGTGCGACAACCTCCTCCACCTCATAGCGGTAATCTTCAATCACCGTGTTGGCAAGCAATTTTTCACACATTTCTTTGACCACTGTATCTAAGTCACGTTCTGATTTCTCAATGACTAGCTCCATATATTTCCCGATACGGACATCCTTTACTTCCTGATAAGACATGCTGTGCAAAGCGTGCTGCACGGCACTTCCTTGTGGATCAAGAACGCTCTCTTTTAAGCTGACAAAAATTTTCACTTTATACATGTTTATGGCCTCCAAGTCTTTTGAAAATTTCTTCGTATGCATTTGTTAAGCCGCCCAGGTTTCGTCTGAACACGTCTTTATCAAGCTTTTCGTTTGTATCTTTGTCCCAAAGCCTGCACGTATCAGGTGAAATCTCATCAGCTAGCAAAATACGATTCTCGTGATCTATTCCGAATTCAAGCTTGAAATCAATTAAATTCACATGGCAATCTGAGAAGATTTGCTTCAATTCTTCATTCACTTGTCTTGTGATTTGTTTCATTTCCTCGACCTGTTCAGGTGTCGCTGCATGTAAAATGCGAATATGATCTTCTGTAATGAGCGGATCGCCGAGTGCATCATCTTTGTAGTAAAACTCGATCAAAGGTGTGTCCAGTTTCGTTCCCTCTGGAATCCCAAGACGTTTTGACATACTGCCTGCCACCACGTTTCGCACAACGACTTCAAGCGGTACGATGTCTACCTTTTGAATGAGCTGTTCTGTTTCAGATAGGCGTTTCACAAAGTGATTGTTGATTCCTTTCTCATGTAGCATTTGAAAAATCAAGCTGGAAATTTCGTTATTCAGTCTGCCTTTGCCTTCAATTTCCGCTTTCTTTTCACCGTTAAATGCTGTAGCTGAGTCTTTATATTCAACATATAAAATATGCTCGTCATCGGTCTGATAGATTCTTTTCGCTTTGCCTTCGTAGAGAAGTTCTTGTTTCACAGTCATTCAGATTGGCCTCCTAATTTGAATGTTGGCAATTTTCAGGATTAGGCGCCTGACTAGCAGGCGGCCCATTTCTTACGCAAGACCTAGACGTTCGAAAATCATATCGACATTTTTCAAGTGATAGTTGTAATCGAAGCAGTCAGCGATTTGTTCAGGTGTTAAGCGTGAAGTGATTTTCTCTTCTGCTTCTACTAATGTACGGAATGGTACTTGTTTCTCCCAAGCTTCCATCGCCTTTGGCTGAACCGTGTCATATGCTTCTTCACGTGCCATACCTGTATCAATGAGTGCAAGCAGAACACGCTGAGAGTAGATCAAGCCAAGTGTGCGGTCCATGTTGCGTTTCATATTCTCAGGGAAGACCGTCAAGTTCTTCACAATATTAGAGAAACGGTTCAGCATATAGTTCAGTGCAATCGTTGCATCTGGTAAAATGATGCGTTCAGCAGATGAATGAGAAATATCACGCTCATGCCAAAGTGGTACATTTTCATAAGCAGTCAGCATATAACCACGGATGACGCGAGCAATTCCCGTCATATTTTCAGAACCGATTGGGTTTCGTTTATGCGGCATCGCTGATGATCCCTTTTGTCCTTTTGCAAAGAATTCTTCTACTTCACGCGTTTCACTCTTTTGAAGACCACGAATTTCAACAGCAAATTTCTCAATGCTTGTTGCAACTAAAGCAAGGGTTGCCATGTAATCTGCATGACGGTCACGCTGCAAGGTTTGGGTTGAAATTGGTGCAGCTTTGATGCCAAGTTTCTCACATACATATTGCTCAACAAACGGGTCGATGTTCGCATATGTGCCAACAGCACCAGAGATTTTGCCGTATTCGATGCCGGCTTTTGCTTGTTTAAAACGTTCTAAGTTACGCTTCATTTCCTCGTACCAAAGACCAAGCTTTAGGCCAAATGTTGTCGGTTCAGCGTGTACACCGTGTGTACGGCCCATCATGACGGTATATTTGTGCTCTTTTGCTTTTTCTTTTAGTATGTCAACAAATCTCTCAATGTCCTTGAGCAAAATATCGTTCGCCTGTTTTAATAGATATGAAAGCGCCGTATCCACTACGTCTGTAGATGTTAACCCGTAATGAACCCACTTTCTTTCTTCTCCTAGAGATTCAGATACAGCACGCGTAAAGGCAACCACGTCGTGGCGCGTGTCTTGTTCAATCTCTAGAATACGATCAATATCAAAGCTTGCATTCTTACGCATAGTCACAACGTCTTCTTTCGGAATGACGCCAAGTTCTGCCCAAGCTTCACAAGCGAGAATTTCTACTTCAAGCCATGCATTAAATTTGTTTTCCTCTGTCCAGATTGCTGACATTTCTGGTCGTGCGTAACGTTCGATCATTTCCCGTTTCCTCCATCTCTTTCAGTCCATATCTTTGTGATGTTTGCCATCCATTCATCATCAAGCTGTTTCATAAATGTCATATGCCCCATTTTGCGGCCGGCTTTTACTTCATGTTTGCCATATAGATAAAGCTTCGCTTCCTTTAAAAGCTCAGGATGTTCTTTTGGGATGTCCACTTCATCGCCCAGCAAATTCACCATCATACCCTCTGATAAAAGAGCTGTTCCGCCAAGCGGCAAACCGCATATGGCGCGAATGTGCTGTTCAAACTGACTCGTCTCACATAAATCCAATGTGTAATGTCCAGAGTTATGCGGGCGCGGTGCCAGTTCATTGACGAGCAGCTTCCCTTCATTTGTCAGGAACAGTTCAACAGCAAGCGTACCGACCAGCCCTAGCTTTTCAGCAAGCGTTGTTGCCAGCTCTTTTGCTTTCTCCTGAATGCTGCCATCTACCCGTGCAGGCACGATGCTTTGGAATAAAATATTGTGCTTATGAATGTTCTCAGCGACTGGGAATGTCGCAATTTCCCCATGAACAGACCGCGTCACAATCACGGACAGTTCCATTTGGAAAGGAACCCAGCTTTCTAAAATGCACGTTCCATGCGTAAGAAGTGCAGCCGCTTCATGAAGCTGATCCTTCTCTTTGATGACGTACTGTCCTTTACCGTCGTAACCGCCTCTGCATGTTTTCAGCACAGCTGGCAAACCAAGCGCATTTACTGCATCTTTCAGCTCCTTCTCATCATGAACGATGCGATAAGGGGCGACTTCACAGCCTGCATCTACAATCCCTTTTTTCTCCGTTTCACGGTTTTGGGTTAAAAGAAGGAGTTCGCTTCCTTGCGGTAAATACGCCTCTTCCTTCAGCTGATTGAGTGCATCATAATCAATATTTTCAAATTCATATGTGACCACATCGCTGATGTCCGCCAGCTGCCTGATCGCTTCAAGGTCACTGTATGCGGCTGTGATTTCTGTATCAGCAACCTGTCCACAAGGAGAAAGTGTGACAGGGTCAAGGACTGCTGCCCGGTAGCCCATTTGCTTTGCACTGACGGCCATGTATCTGCCAAGCTGTCCGCCGCCGATGATACCAATGGTTGCGTTTGGAAAAATGGTCTGCTTAGCCAAGCTGATCACTGCTTTCTAATACAGTTTGTTTTGTTTGCTCTCTTCTTTCTTCAAGGCGTGCTGCAACGGCTTCATCGAATGCTGAAATCATTTGTGCAGCTAGAAGCCCTGCATTTGTTGCACCGGCTTTGCCGATTGCCACTGTGGCAACAGGTACACCGCCTGGCATTTGAACGATGGATAATAAGGAATCCAGCCCGTTTAATGCTTTTGATTGTACGGGCACACCAATGACCGGCAGTGTCGTTTTTGCTGCGACCATCCCCGGTAAATGTGCTGCGCCTCCAGCACCGGCAATAATGACCTTGAGTCCTTTACCTCTTGCTTCAGTCGCATATTCAAACATCAAATCAGGTGTCCGATGTGCGGATACAACCTGTTTTTCATACGGAATGTTTAATTCCTCTAAGATATCGCACGCATGTTTCATTGTTTCCCAATCAGATGTACTTCCCATGATGACACCTACAAGCGGCTTCATTTTGTCCCCACCTTTAAGCTATTATTCGATTTTGTACCGTTTGACACGCTTCCCAAACCTAAGTAGCTTGTCAAACGCCGAACAAAAAGGCCCGGTTTGTATTGCATTGTTAGGAAGCAACACAAACCGGGCCATGGTAAGCGCTGTTCGCTTTTAAAACGCCATGTCAGTTTTGTTCACTATCCTGCATAGTCCAGTCATTTACGGTAACTGGGTAGAAACTTATGGGCCATATTCCCAAGATTATATGAGGCTCGTGTTTTGATTTCATGTTTATCTTAACAACGGATGTTCATGATGTCAACGGATTTATCGAACAATCTATGAAGTCGTCGTTTTAATGTTCGGATTTAGAGTATTTTTCCCTCAAATACGATTTTTTTCCCAATCGGAATGATCTGAATCGACCCATTTTCCTTCTTTTCCTGAAAGATGGGCTCCTCCATTCGTCGGACAGGTGAGTAGCCTTCCTCTGCCATCTGGGACAACACTTGTTCAATCGTCATGTTGTCTTCCACGTAGAATTTCTTTTTCTTTGGTTTTGCGGTCATTCTTTAATTCTCCTTTTCTTCACAGCCTTCACCCAGAAGCCGCCATGAATCGTTTTGGGCTCATACGAAATGATAAACGCCTTTGAATCAAGCGTTTTAATCGTTTCATATAATTGCAGTTCATATTTTCTCGGTGTTAAAATTTGCATCGCTGACCGGTCTCCTTCAAGACCTCCTACTACCCAGTTGGTGACGCCATATCCTTTTTCTCTCAATTGTTTTGGGAGATCTAGATCGATTTCTTTTGTAATCACGTTCACAGTAATGTAGCCAAGTGCCAGCTTCTCTTCAATTTTCATCCCGACAATGATTCCAATTCCATAACCTAGCGCATACGCAATGACATTTTGTACTTGATCTAAGTTATCTAATACGATACTCAAACCAATGACATAAATCAGCATCTCGACAGTACCAGCAAAAGCGGCTGCATACCTTCTGCCTTTCATTGTTAAAATTAAACGCATAGTGGAAAAAGAGACATAGACAATGTTAATCACTAAAATAATCAAAACCATGGTGAACGCATTGGATAAAAGTTGTTGAAGCACGATTCGAACCCCCTGCACTAAAAATCAAATAAAGCACCCCATATTCTACTAGAGAACAAACCTTGATACAATCAAATTTGCGCGAGAAAAACACATATATCTTTCGACAACAAGGGGTGGTCTTTGTTACCAAGAGTTTACCCGTTTTTTCCTCTTCTCAACATGAAAAACCTCCTTTTTCAAAAGGAGGCTTTAGATGGTTGATAAAGGGCTAAAATATACTTTATTTTAACCCTTTGTCTTTTTTCAGCGTGATAGAAGGCCTTTGAATTTTAAAAAGACCGAGTACACGCTGAAACGTGTTTTATCCAAACCGAACTGGAACAAGTGATGGGATCAAATACTCTCCGACAATGCCCCATAAAAGGGCAATGATGACGAGCTCAATCAACAAAAAGACCCAGCCGGCATACATCAAGTCTCCCCGTACAGCATCTTGATCTGATTGAATGGAGCGGAAGAGCACAATGGCAATCAGCTGAAGACCGAAAAACATCATGACGGATAAAATCACCGTTACATATGGAATATTCAGCATGGCAAATACAAGCCAAAGGATAGATAAAACCAAAACCGGCACAAGCACGGCACCGAACTTCATGATCACTTCTTTCAGCGAGATGTTTCCTTTCAGCATGTACTTACCGAGCACCCAAACCGTCAGCATCATCAGTGTCAACAAAATGAGTGTAAAGACCGCTACCTTTAAAAAGGCGTCACCAAAAGAATAATGAATACCAAAACCTAATAAACGGGTCTTTGACGCCTTTAATTGAACGTAGTTGCCTAAAGCAAAAAACACACTGAACAACACAATTGAAATCCAGGCGTACTTCATGCGTAAAGTGTCCGCTTGATGGATCGCACGACTCGGTGATTTTAACATCGCGAGCCCATATGAGCCATAGCGCTTAAACGCACCTCCTACACCTCTTGCAATGCGCTGAATTGCTGAACGCTCTTCATCAGCTGGCTTAGCCGTTCTTCCTCGTTTTGCAGCACTGCGGCTGAGGCGGGACTGCCTCGTTTCTTGATCTATTGATGGCTCTTCGTTTTCGTTTTTCGTTTCAGATGTGACCTGCTCTTGATCTTTCTCTAACATCCCATATCAACTCCTATCTCAGACAATCCGCACAGGCTCAAGTGACCTGTCCGAATGACTCCTATTAAAGTAGCGGAGTCTCTCTATTCAGTCAAGATTCCTTGACGTTCATACGAATAGACGGATAAAAGAATGAAGAGGTTTTAAATGGAGAGAAAATAAGACAAAACAAAAAAGCTGATGACTGGATCAGCTTTTCATCATCTTTCATCACTTTTCATGAACGATAGCGCCCCTGCTTTGCTTTCTGAATCCGAAGATTCTCCTGGTGTGCCGGGAAACGAGTCTTTTCTGTCGTATCGACTTGTGTAATTTGTCCATTATGAATGGTGATCACCACCGACCCGTATTCAATCCCTTTTAAGGCAGATAAAATAAAATTCAGCTTTTGTTCATCCATCGCTCATCCCCCATCCCACTAATTTTGCTTGCGCTCTTTTAAATAGAGAACCTCATTTTCCAGCTCATGAATCGTATAATGCATGAGCGCTTCATGTTTTTCTTCATGCCCCCATAAAAGGAGCTGCTCAATCAATACCTGCTTTTTCCGCTCAATCACCTGCCTAAGCCAGCGTGACAAGTCATCCCCTCCCGTTATGATGAATGCAAGAAAAAAGGCACTCTGAACCCTTCTATAGAAAAAAGGAAATCAAAGCGCCTTTGGTGATCCAATCAGCGAATTATGTCTTTTTATCATAAACACATAATTCCTATAAGTCAACTATGTTTTTAAAATTTCCCTACAAAAAACAGCAGCCTCCATGAGCTGCTGTTTCAGACAAACCATTAATGATTTAAGAAAGCAAAATATAGAATAAAGATGACAAACAGGCCGTACATAATTGGATGCACTTCTTTTGCTTTTCCTTTAAAGATCATGGTGATCGGGTAGAAAATGAAACCAATTGCAATCCCTGTCGCAATACTATATGTGAGTGGCATCATAATCATGGTTAAGAAGGCCGGTACCGCAATTTCAAAACGATCCCATGCGATCTTTGCAAGAGGTGCTACCATCAGTGCACCGACAATGATTAAAGCAGGTGCTGTTACATTCGGTGTCACGACAGATAAAAGCGGCGAGAAGAACATCGCAAGTAAGAAGAAAATACCTGTCACGACAGCTGCAAAACCAGAGCGGGCACCCGCAGCAACACCTGAACTTGATTCAACATAAGACGTCGTCGTTGATGTACCAAGAACAGAACCGACGACGATAGAAGAAGAATCCGCCAGAAGCGCTTTTCCTGCACGCGGCAGCTCATTATTTTTCATTAAACCAGCTTGTGTCGCCACAGCCACAAGTGTACCAGCTGTATCAAAGAATCCAACGAATAGGAACGTTAAAATAACCACAAGCATTTGAATGGAGAAGATGTCTGGCAAGTGAATCAAGGCTTGACCAAAGGTTGGAGACAAGCTTGGAATGCTATCTACAATTTGAGATGGAACTGGCACAAGACCAAGGATCATCCCAGCAATAGCTGTCACAAGCATCCCAATGAAGACACCTGCATTCACACGAAGAACCATTAAAATGACAGTCACAACGATTCCAAATACCGTTAATAGGACAGGACCACTATGAATATTCCCGATCGATACAAGCGTATTATCGTTATTGGCAATAATGCCAGAGCCTTGAAGCCCTACAAATGTAATGAACAAACCAATCCCTGCACCAACCGCCAGCTTCAGCTCAGATGGAATGGCATTAATGATTTTTTCACGAAAACCTGTTAAAGAAAGAGCAACGAAAATCAATCCTGACACAAACACACCGGAAAGTGCTGCCTGCCAGGAGATTCCCATACCAAGAACAACTGAGAAAGCGAAGAACGCATTCAGTCCCATACCTGGTGCAATTGCAATCGGGTACCTGGCGATCAATCCCATCAGGAAACAACCTGCCGCAGAAGCTAACGCTGTAGCTGTAAAGACAGCCCCCTGATCAATTCGTAATTTATCTGGAAAATCCGGTACTGCTACTAAAGCAAGTGTGATCGGATTGACAAACAAGATGTAAGCCATCGACAAAAATGTCGTTAAACCGCCGATGATCTCTCTGCGATAATTCGTACCTAACTCATCAAACTGAAAAAACTGTTTCAAAGCCAACTGACTCCCTTCATGTCCTTTTGCTTTAGTCTGCCCCATTCACAAGTCAAATAAAAAACGCCCCAACAGTTTTTGGGACGCTTGACTACAATGTGAATTCAGACCGTGACATCAAACAAGAACAATGCATGATTTATATCAAACGAGTGTGAATTGACGTAGTCAAGCCATTTACGGTAGCTTGGTAGAAACTTGCGGGCCATATCCCCGCCATTATACGACTTCTATCTATTTGATTTCTGTGTCTATTGTACCAACTTCATTTTTAAAACACAATACAAAAAGCGAACATTTTTCAAAGAAATGTCCGCTTCATTCGTCTTATTACACGAATTTGGAAAATCACATCTAGTTCTTTATACACCCATCACTGAATTCTGGCAAAAACCGTTTCTGCTACATCGAAAAATGCCTTCACAGCAGGAGAAGCTTGCGTGAGCGATGGACAGGCAAGCGCCACCTCACGATGATGCGATACATTCAGATGACTGATCTGCACAAGTTGCTGCGTTTTTAGGAATAACTCAGGACCTATCGTCACACCAAGTCCTTCACCAACCATGCGGGCAATGGTCGTACAATCATGCACTTCAAATAAAATAGACGGCTTGATTTGCGCCTCTGAAAAAATATCCTCTACATGGGATTGATACATGCCAGTTGGCATAATAAATGGTTCATCTGCTAATTCTTCCATGTCTACAATTGGCTGCTGCTTAAAACGATGATTTTCGTGATAGGCGACCACCATTTTATCTTTCATAAGTGGCAATAGATCAAACGCTTCATCCGCTTTACCTTTTACAACAAACCCAACATCAATAATGCCAGAATCGAGCCACTCCAATATTTCTTCATATGTCCCCTCATAGAATTTAAATTCAATCTTTGGATGCTTTTTCTGATAGCTCACAAGTAGCTTTGGCAATAAACAAGCGGATGCACTGGCAAAAGTTCCAATCCGAATCAAGCCAGATTCAATATTTTTGGTGAGCGCAATTTCCTGCTGAATTTTCTCTACTCGATTTAGCACTTCTCTTATATGCGGAAGAAGGGTTTCACCGGTATCTGTCAGCGTGATGCCCTTTTTTCGGTCACGCACGAATAAAGACACGCCCCACTCCGTCTCTAAACTTGCCACCGCATGACTCACGGCAGACTGTGTCATATTTAATGCTTCAGCTGCAGCAGTAAAACTGCCTAGCTCGACCACCTTAGCCATCGTCTCGAATCGAACAAAGCTCATGAGTATTCACTCATCCCTTTCATGAAAAACATCAATTTTACTTATGTTAGCACGGAATTTAAAATAAATACAACGTTTCAACATAAAGGAAGGGTTCAAAATGAAAAGTACATCTTATCCATTGCTCATATTTCTTTTAGCCGTCGGTTCTTTCGTCACAGGCACTTCAGAATTCGTCGTATCAGGCATACTGGACATCATTTCTGACGATCTGCGCATCTCCATCCCGGTTGCGGGACAGCTCATCACCATCTATTCTCTTTTTTATGCCGTGGGTGCCCTCTTTTTAGTCATGGCCACATCAAAATTGAATCGAAAAAAGGTTCTTTTATCGGCAATTTCCATGTTTATAGCAGGGAATGTGCTCGCCTTTTTTAGCCATCACTTTATGCTGCTCATGCTCTCGCGGGTCATCATGGCCATGAGTGGCGGCTTATATATTGTGCTCGCAACAAATTACGCAGCGCAGCTCGCCCCGCCAGAAAAAAAGGGGAGTGCGATGGCCACGGTGATCACTGGATTTACAGTTTCACTAGTACTCGGTGTACCGATTGGAACATTTTTAGCAGGATATGTAGATTGGCATGCCATTTTTCTCATCATTGCATTAGGGACCGCTTGTCTCTTGTTTCTTCTGTATCGATTATTACCGCCTATGGAGGGACATTCCCATGTACCATTCAAACAGCAAATTCAAATTCTTCAAGACCGTAGGGTGTTAAGCGGATTAGCCACGACAGCCTTTTGGATTTTAGGGTACACGATGGTATTTGCTTACATTTCGCCATTATTGCGACAGACATCCGGATTTACACTTGAACTGACAAGCATTGCCTTGCTTGTCTTAGGCATCTCCGCTTTTATTGGCTCGCGCTTTGGTGGATACGCTGTCGATCAATGGGGACCAAACCGAACCATTTCAATCAGCATCACGGTTCAGATGCTCATGCTCTTTGCATTATCCTTTACACAATTTTCAGTAGTTGGCGTCTTCATCACGCTCGCCATTTGGGGCACCGCCACATGGACAACAACACCAGCCAAGCAATTTTATCTCATCTCCCTAAAACCCGAAACATCAGAAACCGTGCTGAGCTTTAATACAGCAATTATGAATATCGGCATGATGCTTGGATCGTCTATTGGCGGTGTGATTATACAGTATACAAATGTAACGAATTTAAGTTGGATTGGCGGGTTAGCTAGTTTTGCTGCGTTGATGTTGATCAGGTATTCGTTCAACCGTCATCGACTGGCGGAACAACAGACAAAAAGCGAACATGTGTAATCATGTTCGCTCTTTTATTTATTGACTAGCTTTTGAAGTTTCTTTTTTGACTGGAATGGTTACGGATATTTCTTTTTTCGGTGCCAACAGATTCAGATCTGACAAATTAAGATAAAGCCCATAATCCTTAAATGAAAAATGGTTTAACGATAGTTTTTCTAACTCCTTCACATCAAAATCAAAGGTGGATTGCATAGAAGCTGTCTGTAGATTGGTCACCTTTGCATCGTTCGCCTTCAAATAATATCCATTTTCATAATTTACTTCAGGGTCTGGCCATGATTTCATCTTTTCAACATCACCTAATCCTATCCATTCCCCTGCATTCTTCATCACACCTTCATCTAATTCTTTCTGGCCTACTCCAGTAAATTGATAATCTACTATCACAGAACGGCCTTTTTGCTCAATTTTATTAATTTTAATCCCAATCCCATAATGCTTTGTCTGGAACTGAATAGGCAGCTTCGTCTGGAGGGGAATGATTTTACTTTCTTCATGTTCTACCCATAAAGCAGTGAAAAATGTTAGTTCTGTTGCCTTTGGATCGATTGGCTGATTTAAGATTGTCATATGATTTATCCTAGTTTTTTTGTTTGAAAGTTGTTTTTCCTCAAATCTTGTCCCAGTCTCCAGTCTGTACTTATTTCCTAAATTATCTCTCATTCTATCTATTAAAATCTTATCATCTTTTGCGACACCATTGTAATCAATCGCATATTGAATCACAGAGGAATTCACTCCATTTTCCACCTTGATATCTTTCACTTGATAACGTCCATTTAAAATAGATACTTCTTTTTGTCCTGCTAATAAGGTGGTTTTTTGCTTAACCACAGGCAACTCAAAGCGCCAATTCCCTACAATATCTCCAATTTTCGAAATCACGAGTTGTGCTTTTTGACCTTGTTTAATCGTCTGTCCATTTGTAAAGAATTCCATTCGTCCAGCATATCGACCATCTTTTAATTTTTTCAACTCGGGACTATCTATATTGGGTTGAAAATTTTCATTGATTTGATCTGAATCAATCTTGATCGGTATAAAATCTTCTTTTGTATGAAAATTCTCCACAGTAAACGTATAAACAAGCCGCCCTGCATCATAATACACACTGTTTACTTTCACAGTAACCCCTCTTGATTCAGCCCCCTCATTCACATGCTTCACCAACTCACTCTGAAAAAGAGACATTCCTACTTTATCGTGAAACATCATATATAACTGTCCAACCAATGGCACTCGAGCCATCGCTGTATTAAGAGAAGGAAAAAGGAAGCCTGATGAAAAATAAAGAACGATTAGTACGATGGCAGAATATATTGGCGTTCTCCAATTCCATGTGAACCACCGTCTTTTCTTTTCCGCTTTCACATCTCCCATTGCTTGACGAATTGCAGAGGTCAATTCAACTTTTGGTACATCAATCTCTTCATAAAGCTTTTTCATTTCTTTTCGTTCCATCGACACTCTCCTCCTTCTCCAATGTTTGCTTTAATAACTTTCTTGCTCGATACAAATGAGTTTTGACCGTTCCTTCGGGCACACCCATCTGTTCAGAAATCATTGAAATCGAATAATCTTGAAAATAAAATAGCTGAATCACGAGCTGATATTGCTCATCTAATACATCTAGTGCATTTTTTAAATCGAGCTTGTCTTCCAAAAAATCATGCCGCTCAACGCTCTCATGATGCTGTTCAAACGGAACAACATCTTGCTGCTTTTTCTTCATCGCAAAAATCGTATGAATCAAAATCCTAGTCAGCCATGTAGAAAAATAAGCCGGTTCTTTTAATCCATATAAATGTTTAAATGCTTTCATGACCGTCTCCTGAACAGCATCTAACGAATCCTCTTTATTTCTTGTATAGAGAAAAGCCGTTTTATATAAACGCTCTTGATACATCAGCATTAATGTCTCAAATGCCGGGACATTCCCTTTTTGTGCTTTTTTAATTAGACGCACTTGCTTCATCTCATCCACACCTCCTACACCTGTTAGAGCACACTTTCTCACAAACGGTTTCAACAAACAGAAATTTCTTTTACTCAACATATGTCGGACAAAAATAGAGAAAGTGAAGGATAGGCCGCAAAGATCGTATTGAACTTTCGATATAATGGAAGAAATATCTACAAAGAGGAGGATATTGATTGTTTTTATTTGAAGAACCCACGTGTGCTAGCTGTCAGAAAAAAATAGAAGGTAACGAAGAAGTGTACGTTAAGCTGGTCTATCCAAAGAGACGAGGGATGACAGAGGTGAAGGCTTGGCTGAGAAATGAAGGGGTTTTTTATTGTAAGGCATGTTATGAAAAAACAACATAAAGACGAGCACTTCAATAGAATGCTCGTTTTTACTTTCTACTATTTCACTCCCGCTTACTACGAAGTTCAATGAGTGCTAGTTTATTGTCATTGAAAAAGAACTCTAGAATGATACCGTTTGATTGATCTTGATATTGTATACCTTTGCTATACCCTTCGACAAACCAGAGCTTCTTGAATTGCTCTCCATATGTTTGTATCACAGATGAATAATCTTCTCCTATTTTAACTCCCTTAGATGTTTGAAGATTTTTCTGTTTTGACTGATTGTAAATAGATGTTACTCGATGATACTGATCAACTGATACGACAAAATCTTCATTTTCTTTTTCCATGTAGACCGTCTGTTTTTGATGAGAGAATTGAGAATTCTCAACAAACTGATGATCTCCCTTAAATGTTTGACCGATCTTAAAATGACCTATCGATTCATCTGTTAAAGTGATAGAGTGAAAATTAAAAAACATTGCTATCCAGACAACTAGTATGGCTCCACCTAAAACAGAACCTATTATCACTAACACCTTAGAACGAATGGCACCTTTTTTAAATAAATAAATCATTAAAGATACGGTGATCATCATGATACAAATCATGATCAGAAAAATGCCCATTTTTTTTATCCTCTTTTTTGTAAAATTCGAATGTACATGATTACCCCAATGATAAATTCATATTATATCAGAGCAGTCCACAAATTGTGCCAATACAGGTATAATTTAAATAAAATAAACTATAGGAGATACATATGACTAGACATAAACTGATATTTCCACAATCATTTCCAACGATACAGACCGAAAGACTGATCTTAAAACAAGCAACGATCGCAGATGCCGAGGATATGCACTTCTACTTATCCAATGAAACCGTGTGCCGCTATATGGGCATTGATGCACATGAAACCATCGAAGACACAAAAGGAGAAATCAAGTGGTATGACAATATCTACAAAAAACAAACAGGCATCCGCTGGGGAATTTCTTTAAAAGATAACCCTACCATCATCGGCAGCTGCGGCTTTCTCAATCTAGAAAAACAGCACCGCCGTACGGAAATTGGCTATGAATTACACCATGATCATTGGAGAAAAGGCATCATGAATGAAGCGATTACTGCGGTGTTGCGGTATGGATTTCAGGAGATGAACTTGAATCGGATTGAAGCGATCATTGATCCAGCTAATACGTCCTCTGTTCAATTATTGGAGAAGATACATTTTGTACAAGAGGGTTTATTAAGAGAGTATGAATTAGGTCAGAAGGGATTCGATGATGTGTATATGTATTCGATTTTGAAGAGAGATTACGAAAAATCCTATTAAACAGAGGAGAAACAAATGAAAACGGATATTCATTTCATCCAAAAGCCGCAACCAGAGTATGTTTCTTTTCACATTTATGAACTCAATCCAGCGATTGAAAAACTTGTCCAGCAAGTGGAGCAGTCAGCTCCCTATTTCTTAGCACAAGAACCCACGAAAGAAAGAGTGAAAAAGGTCTATTATCACGACATTTTATATATAGAAAGCGTTGATAAAAGATCGTTCTTGTATACGTCAGATGGAGTGTTTCTCTTAAAGGAAAAGTTATTTGAACTTGAAAAACAGCTTGAAGCGCACGATTATGTCAGGATTTCAAAATCGATGATTCTAAATATAGATTCTATTGCCGCTATTTCTCCTAAAACAAGCGGTCGTTTTGAAGCAAAGCTTACAAATGAGGAAAAGGTGATGATTTCACGTTTTTATATCCAATCATTAAAAGAGAAACTTGGGTTACGAAGGAAGTGAACAGGATGAAACGTTATATCACAAATCTTTTGATCACATTTTGTATAATCTTTACTGCACTCGTATTGATTTACTGTTTCACGTTTGGAACGATGCCCATCTATATTTTACAAGCCATCATGTTCAATTCCTTTTTTTCAAGCGCCCTGACCTTCTTGCTATACCCAAAACAAACATACAGCCATCAACGGATTCTTTTTCAACAAATTCTATATATCGTCCTTGTGATGTGTATGATTATGACCACCATCATTATTGTGAGCGGTCAAATCAGCCCCCTTTCGTTTATCGTGAATTTCCTTGTGGTCATGGCTTTATTCTTTGTGATCAAGTACCTATTGTATAAAAAAGATCAAGCAACCGCTGAGGAAATCAGCGATCTTTTACAGCAGCGAAAGAAACGAACAACATCTTAATATGCATCTTAGGGCTAAATATTGACATGTTAGGAAGATTTCATTGTGACTTCTGCATGATTCCACTACTCTGACATTAGAGGGGGAATCAACAATGAAACCAATCACAATCATTCGAAAATCAGTACTTCTACTGCTCTTTTCTTTAATCATCCCAACAAGTGCAGGTGTCTATTTATCCATCAAAGAAGTCACCGACCCGATGACCATCTATCTCATCAATGGCTGCGCCATGCTAGCTGGGTGTCTTTTACTTCTATTCATTATTCAAAAAAGTCGTTTTCACTTGAAAGAAATAGGTTTTCGAAAAGGCTCTCTCGGTATGTGGATATTTCCGATCCTGATCATCGAGGCCATTCCGTTTATTGCTGGATTAAATAAGGATCTAACCCTTTCTTCCTTTCTAGCACTTTGTTTCTTCATGGTGTGTGTCGGTCTTTTTGAAGAAGGAATCTTTCGAGGCATTCTGTTTCAATATTTAAAACAAATCAACTTGCGCACTGCCATATGGGGCTCCGCCGTACTATTCGGCCTTGGTCATGCTGCGAATCTACTAAGCGGAAAAAGCATCACATTAACAGTGGCACAAATCTTATTCGCCTTTTTATTTGGATTCGTTGCAGCTGAAATCGTGGCACTCACAAACAGCCTGCAATGGGTGATCTTATGGCATGCCGTTCATAATATCGTGGATCAAATGACAAATGGGCAAACGCCTGTCGGAATGCAAATGCTTTTACTTTCGGTTCAATGTGTCATTTTGCTTGTTCTTGCGGTGGTGTTGTGGAGAAGATTAAAAATGCGAACCATCGTCAATAAATTTATTTTCTACAATGATCGAATGCAGTAAGCAGGAGAAAAGAATTGATACGGCTTACTTTCACAAAATTATTTCACTCAAAGATTTATATAATAGATATGATGACCTTCTAGTAATTCTGTATTTGATTATTAGTAAATATAATAGAATAAATTATTAGATGTTACTTGAAACTAGTGACAGAAATGATATATAACGCCTTTTCCTATGTATCGCTTTTATCTATTCTTTATGAGTTAAACAGGCCATAAATAAACCACTTAATTCACATCTAATTTAGATGATATAGGTAGAGATACGTTGGAAAAAATCTGAATAGTCGCAAGTGTTTCAAGGAACTCTATAAGGTTAAAAGAACAAAAAAGCTACTATGGAGAGATAAAAATAGTCTGAAATATATTAATCTCAGGGTTAGATTTTGCTTTATGTGATAAACTTATTCCAAAGCACTCGATTTCAAATAACACATTATCTCTGTAATTGATCTATTCTCGTCAAAACCTTAGTTTAACTCAAACTAGATGTTTATATTTTATTTTGCATCTAAGTTAAAAATCATTAAAAAAGGCGTAGTATCATCGCCTTTTTTTAATTTACGATTTATTTTTAGGGAAGTCTCTCATTGATTTACCTGCGTACTTAGGATTGTCTGTCCAGCCACTACTTATGTTCCTTTCTTTACACGTTCGATAAGCTTCTTCTCCAATTAACAATCTTGTTTTCTCTAAATTTTCAGGTTTGGCGTTAGATTTAATACCATCATGAGGAATCCATTTTAAAAAATAAATTTTATTTTCTTCTTCAGCAATTTTTCGATAGGGAGCAATATCTGCGGGAACAAGACGATCATTTTCTGATATATTATGAGGAACTCTGTCATTAATATGATTTAGAAAAGCATTAGTGCTAAATTTATTATTATCATCTCTCTTTAAACCTAATATCTCACATAATCGATAATACTTATCTTTTTCTATGTAAGAGTTAACTTTAAAACCATGTTTAACTTCAAATTCTAAATAAAAATTCTTTCCTCTAGCTGCTAATATTAATTTAAATGGGGATTTATCAACAAGAAAAAGGCATTTGAATAGTACTCCCTTAAAAAAGAATTCAAATTTAGATCGATCAATATTTTTAATTTTCATATCCTTATAAAGTAATTTCAAGTTATTTAATTCCAAACAGTCTACCTCCTATTTTATTAAAATCATTACGTTTATATTTTTACGTTTTAATTCCTTGAAAGGTTTCATTTGCATATATTTGGACTGAGCACCAAAAACCGAAAAAGCCAATTCCTTATATTGAAGGAATTGACTTGGCCAAAGCACCACAATTTTATATTTTTTGTCACATAGGGCATAAATTGAATTATAATGTCTAAAATTAAATTATACTCTGTAGATAAATTTTTAGTATATTCTTTTATCTGCTATATTTCATCTTTACTACAACTTTATACTATTTTACGTTTCAATCCACAAATTAGTAAGCTTGATATCATCACTAGCTGGCCGGAGTGATTTCTCTTTATCAACTTTTACGAATACAGGAACTTGCATAGCATTACCTGTTATAATCGCTTCACCTTGTCCTAGACTAGGAATCATCTGATACGAACTTTTATCAAGTGTAGGCATAGTGTTCTCAAGCATTCTTAAATCTTTCTCATTCACTAAACGATGAATCAAATAATTATGTGTTTGTGAAAGAATCGTGGGTGAAATATCTGCGGGCCTCTGACTGGATAAAGTTAAGTAAAAACCAAACTTTCTCCCTTCTTTAATAATTTCTTCAAAAATAGTTAATCTATAATCTTGCCAGTCATCTCCATTATTCTTATACTCAGAATTTAAAATGTTATGAGCTTCATCAATAATTAAGTGTTTAGTTTGATTAACACTGTTTCCCGAAACTATTTTTTTTTGCTCATCATATATCATTTTAGATAATAGCATAGGGATTAAACGAGTGATTTCTTGATTTGCATGGACAAGTGAAATAATATTTATCATTTTATAATCGTCGATAGCCTCATCTTTTACTTCAATAACTTTCTCAAGACTCTGAAAAGATGAATTGATTCGGCTAAACAACGGATTTAAATGTTCACGATTTACTTTACCCCAAGCAGTTCGATGGACCCGCTGAAATTCTAAAAATATTTTCAATTGGTTTAGTGGTGTAATTTCCATACGCCTAAAACACATAGTAAGACTTTCAGATATTGCATGAATTTTTGATCTATTAAGAGAATCTTGCGAAATTCCCTCTTCGGAACCACTATTGAACCAGATTTTTAATGAGGGAATACTATAATCCCCAGTATTATATTGTACAATTTGGTCTAATTCTGAAAACAGCGAGGAGTCTTGCAAATAGTTTTTTGCTGTGTCTATCCAGTCTTGCAAACTATCCTGATTAGCAGACTTGCCAGATGTTAATATCTTCTTAAGAGTTCCTGTTGCATATACACCAAAACAAAAATTGGTCTCATGAGAAACTTCATTAAATCTGGTTATCGAACTTCTTAGAAAAGGTACTTGTGTAGCCGGTCTTGCATCAAAAAGGATTGATAGAATGTCTGCATCAAAAAGGTACTTCTTTTTAACTGGTAATTTTCTCCCTTCGCACAGATTCCGAGTATTAATTTCAAAGATTTCTTTGTCTTCTTCATCAACACCAAAAACCCCTTTTTGAGTAGCTCCATCAATTTTTGATGATGAATATTCTCCATTAAAATCAATTACAAAGAATTGAGATTTATTTATCATTTGATTATAAAATTTCGATCTAAACAGCTCCAAATATAATTTATGCAAACTATTAGACTTTCCACTTCCTGTGTTCCCAAATATACCTATGTGAGAAGCAAAAAACTTATTAATTGATAATTGAATTGGTTGATTTTCTAAAATTGATTTTCCAATTTTAATTGTTGATTCATTATTTTCAATTCCATAAATAATTTTCAACTCTTCTATACTAGTGAGAGAGACCTCATTACCAATCATGGGTACGTATTGACTTGTTACTTGAAATTTCCCATCTTCAATGACTCCTTTAGTTTTCACAGAAACAATTCTATTTATTGAATTTTTAGAATATCTGTTATCAAATTCAGTACTTTTTATTGAGTTTTGTTGATCAATTACTTTCTCATTTGAAACAGTTACTATTATTTTAATCTCATTTTGATTAATAGTAAGATAAGCTCCAATTTTTGGTCCTGCCAATATTTCACCATACCAAATGAATTCTGCGTCATTTGACATGCTGTACATTCCAACTTGTGATACATCACTATCAACAGAAGTAATTACTCCTAATTTTTTCTTAGGACTTTCCATCTTTTAAGTCCTCCAACCTTATACCAGAAAATAGATCAGTTAAATTTATTAAGTTAAAACTGTGCCAGATCTCTTCATCATTAATTATGTTTTTTGTTTTATATTCATCACAGAAATTTTCAGGAGTTAAAATAGTAAAATTACTTCGTTCACCCTGCCATCCTAAATTTGATAAAAAGGTTGCTCTATCATTATCACTGAACCCAAAAACATACACCATTAATTCTGGGTTTTGAATAGCTCTTTTAACCATCTTTGCAATATGCTTATCTTGAAAAGAAAATCCAATTACAAATAAAACTGCTTGTGGCTTATCTAGCTCTAACTGAAAAACCCTAAGCATCTCATGAAAATGATTATTATAAAACGTCTCTTGTTCTTCATAACCTGTGGGTTTTACAATAAGTGGATTATCAACAACACTATTTCTAATATACACTGAATCATTATTTATTTCCCAATTCATAGAACCATGAGGTTTTATTAGTGTAAGTGATGGTATTTCATTTGTATAATTATCGTTTAATCCCTTATACGATACAGTTCGATTATAATTAGAGCCATCAAGTTCTCTTTCAAAGTAACCACTAGCACCATCATTAACCACAAATCTATAATTTTTTAGTACTTTGTCAAAAGCTTTCTCAATGAATAAATCATAGTTTGTCGTAAAAAGATTTGCTGTACGAGAAGTTTGCCTTGAATTTGACATGTTAAGTATATCTATTATGGTTGAAAGAAAATTTATATAATTATTCAATGTAATAGATATTTCGCTACATTCTTCAACATTATTTAATAAATCTTTACTTACTGCTTTAACTTTTTGTTTTAATTTTTCATTTCTTTTTTCATAATCTTTCTCATCAATCATTCCCATTAAAGGTATAGCAGGTAAGGAGTTACCTGAACCAATTAAAAAATTTAACTGCTTTGTAATAGCCATTTTTCTAAGTGTTTTTACTAATTCATCATTGTTATTACTCATCCGTTCGTCAACCATATTGCCCTCCTACTCGACTACTGATTACCAGATTACTACAATTATACAACACTTCACAAAAAATGAACTTACGTTGCAGAATATTTTTATGATAAAAATTACAAAACTTACACAGATGATCTTCACATAATATTGAAATTTGGTTGGAAATTCATAGATAACAAATTTATATTTGGAAAATCACCTTTAAACTCACAAATCTCCATTAAATATCATTTAAGTTACCATCTTACTTCTACTCTATCGCGCAGGTCTTACTCGTTATATCATATACCCCGCGGTTATCATGCTTCCTTGACGATACGAATTTGGTATCTCTCAAGCACTTCTTCAAGGATACTCTTGCCCAGTCACTCGTCATACAGCGCGGAGGCCAATTGTGTAGTTAGTATGTTCTTGCGTCATCCAAGACCGAATCTAAGGAAATTCCTTTACGTAGAATTGCATCCAATTCCCGGACGATTTCTAACTTTTCTACAGAAATTTCAACCAGTACACGGATACCTAGGACTAAAAGATACATTCTACAATCGCAACATAGCACAAAAAGTGAAGTTTCCTAAAAAGCATTTCCGCTATACTAAACTCGTAAGGCAAGTAGGTGCTCGATTGTCCTATCAAGAACATGAGAAAACGATTCAAGACACATTAAATTATATTGAACAGCACCTGAAAGAGGATTTACATCTTCAAACTCTAGCGAAACACGCTAGTTATTCTAGATTTCATTTTCACCGTATTTTCAAGAAAGTGATTGAGAAGTCAGTTGTGGATTATATACGGGAACGTCGAATAACCCAAGCGGCGAAGGATTTAATTCATAATGACCAACGGGCGATTGAAATCGCGTTGCAGTTTCGATTTAGTTCACAGGAATCCTTCACTAGAGCCTTTAAGAAGATATATGACATGTCATCCGCACGTTATCGGAGATTACTAAGGAATGTCATTGATAAGGAGGTAACGAATATGGTTGCAAATAAGAACACACCTACTGGCTGGATTATGACGGGAGAAACACCAACTGATTATGAAACAGGTTTGGTTGACAGAATTGTACACAGTGGGACTAACTCCGCTTATTTGAAATCAAAAGATGAAAAAACTGGAGGTTTCGCAACATTGATGCAGCAAATTAAGTCTGATCGTTATCAAGGAGAACGGCTTCAATTTTCGGCTTTTGTTAAAAGCGATGATGTGAAAAGCTCAGCTGGTTTATGGATAAGAATCGGCCATTCTTCAGGTAAAATTCTTGCGTTAGACAATATGATGAACCGAACCATTACAGGAACAAATGGATGGAATCATTTTAGTGTAGTAAAAAGTGAAGTCATTGCGTTTGGCATATTGCTACAAGGCACAGTCACATTTGGATAGACGAACTTAGTTTTAAAACGGTAGATGAAAGTGTGCCAGTGACAGAACAAAATACTGTGGATCATTTAGAGGATGAACCAGTGAATTTAAATTTTGAAGGCTAACAGGCTGAAGTGAAGAGGAGGTTAATTGCCATGAAAAAAATTGGTGTGATTTTATTGTTCGCTTTGAATTCACTCACCTTTATTTGTGGCCTTGGATTTTTATTTAAGGAAGAGGATACCACTTTAAAACAGAAGTAAAATAAAGATCAGACACCCACAGGACAAAAAAAATCAATTAAAAAAGATATCCCTACCACTATCACTTTTTTGTCATCTTGATATAATAGAAAAAATCAGAAAAATGAGAATGCGATGATAAGGAATATTACTTGCCGAAATGTTGTCAGAAAGTTGCTGGTTGATGAGAAGCAATAACATAAAGGCAGGGAACTCACCTTAGAGTAGCCTTAGTGAAATGAAAAGGATTGATGTAGTTAAGGTCGGCACCCCACCGTTATACGGGAAGGATATAAGATATAACAATCTGTATCCGAATAAGGGCATGATAATGTAAAGTTATCATGAAACAGGGGTGGTACCGCGTAAGAAGAAGTCTTTCGTCTCCAAGTTCAATCTTGGAGATGATAGGCTTTTTTTATTTCCATTTACAGGAGGAATCGATGATGTTTAACCACAAAAAATACGAAAAGAAATACTTTCTGCCACCGAACCTTACTTATGATTGGGTGAAGAAAGAAACATTAGAACGTGCTCCGATATGGTGCAGTGTGGACTTACGGGATGGAAATCAAGCATTACCTATTCCTATGAACTTAGAAGAAAAATTGGACATGTTTCAGTTACTAGTAGAGATCGGTTTTAAAGAAATTGAAATCGCATTTCCAGCTGCTAATGATACGGAGTTTAAGCTATTACGGACACTGATTGATCGTCATATGATTCCAGACGATGTCACGATTATGGTGATCACGCAAGCGAGAGAGCATATTATCCGCCGAACCTTCGAAGCCATTAAGGGGGTACCGAAAGCGATTGTTCATTTATATAATTCGACTTCAGAAGCGCAGCGCAGACAAGTATTTAAGAAAACAAAAGATGAAATTAAACAAATTGCCATTGATGGCGCTATTTTAGTAAAAGAACTGGCCGAAAAAACAGAAAGTGATATTTATTTTCAATATAGTCCTGAAAGCTTTCCAGGAACAGAAGTGGATTACGCGTTAGATATTTGTAATAGTGTTTTAGATATTTGGAAACCGACACCACATCACAAAGCGATCATCAATATTCCGACAACAGTTGAATATTCAATGCCTCATATCTTTGCAAGTCAGATTGAGTATATACACAAAAATCTGTCTTACCGAGACAGTGTGACATTATCTGTTCACCCTCATAATGACCGCGGGTCTGGGGTGAGTGATGCAGAATTTGGTGTGCTAGCTGGCGCAGAAAGAGTCGAAGGGACATTATTTGGTATCGGTGAACGTACAGGGAACGTAGACTTGATTACCTTGGCAATGAATATGTACTCACAAGGTTATGATCCACAATTGAATTTCAATAACCTAGAAGCGATTCGTAAAAAATATGAAAAACTAACAAAAATCACTGTTCATGAGAGACAGCCATATTCTGGTGAGATGGTTTTCACCGCATTCTCAGGGTCACATCAAGATGCGATATCTAAAGGTATGAAATATAGAAAGGAACATCATGTTGATAAATGGGACGTTCCGTATATCCCAGTAGATCCAGTTGACTTGGGGAGGAATTATCAAACGGATGTGATTCGAATCAATAGCCAGTCTGGAAAAGGCGGCATAGGCTATATATTAGAAACAAATTATGGCATTCAACTTCCTTATCAAATGAATGAAGCCATGGGATATGCAGCGAAGAAAGTATCTGATCAGACAAATAGGGAATTGTCTGTCGAAGAAATATATCATGTTTTTAAAGAGCAGTATGTTGATTTTCACCCTCATTTCCAGCTGATCGATTATCAATTTCATAAAGGAGAGAAGCAAGAAGTCACCTTAACTTTGCTGAGAGATCATCAACAAATTGACATACAAGGAACTGGCACTGGAAGTTTAGATGCAATCAGTAACGCGTTAAAAGCACATTTTCATCTCGAGTATGATTTGGAAGTCTATGAACAGAATTCTTTGGGCAACGATTCTCAAGCAAAAGCCTGTGCGCAGATTGGTATTTCAAATCAAGGAAAAATGCATTGGGGTGCTGGAATCGATAAAGATATTATAGAAGCAACAGTAAAGGCCCTGGTGGTTGCAGTAAATAAACTAGAGGTTTGGATGTAGATGGAAACAGATACACTTGAAAAACATGAAGCGATGCAATATTTAAGAAAATATAACGAGCAAGAAATCTTTTATCAACAATACCAACAGAAAAAGCATGACAATCAATCATTGCAATTATTTTTGAAGGATTATGATCAAAACAATTTCATGCAAAAGCAAATATATATAGAAGAATTTTTGCTAAGAGGGCAGAACGAATTTGAAAAAGAGGATACCATGTGGTTAGGTCAGGAGAAAGATATCGAAGTGAGAAAGTATAGCCGTTTTATGCCTCAATTGTCGGCTATCCATGATTTCTTTGAGATGATTTATGTTCTGGAAAATGAGATGTATGTAGAAGTGGAAGATAAAAAAATCGTTTTGAAATCAGGAGATATTGCCTTTATTCCACCTGACACAATACACAAGCCACTTGTAATGGAGAATACAATCGCAATCCAAATCATGATCCGCAAAAGTACTTTTCAAAAAGTGTTTTTTAAAATGTTAAAAGGAAATCATGTCATTTCAGAGTTCTTTTTGAATGCATTGTATATAAAAGAAAATAAACATATTCTTATTTTCCATAGTCACTTGGATAAAAATTTGCTAGACTGCTCTCTGCATCTATTTACAGAAAATCACAATCGGTTTCCTGGATACCAGTTGATTATGAATAATTTGTTTGAGATATTATTATGTCTTTTATTAAGATTCAAACCAAGTCATATGAACGTCATTCAGGTCAAACCATATAGTGATATACGTATGATTCAAATGCTTCAATATATTCAGCAATGTTGTGAGCATATAACAATCCAGAAGATGGCAGAGGAATTTAACCTTTCACAATCTTATCTGTCTAGATATATAGCTCGTAAACTCGGCAAATCATTTCGTGAGATTCGACAAGAAATAAGATTGGAAAAAGCCTGCGAAATGATAACCGGTAGTGAATTACAAATAGATGATATTGCGGGAGCCGTTGGTTATCAAAATGTAGAGCATTTCATTCGTTTATTTAAGAAAAAGTATCATCTAACACCACATCAATATCGTTTAAATAATAAAGTCGAGCAAACTTCAAATCAACACGAATAAAAAGGAGACATCATCATGTCAATCAAGAAAGTAAAAGATTATTTTAAACAATATGAAATGGATACTCGAATTCAGGAATTTTCAATATCTAGCGCAACCGTAGACTTGGCTGCTTCTGCATTGGGCTGCGAACCTGAAAGAATCGCAAAGACACTCTCCTTTCTAGTAAATGGACAAGCTATTTTAGTTGTGACCTCTGGTGATGCAAAAGTTGATAACAAAAAATTCAAAGAATATTTTAAAACAAAAGCGAAAATGCTGCCTCCTCATGAGGTTGTTGACTTGATCGGTCATGAAATTGGTGGAGTATGTCCTTTTGCTATAAAGAATGGCGTTACTGTTTATTTAGATATGTCACTCAAACGTTTTGAGACAGTCTATCCAGCCTGCGGGAGCAGTAACAGTGCTATTGAACTAACAATCAAACAATTAGAAAAACACTCCGGTTATACACAATGGATTGATGTGTGTAAGGGATGGAATGATGAATTCACACAATAAAACGGAAGGAAAAAGTGCAATTTAACATAAAAAAGAGCTAGAAACCCTTGATACACAAAGGTTTCTAGCTCTATTATAACTACTCCCACTCAATCGTAGCAGGAGGCTTACTCGTAATATCATACACCACACGGTTAATATGCTTCACTTCATTCACGATACGAGTCGAGATCTTTTCAAGTACATCCCAAGGGATTCTTGCCCAGTCACTTGTCATACCGTCAATAGATGTAACAGCACGGATACCGATTGTGTAATCGTATGTTCTTGCGTCACCCATGACACCTACGCTGCGGATGTCTGGGAGGACCGTGAAGTATTGCCAGATGTCGCGCTCAAGGCCGAAGTTGGCAATTTCTTCGCGTAGAATCGCATCCGATTCACGGACGATTTCTAGTTTTTCTTCAGAAATTTCACCTAGTACACGGATTCCTAGTCCTGGACCTGGGAATGGCTGTCTCCATACGATATCGTCTGGAATACCTAGCTCTGATCCTAGAGCACGGACTTCATCCTTGAATAGCGTATTAAGTGGCTCAATCAATTCAAACTGCATGTCTTCTGGAAGACCGCCAACGTTGTGGTGAGATTTGATTGTTTGTGCCGTTGCTGTTCCACTCTCAATGATGTCAGTGTAAAGAGTTCCTTGTGCTAAGTAGTCGATTCCTTTTAGCTTGTCCGATTCGTCATCGAATACATAAATGAATTCGTTACCGATGATTTTACGTTTTTGCTCAGGATCAGACACACCTTTTAGCTTGTTTAAGAAGCGATCTTTCGCATCTACTTTAATCACGTTCATGTTGAAACCTTCGCTAAATGTTTTCATTACCCCTTCTGCTTCGCCTTTGCGAAGAAGACCGTGGTCAACGAAAATACATGTCAGCTGATCGCCGATGGCTTTGTGGATCAATACCGCCACAACAGATGAATCTACACCGCCGCTTAGTGCGCACAATACTTGTTTGTCGCCTACTGTTTCACGGATTTTCTGCATTTCGATTTCAATGAAGTTCTCCATTGACCATTTGCCATCGCACTCACATACGCCGAAGACAAAGTTCTTCAATAGATCATTTCCGTACTCAGAGTGACGTACCTCTGGGTGGAACTGAACGCCATAGAAATTCTTCTCAGCTAAGCTCATCGCTGAGTTTGGACAATGTGCACTTGTTGCATCAACTGTAAAGCCTTCTGGTACTTCAACGACAAGGTCACCATGGCTCATCCAAACGACTTGATCCGTTGGAAGGTCTTTGAATAAAGCAGGTGTTCCGTTAATATGAATGTCTGCTTTTCCATATTCACGCTGGCTTGCCGCTTCTACTTTCCCACCTAAATAGTGAGTCATCAGCTGCATGCCGTAGCAAATGCCTAGAACTGGAATGCCTAGATCAAAAATCTTTTCGTCACAACGGAAAGATCCTTCATCATATACACTGTTTGGTCCACCAGAAAGGATGATTCCTTTCGGCGCCATTTCTTTAATTTCTTCAGCAGTTAAAGTGTGCGGATGAAGCTCACTGTACACACCAAATTCACGAATACGGCGAGTGATCAGCTGATTGTACTGACTACCGAAATCGAGAACCAAAATCATTTCATTTACTAAATTTGTCATGGTGTCACCTCTATGTCCAATATAGTTTTTATAAACGCACAGAAAAAATGAGAGGAGAAAACCTGCTCTCAGTGTAAATCACGCTTTTGAAGCGCCCAGACTCACATCCGAACGCTTCAATTTCATGTATTTTAGAAGGTTTTAATATTCACCTATTCTAACAACAGGAAGGTACGGGGTCAAGACTATCTCCTGTTTATTAAATTTTCCCATAACTTCACCGACTGCCGCCAAAGCGCCGAGGCATCTTCTCGCCTGTAGAGCGCCCGCTCATAGAACTGCGTTAGTTCAGACATGTGATGATTCCCTTCCTTGTCATCGATCAAAGAAGCAAATTCTCTTAGCGTCATGCCTGGCTTTTTATCGATCCCTCTGCGCTTTAGCTGTTTTAATAGAGCAGCATATGCGTAGAAAAAAGCTTCCTCATCTGGCAGACGTTTTACCTTTCTCACAATAAAGATTGGCAGCCATCTTGCTCTGAACCGGTAAAGCATCCAGCCTATAATTCCAAGAAAGACAATTGCACCTGCTGCGTAGCCCAAGATTGAACCAACATGAATCATACTTGGCTTTGCTTTAGCTGCTTGTTCCTCTTGTTTTGCCGCCTGTTCTGGTTCTTGTTGCTGCGGCTGTTGTGTCTGCTCGTTTTCTTGTTGATCAGATGCGGGCTGATCTTTTTCATCCTGTTGATCATCTGTTTGGTCGTTGTTAGCCGTGGTTTCATTCGTAAATGTCTCTGGGTTCGTGAACCCTTTTGTCGGTTCGAATGTCACCCAGCCACGGTTTGGAAAATACACCTCTACCCATGAATGCGCATTGTTATTGGTCACTTCATACACATTGTTTCCATCCATTTGTGTTTCATATAACTGACCTGACGTGTACCCTTTCACCCATCTCGCCGGAATTCCAATCGAGCGAAGCATGACAATCATCGAGGTTGAAAAGTTATCACAATAGCCAATCATTGTGTCAAATAAGAACTGATCCACATAGTCTTCGTTACGCCCAGGCACAGCGACATTTTGGGTTTCATATGAAAACTTCGCAGATCCTAAATAATCCTCAATCGCTTTTGCTTTATCATACATATTATCCTTCGTTTCCGTTAAGCTGTTCGCCAATGTTTTCACACGCTCTGGCAGCGAGGATGGGAGCTGTAAGTATTCACGTCCGACCTGCTGGTTCACTTGCTGCTTGGTTGGCACTTTGATTCGCTGTAAGTCCTCTAGGATAAATGTAGGTGATAAGAAGCTGACTCGATAGTTCCCTAAATTTTTGGGCGGGTTTTGAGTAGACGGGACAATTTTCTCCGTTTTGCCCATCATTTGCAGTGGAATGTTTTCCATTGGCGTCAGCATAACCGTACCAATCGGATAAACAGCATGATTAAATCGATAATTTGATTCCATATCGACTCTCGTTTCATGCTCCTCTGTTTTCACGCGATTGGTAAACCACCGGTTCGGCACATCATTCCCTTTTAACCGAGTAGGTTTCGTATCATTTGAAGCATCCTCCCAGCCTTTCCCCGTGTAAATACTTTTTGTTTCTACACGAAAATAAGACGGCTCTTTTCCGCTCCATTTAAATACCGGTGTACGATCCTCACTAAACGGTCCCCCAAGCGACGAATCATCCGCACTATATCCCACCTTATTCTGCCCGGTGGAACCATCTTGATTCGTGACCGCTTTAAAAAACGGGACAGGGTCAGGCCATTTCGGATCAGATTTTGGCAAAGAAGCACCGAGTGATGCTGATACAAGGACAAGCGCCAGCATGGGTAAGAACCAATTGAAACGCGCTTTCTGTGACACCCGCACACCTTCAGCCGAACGAAGCCGGTCGAAATAGAGCAGGCCAAGCAAACAAAAGCCAAATACCATAATTCGAACGATTGCAAAAGTCGCATCATAAGGCGTAAACGTATCAAGAATCGTGACATATACAATCGTCATCAGTAAAAAGAAAAAGATACGCTGCTGATACACAACCCAATAATGGAGCAAATAAACAAGCAGCCAAAGCAAAATATAGAACAACAATGTGCGGAAAGACGGATACATGTCACTCCACATGCCCATGCTCATCAAAGAAATATTATCTTGAATATCAGCAAACAGCGCAGGCAGATAACTTGGCTCTGATTGATAAAAAATCAAATATAATGCGAGCAAGATCAATCCAGCACAAATAGGAAACGTCACATACCACTTCAATCGAAAGAACGTAAACAAACACGTAAGCCCTATAAAAATGATGAAATAAGACGTATGACTCGTCTCTGTAAAATCTTGAAGCGGACGAAGCCACTCCCAAAGCAGCAGAAATGCGACAGCATAATAGATGAACAACTCAAAACGGCTTTGCCGCTGATGCATATAAATGTTTGTCACCTCACAGTTCTTTCGTGCAGCCGGTCCTCAAATAAAAGGGTCGTGTGTATCCCAGAAGCTTTAAGCCGGTCCACAAGCTGTTTTTCTTTTGCCGTCAATCGATCAACGGCTCTCTTCACTAAAAGAACGGTGATGTTATTTCTATTTCGATTCCCAAGTAAAATGGTAGCAAGCTCTTCTTGCAGATGACCTGTCACCACATACTTACCTGTCTGCTGGTGCTCACTCGATGTTAATGATTGATAATCAGTTGCACGAGAAGGCTGATACTGCACCTTTGTTAAATAGTAGAGCATGTCCTGTAAATGCCACTCTCCTTGATCCACTCGAAATAAGTGCTGATCCCCAAGCGGGACAAGGCCTACCGGCACCCCTTTTTTCACAGCCGTTTGCAGAACCGATGCGGCCATAGACACAATCGTTTCAAAAGCGGCTTCATCTGTAAAATCAGCAAACACCACCAGATCCTTTGTCTGATTCTGTTCAAACTCCTTCGTCATAAGCTGACCTCTTCTAGCTGTTGTCTTCCAGTCCACCCAAGCGAAACGGTCTCCTTGCTGGTATTCACGCACACCTGTCGTCACATTTGTCGGTTCATTTAACCAAGAGTGCACCGCTTTGCCTCCATTTTCATTCACCGATGCAGCAGATTCAACCGGAATATCCAACATTTTCGGATACACAAGCAATGTTTTCTCTAGTGGAAGAATCACTTCTTTTTCAACAAACCCAAACATATCACCCGTTTTGATTCTAACCGCCGTCAATTGATGCTCTCCCCGCACAATATCATTTAATTGATACGAAAATCGCCACGTTTTCCGAAACCAGGGAAAGATCATTCGCTTCATTTCAATCTGTTCCTGTAAATGGAAGGTATCCGGCGGGTCATCCTCAAGTATGACGTACACGTACGGAAATAGATTCGTCCGCTTGATTTCAAGGTCAACAGACAGCACATCCCCTGCCTTTAAGCGGGTATGCTGTAATGTCCTTTTGGCTGTTGCACGAAGTGGAACAAGGGCAAACAACAAAGCATACAAAGCATATGGTGAAAATGCATAAAAAAGGAACCAGCTCACAAATCCGCCCTGAAACATGGCATAGCAAAAGGCTGCTACTGTGAGGAGAAGGAGCATAAACACCCTTAACCATAGTGAAAAAGCGAAACGGTCACGTGACTTCATTGAGTCATCGACTTTTGAACTGGTACGCCAATTTGCTCAATCATCTGTCGCAGCAGTGTCTCCGCCTTCTTCCCTTCATATGTTGCTTCTGATGTCAAAATCATGCGATGCGGCAATGTGTAAGGCGCCAAATACTGTACATCATCAGGAATCACATAATCCCGCCTGTTCAACAGCGCATACGCCTGAGCCGCTTTCATCAATGCAATTGAACCCCTTGGGCTCACGCCTAAATAGACAGACGGATGATTTCGCGTCGCTTGGGCGATTTCGACAATATATTCTTTAATCGACGCATCCACATGTACGGTCTGAACCGCTTGCTGCAAAGCATGGATATGATCTTTTGTCATGACTGCCTGAAGCGTGTCAATTGGCGATTGTTTCTCCTGCAAATTCAGCACCTCAAGCTCCTCCAGCATGGTTGGATACCCCATCTGTAGCTTAAATAAGAAGCGGTCCATTTGCGCTTCTGGAAGTGGATAGGTTCCCTCATACTCCACTGGATTTTGCGTTGCCATCACAAAGAAAGGATCTGCCAGCGGCATCGTTTCTCCGTCCACTGTGACACTGCCTTCTTCCATCGCTTCAAGAAGGGCTGATTGTGTTTTAGGAGAGGTTCGGTTGATTTCATCAGCCAAAATAATCTGCCCCATAATCGGTCCTTGTCTAAATTCAAACTCGTTTGTCTTTTTATTATAAATCGACACACCTGTTACATCTGAAGGCAAAAGGTCAGGCGTAAATTGAATTCGCTTAAACTCACACCCAATGGATTTTGCCAGAGCACGAACCATCATGGTCTTCCCAACGCCAGGCACATCCTCTAATAGCACATGCCCCTTCGCCAAAATCGCAACAAGGCTTAATATCGCAATATCTTTTTTCCCTACCATCACTTTATTGATGTTATCTACGATTTTTTGTAAATCTGAATGCATCGGTTCATCAAATGCCATCCTGATCCTCCTATCACGGTTCCGTCAATTTTCATATAGTCTAACTTTACCATACAACACGCATTTGCATGAAACATCAACACGTAGAAAAAAGAAGCCTTCTCACGATGGAAAAGACTTCTGCTCCTCTTTAGGCTCACTTGCTGGTTCCATATGAACATGAGAGTGTAGAATATCATGTTCTTGCTTCATTCTGCGTTCAATTTCATCTGCAATATCATGGCTTTCTGCGATGTTTAAATGCGGTTCTACTTCAACGACCACATCCACATGGACGGTGCTTCCAAGATAACGAGCTTTAATGTCTTTCAAATCGCCCACTCCTGGTGTCGCTTCAATCGTCTCTTTATATTTAGACATATCTTTTATATGAAAACCGTCCGTTAACGAATGAGACGCATCTCTGAAAATCTCCCACGCCGTTTTACAGATAATTAAGCCAATCACAAACGCAGCAAGCGTATCAACCCACGCCAGCTGAAATTGAGAGGCGATAATTCCGACAAACGTCCCGATACTCACATAAGCATCTGATTTATTATCAGCCGCTGCGGCATATAGCGCCTGGCTATTAATTCGTTTAGACAGTTTACGGTTATACATATACACGCCATACATCACAACAGCACTTCCTGCTGCCGTCCAAGCTGCAATCATATCAGGCGTTTGATGCTCTGATGAGAAAAGCGACTGGCCTGCACTCAGCAAAACCTGAAGCCCGACAAGCATCATAATAAAGGAAGCCACAAGTGACGCAATATTTTCAGCTCTAAAATGACCGTATGGATGATCCTCATCAGGTGGCTTCTGAGAAATACGCAGCCCAATTAATACGGCAAGCGAAGCAATGATATCTGTCGTATTATTCAAGCCATCTGCGGAAAGGGCTTCTGAATGAAACACATACCCAATGATCAGTTTGACAGCAGATAAGATCACATAGGCTATAATGCTGACCCAAGCACCTGTTTCACCTTGTCTTAATTCGTTGTAGCGCTCCATACCGAACAGCGCCTCCTCACACATTACTTTTCTATATTTATCTTACAAAGCCAAGCCCGTGTGGGTCTACAGCAACATGATTCGCTTGAATCAGCAAAATAGGATACATAGAAATGTGTTGACCTAAGCAAACTTATTTTTATAAGGTCAATTGACCTCAAGACCTACTCCCATCAACGTTTTTCAAAACCACCCCGAAAAATGAAAAAGAACAAAATCACTCTACCACACAATTGTCAGAATAGTTTTATTTTAAAACACAACTTTTCTTTCTTCCTTCTTATGCTATTTTTAAGAATGGGCAGAGGAAAATAAGGGAACATAATCTCTCAAATCCTTTATACTTTTTAACATCATGTTAAGAGGTTTGAAATGTCAGTTTGATAACCTGTCCAATGCTGAATGACAATTCAGTATGATAAAATTTAAAATATTCTAAAAACAAACTCTCGAATAAAAGAGAAATGTTTGGAGGTAAAGAAATGTCCAACATGACAAACGGTCTTCAAAAAAACCTTAAGACAAGACATATTTCAATGATCTCCATTGCCGGGGTCATTGGGGCAGGGCTATTTGTTGGTAGTGGTGCTGTCATTCATTCTGCAGGGCCTGGATCGATTCTTTCCTATTCATTTGCCGGACTTCTGGTCATCTTTATTATGAGAATGCTTGGAGAAATGGCCTGTGCCTATCCGACAAGCGGCTCTTTCTCACAATATGCGAGCGACGCCATCGGCCCGTGGGCCGGATTTACAATCGGCTGGCTTTACTGGTTCTTCTGGGTCATCGTCATCGCCATCGAAGCCATTGCCGGTGCTGCCATTATTCAATATTGGTATGGAGATGCACCTGTTTGGCTCACAAGTCTTATCCTCACAATCCTCTTAACCTTGACAAATATCTTTTCTGTTAAATCTTTTGGCGAATTTGAATATTGGTTTTCATTGATTAAAGTCGTCAGCATTATTTTATTCCTACTCATTGGTTTTGCATTTATCTTTGGTTTTGGCGGTCATCATACTGCAGGTCTTGCCAATTTAACGGGGAATGGCGGTTTCCTTCCAAACGGGTTCGGCTCTGTGCTCCTCGGGATTGTCGTTGTCATCTTTTCATTCATGGGAACCGAGATTGTGGCAATTGCCGCAGGTGAATCAGCAGACCCTGTCAAATCTGTGACAACAGCTACCCGTTCAGTTGTATGGCGTATTATTGTTTTCTACGTCGGGTCGATCGCCGTCGTTGTCACGTTACTCCCATGGAATTCAGCGAATATTTTAACAAGCCCGTTCGTTGCAGTATTAGAATACATCGGTGTCCCATCAGCCGCTCAAGTCATGAACGTCATTGTTTTAACAGCCGTTCTTTCTTGTTTAAACTCCGGTCTATACACAACGTCCAGAATGCTTTATTCATTAGCAGAAAGAGGCGAAGCACCAAAACGTTTTATGAAAATCAGCAAACGCGGTGTCCCTGTAGCAGCTACAGTCGCTGGTACCTTCTTTTCCTATATTGCCGTCATGATGAACTACTTTTACCCTGAAACAATCTTTCTATTTCTAGTCAATGCCTCTGGTGCCATTGCACTTCTTGTCTACTTGGTCATTGCCGTTTCACAATTAAGAATGCGTCGTAAAATTGAAAAAGAAAATCCTGAACAACTCAAAATCAAAATGTGGCTGTTCCCATACCTTACGTACTTTACCATTTTGGTCATCTGCGCCATCTTGGCCTCTATGCTGTTTATCGAATCAATGAGACCTCAGCTCATACTGACAAGCATCATTACCATCAGTGTACTAGTCGCCTACTTCATCTTTAAACCAAACAAAAAAGTGCCTGCAAGTGCAGCGCTTGAAAATAAACACCCTTAATTCTCCCGCTGAAAAGCGGGTTTTTTTTATTTTATTCACCTATTTTGATGTCCGCACTTATAATGTATCAAATTGATTTTAAGTGAGGATTAGTCAACATGAACCTAGAAAAGTTTGTTGACGAGCTGCCAATTCCAGAAGTCGCAGAGCCCGTCAAAAAAAACCCAAGACAAACATATTATGAAATCGCTATGGAGGAGGTGTTCCTAAAAGTTCATAGAGATCTGCCCCCAACCAAGCTATGGACCTATAATGGCAGTTTGCCTGGTCCAACCATTAAAGCGAATCGAAATGAAAAGGTCAAAGTGAAATGGATGAACAAATTGCCGCTGAAACACTTCCTGCCTGTCGATCATACCATTCACGCTGGACATCATGATGAACCCGAAGTCAAAACAGTCGTTCACCTGCATGGGGGCGTGACACCTGCAAGCAGTGACGGTTATCCAGAGGCTTGGTTTTCGCGAGACTTTGAAGCAACCGGTCCCTTCTTTGAACGAGAGGTTTACGAATACCCTAATCACCAGCAAGCATGCACATTGTGGTATCACGATCATGCCATGGCATTGACACGATTAAATGTATACGCCGGATTAGCTGGCTTTTATTTGATCTCAGATGCATTTGAAAAATCGCTCGAATTACCAAAAGATGAATATGATATCCCTTTAATGATCATGGACCGGACGTTTCAGGAGGATGGCGCACTGTTTTACCCAAGTAGACCAAATAACACACCAGAAGATAGTGACCTTCCAGATCCCTCTATCGTGCCATTTTTTTGCGGGGAAACGATTTTAGTCAATGGAAAAGTATGGCCGTATTTAGAAGTAGAGCCGCGAAAATATCGTTTTCGTATCTTAAACGCATCCAATACAAGAACTTACGAGCTTCATCTAGATAACGACGCCACAATCTTACAAATTGGATCTGATGGCGGCTTTTTGCCAAGACCTGTTCATCACCAATCTTTTAGCATTGCACCTGCTGAACGTTTTGATGTCATCATCGATTTCTCAGCTTACGAAAACAAAACGATTGTTTTAAAAAATACGGCAGGCTGCGGTCAGGATGTCAATCCAGAAACAGATGCGAACATTATGCAATTTAAAGTCACTCGTCCGCTCAAAGGAAGAGCAGCTAAAACATTACGTCCGATCTTCAAACCACTGCCACCGCTCCGGCCGAGCCGAGCTGATAACGAGCGAACGCTGACCCTTACTGGCACACAAGATAAATATGGGCGCCCGATTTTATTACTAGATAACCAGTTTTGGAATGATCCTGTCACAGAAAATCCTCGACTTGGCAGTGTAGAGGTGTGGAACATCGTCAATCCAACAAGAGGTACACACCCTATTCATTTACATCTTGTTCAATTTCGAGTGATTGATAGAAGACCATTCGATACAGACATCTATCAATCAACAGGTGAAATCGTGTACACAGGACCAAATGAGGCGCCTCCTTTGCATGAACAAGGCTACAAGGATACAATTCAGGCGCATGCCGGTGAAGTCATTCGCATCATCGCTCGGTTTGTCCCATATAGCGGACGATATGTGTGGCATTGTCACATTTTAGAACACGAGGATTATGACATGATGCGGCCGATGGATATCATTTAGTAAATGTGAAACCTCTCTTAATTGCGTAATATGAAAAGGGCTAACAGCTTCTATATATTAGCCCTCTATTTTCTTTTCAATCTCCATGAGAAAAAACGAACAATGTATCGCATGAATGGCATTTTTTTGAACATTACACACTTAAAAAGTTGACGAAGTAAACCGATAATACTACTATATACCCATTACCTCTATCAAAAGGCACTTAAGAAACCATGCACAAACAAATAGAAAATCGTCATAAAAAACGGAGGAGTTCAATTTGAATGAAGAAAAAGAGACTTGCCAGGTCAAGCAAGAAACAGTGGCAGGTAACAGGGAGAAGCTTTCAATTCATGAAAACGAGAGCATTCGATCAAACATTGAACAACTAACAATTGAACTCGGTGAACAAAAAGAATTCAATCACTTCATATTAGATGAAAAACAGAAGGCCATCAGCACATTATCGGCTCTCATTGCAAAAGGTGATTGTGATGAAGAGTTAAAAGCTCATTTTGTACAAGCATTACATATCGGGCTCTCTGTTATAGAGATTATGGAGATCATTAAGCACTGTACAAAGGTTGCGGGATTCCCTCATTCCATTAATGCCTTGTTTATTTTTCAAAACTTACTAGATGAAAACAATAAATAAGAGAAAACGAGAAGTCTTCTGTCCTCTCGTTTTTTTATTTCCACTTACTTTACTCTCTTACGCTGATTCTGTCACAGTAGCAAAATATCAAAATACCACTCATTTCCTTGCTTAAAAAGTGATGTTGATTTCACAAATCCGCATTTTTCACCAACACATCCCATGACAAAATAAAAAAACGTCCAGTTATATGAAATAACTGAACGCGCACCTTTTACCGATTGACAGTGAAATTGTTAACAATCCCGCCTTCTTTCTCCCAAGCGGTTTCTACTGTTTTCTTCTTAATATCATATTCAAAAATGGTTCTGACCTTCGCCTTTCGTCCTGTGTCATCCTTTAATTCCTTTGCGTTCTTTGCAACACCTAAGAAATAAACAGATGTACCATCCGCAGAAAATTGCGGCTGGGCAGCACTTAAAATACGCACATCTTGGCTGTTTTTAACGAGTGTCTTCGCTTTTCCTGTATCTACATCCATCACCTTAATAGATGATACTTCTTTTTCATTTCGAACCTTCACTTCTGTATAAATAAGTTTTTTATGATCTGGTGAAAAAGAAATATCATTGATGGTTTGAGAAATACGTGCAATTCGCTTTCCCTTCTCACCTGTTTGTAGGGTAATCTTCATGGTCGTTGGTTCAGGATCCATTCCTTTTTCATTTGCCTCATCCGTCTTTTTATAATCCTCTTTTAACGAATAATGCTGAATGGCCAACAGATTTGATGCTGGATCATAAGCAAAAGAACTCACCGTATCATCATCACTTTTTTCTGGATATAACACTTTCACTTTCTGTGTTTTCAAATCAAAAGACGCTACATAAAATTGCTCACCTGAATCCTTGTTATACCTTAAATATAACTGTTTTCCGTCACCAGAAAGTCTCATACTGTCGATTGAATCGTCACTCGTAAAGAGCGTTTTTTCTTTATCCGTTTTCACATTCAATTCCCGTATACTTACTTTTTGTGTGTCTTCATCTGTATACGTGTAGTATAAAAGCTGTTTTGCCTGATCATAAGCAATTGAAGGATATGCTGTCAGTTTCTCTGTATGAAGCGCCTTGTCATGCAAGTAATAAGTATTGTTTAACTTTTGATCCGTAAATGAAACAAGCAATTCGTCTTTTGCATCTTGATTTGTTTTCACTTTTCCTGCATGTTTTGCCTCTTGCCCCGGCTTCATCATGAAGAAGATGACGGCCGCAATTGCTGCGACTCCAATCACTGTGACGATCCACCATGTTGATTTTTTCATTGATTTTCAGACCCTCTCCACAAGAAAAGAAGCCAGAAAATGAACTTTTCCCGCTTCTTTGCATGCCTATGTATTAATAAGTGTAATGCCCTTTGACGACACCTTTACTTGTTTTATACCCAAGTGCTTTGAATGCTTTCGGACTTACGTCTAATACTGCGTTTGGCATTCTACCTACATCATATTTATATACTGTAATCACTTTATGTGGTTTCGCTTTTGTTGTCACTCTTAGTTTTGTACCTTTTTTCGGTACGTCAAATCCCATTTTCGTTGCTGCATCCCAATGACCGAGTTTTTTTCCATCTGCGCCTTTTTTACCGACACCATTATACCATGTAATATTGCCGCTTACTTTTTTTGCACTTGCTCCATGTGAGAAACTAAACGCTAAAAATAAACTAGCTACTGTTACGATTGTCGCGATAAGCTTTTTATTCATTAAAAAATCCTCCGTATTTGGTTTCTGACCCTATTATACATGAAGATGCACCCAGTTATTTTACAGTCACATTACAATTCGAATACAAGTTGACCACTTAATGACCGATTTTGTTCATAAATTTCACCAAAAACAGCCAGAACATCGTAAGTAGACCTCCCCTTTCGTTTTATATAATAGAAATGAATCAAAGATAAGGAGGAATTTTCATGAAAAAGTGGTTCATCGTTTTGAGTGTAAGTTTGACCTTCGTTTTGATGCTTTCAAGTATTCCTGCCTCTGCGGCTGGTCCTCGTCACGGCGCCATCGTGACACAAACGGATGAAGCCAAATGGTCAGGTATCACGGCTGATATTGTGCTGCCAAAAACAGCAACCATTAAAAATGGCTATGCCGACTGGTATCTTGGTCTCGGTTCTGCCGTTGTTGAAAGCGGGATTTCAAAAACAGCTTCTGGCTATAAGGTATTCCTGGGCACCGGCTCCCAAGGCGGCAGTCAATATTGGAACAGTGAATACGATTCAAGTATTAAAGATGGTGCACGTGTCAACTTAAAGCTCATCAACAATGGTGATGGCACAGTGTCACTATACGTCAACGGGAAACTGCGCTATAAGCAGCCTGTTTACAACCCTAGCCGTCTGAAAAACCTTGATGTTGTCAAAATGGTACACGGCGTACAGGATAATGGAACAAACAGCTACTCGCAAGCAAGTTTCTCTAATGTACAGCTTCGTGCAAATACATCTGGAAGTGTCTATAAAAAATGGGACGGCACCGTCAAATCATCTCTTTTACGCAAAAATCTAGAATCTGGTGCTCCGGCTCCAAAATTCACGGTCATTTCTTCTGTTCCACTTAGTACAACCCTTTCAGCACAATAAAACATGAGCACCCACCTTTGGGTGCTTTTGATTGTTCACAGCTTATCAACACTTCTCTTTTAATCAAAACATCAATTCGTGGTAACATAAGCATACATACTTTGAAGAACAAAGGAGAAAGAACGTGAGAAAAAGTCTACTTGTTTTCATGAGTCTTGTTGCAACCTTCTCTATCCTAGCAGCTTGCTCAAATACGGCAAAAGAAGAAAAAACAGAATCTACGGCACTTCCAACGATTAATGAACGCATTCAAAATGAAACGAAAGAGGTCATGGAGCAGTCTAAGCTCGTAAAAGACACAGCGATCACCGTTGATCAAAAGAAAAAAGTCATTTCCTTAAACGTGACGGCTTCATCTGAGACCAATAGTGATTACGCTGAAGTCATTGGTTTGAACTTTGCCAAAACACTAGCTATTGGTGCATCCACTGAAAAGGAAAACAACCTGCATAAACCGGAAAATGACAGCCTCGGCGCCCTCTACTCCTTTTATGACCTAAACATCACCGTGAAACAAGAAAACGGAAAAGTACTGGCAAAAGGAAAGAAAACAACAAATGAAACAAAGATTACCTGGGAGAGAGCCCAGTAATTGGACAAGAAAATTCTTTATGGATTTTCTTGTTTTTTTTAACAAAACTATTAATATTGTGAAAAGAATGCCGATGAGTAAGATTGTGTTGGTTCTTAAGTACCAATAATTCTTATTTACATATCGGAGGAAAGTATCATGAAAAGAACGACAGAATTTGTTTTAGGCTTAATTGGAGGTATTTTGGGATTTTTCGGTGCAATGTTTGCACTTGCTTTTGGAGGACTAGATGCCGCATTTAATGAATCAGGTACGAGTCAATTCACAGGATTAGGCTGGTCAGCGATGCTTTTCTCTATTCTTGCGATTGTGGCATCTGTTATCGTGAAGAAAAAAGCAAAGCTTGGTGGCATTTTATTATTAGTTTCTGCTGTAGGCGGTATTATTTCTATTTTTGTGTTCTTTATCCTTCCAGCTGTATTAATCATCATCGCAGGATGCATGGGTGTGTTTAGAAAAGAGCCTGTCAAAACAGTTCCTGCTGAATAAAGTTGATATAAAAAAGCTTGTAGAGGGTCGCTCTACAAGCTTCTTTTATTGTATATTTTCATTTAAATCTTCTCTTATGATATCAATCAGCGTGTCAATATCCGAGTGAGCTCTAGATGCTAATCGTACCAGCAAATGATCGATATCCTCATACAAATGACGATCTTTCAACATATACTTCCCATAATACGGAATGACAAAGAAATAGAGCAAATCAGCTACTTCTAGTGCAACGTCATCACCAACTTCATTCTTTAGCGCCTCCCCAACACATTGGATCAGCCAATTCAAATCTTCTTTCTTTTCAATCGGAACGTACATCAGCTGATGAATACGGTCCGTATCTCCCGTTTGTAAAATCTGCTCCGCTGCTCCCTTTGATAGAGCACCAATCTCTTTAGAAGATATATTAAGAACCGCGAATTCATTCTCTGATCTGTCTTGATCCATTTGCAGCACGTTTTGGTCCATCTCGACTCACTCCCCGTTCTCAGATACTTTTATTATAAGGAATTCATCTGATTTTTTATGGAAATAGTGGATTTTTTTATGTAATTTTAAACAAAAAAAGAACCAAATGATATGATTCAATCTCAATTGACATAAAAAAACCATTGCACTTTATTTCAATCTATCTCAATATATGTATATGTTAGTAGATTGAAAGGGATGAGAGAAATGAAGATGAAATACCCGTGGATCAAAGGAATTATTGTCAGTGTGGTTCTCGTACTTGGGCTTGGAATCTTTCCTGTCCAGCTGCCCTTTTTACACATGACTCATGCGACACCAGTCGCAAAAGCAGCCGCACCGAAATACGTGACAACAGCGAATGTTCATCTTCGCAAGGGACCTGGAACAAAATATTCAGTGATATTGACCATTCCAAAAGGGAAAAGGATTCCTTATCTTAAAAAGAATGGTTCATGGATTCAAACAAAGTATAAAGGAAAGACGGGTTACGTCAGCTCTCAATATATCAAAAAAGCAGGCAAAAGCTCACCAGCTTCATATGCTGCTCCTTCCACTAAAACGCCAGGTACGTATGTAAAAGGGATATTGGTTGTGAATAAGAAACATAGACTCCCATCTTCATACAATCCCGGAGAAAACAAACAAGCGAGAAAAGCAGTAAACGCTATGATCGCGAAAGCAAAAAAAGCAAACATCCGACTCACCGCTTTTAGCACCTTCCGTTCATACGACCGTCAGCGTGTCTTGTACAACAATTACGTCGCCTCTCATGGCAAAAAACAAGCAGCTCGATTTAGCGCAAGACCAGGCTATTCCGAACATCAAACCGGCCTTGCTTTTGATATCGGCGGTGCCAATTCAAAACATTGGGCTGAAGATTCTTTTGCCAATACAAAAGAAGCGAAATGGCTGGCCAAACATGCCCATGAATTTGGTTTTATCATCCGTTATCCGAAAGGTAAAGAAAAAGTGACAGGCTATCAATATGAACCATGGCACCTCAGATACCTCGGATCAACCAATGCGAAAAAAGTAAATAAGAGCGGTAAAACCCTTGAAGAATATTTAAACATAAAAGGATAACAACAAAAGCACTCTTTTTCTTCAGAGTGCTTTTTCATATATTCTCTTCTCTTTTTTTCATCGCAGCCGCCATTTCCACTTCACCCTCTGCTTCCAACTGTTCAATAATGCGAGCATAATCTCTTTCATGGCGATTTTGGCTTAACTTAAAAGCAGCTTGAACTTCATCAATGATGATTTTGAAGCCCACAATCCCTTTCATTTGTTTCTCTAACAGTTCCTCAGACAACGTATCCCATAACACTGGCTGATCTCTATGACTTTCATATGTCTCCAGCATCGCTGTTAATTCCTTGACCAGTTCTGATTTTTCGAGCAGTGCAGCCTTTCCATATACATGTACAGCTTGATAATTCCACGTCGGTACGGCTTCTTTCTCATACCATGAAGAGGATATGTAGGCATGCGGCCCTTGAAAAATGACGAGCACCTTCTCGTTCTCTTCAAACGTTTTCCACTGAGGATTTCCAATCGCCATATGCCCTGAGATCACATACGAATTGCCAATTTGATGAAAACTCACTGGAATATGTGTCGCAATGGGCTTTTCATTCGTTGTCGTCACAACTGTAGCAAATGAATGTGATTGAATAAATGATTTGATTTTCTCCATATCTTTCACTTGAAAAAATGATGGTACATGCATGTTCCCTTCCCCCCTTATTTAATTAGTAGCTTCTCTTTTTGCCTTTTTTCACATCTTCCCAATCTTTTTCGATATTCTTTCGCACCCTTAGAAGATACTCATAAATCTGTTCCGCTTCCTCTTCAGAAAATCCATCCAGCGCTACCCGATTTGAATGATCATGTTCTCGTTTGATCATTGGATAGACGGCTTTTCCTTTCTCAGTTGGAAACAATTTCTTGATTTTTTTATTCGCTGAGTCATGTTTCTTCTCAATAAATTCATGTAACTCTAATTTTTGAATAGCCCGAGCAGCCGTAGTTCGATCCACCTTAATCATTTCCGCTAGTTTTTCCTGAATGATGCCAGGCTCCTCACAAATACGCACAAGATACAAATACTGCCCCTTCGTTAAATCATACTCTTTAAATTCAATATTACTAATGGAATCAAGCGCGCGAGCAATCACGCCGATCTCCCGCAAAATTTCTTTCATATACCTCGACTCCTTTTATTGCATTTACAACAAATAACTAAAGTTAGTATAATTGATTAATGTTGTATTTACAACAAAAAACCCACTTCTTAATTGAAAGTGGGTTTTCAACTCTTTCTTTATTTATCACGCCTCTTCGATCCAAACAATCCAAACACGACCGCCAGCGCAACAATAATCGCCACCCAAGTCGTAAAGCCCATATGATCACCGCTTTTCTTTTGAAAATCATCTCTTTATGTTAGATAAAACCAAAAAAATCACTGTCTCTTTAGTTAACGGATGTAAAGCGGTGAAGGTTTCAATTCATTTAACGCTCTTAACCAAAAAATAGACAAAACAAAAACCCCTATATTTCAAGGGGTTTTCGAAGGGTGTTACATCATACCACCCATTCCGCCCATTCCGCCCATATCCGGCATTCCGCCGCCTGAGCCGCCTTCTTCTGGTTTGTCAGCTACGACTGCTTCAGTTGTAAGAAGCATAGCTGCTACAGAAGCTGCGTTTTGAAGTGCAGAACGAGTGACTTTTGTTGGGTCAACGATTCCTTTTTCGATCATGTTTACCCATTCGTTTGTTGCTGCGTTGAAGCCTACGCCAATTTCTTCGTTTTTCAAGCGCTCAACGATGACTGATCCTTCAAGACCTGCGTTGTGAGCGATTTGACGAATTGGCTCTTCAAGAGAACGTAGAACGATGTTCACACCTGTTTGAACGTCACCATCAGCTTCGATGGAAGCGACTTTGTTGTATACATTCACAAGTGCTGTACCACCACCAGATACGATACCTTCTTCAACTGCTGCACGAGTTGAGTTCAGTGCATCCTCGATGCGTAGTTTACGTTCTTTTAGTTCTGTTTCAGTTGCAGCACCAACTTTGATGACAGCAACGCCGCCAGCTAGTTTTGCAAGACGTTCTTGTAATTTTTCTTTATCGAATTCAGAAGTGGTTTCTTCTACTTGCGCACGGATTTGGTTCACACGTGCTGCGATTTGAGCAGAATCTCCTGAGCCTTCTACGATGGTTGTGTTTTCTTTTGTAACAACCACTTTAGACGCACGGCCAAGCTGACCAATTTCAGTTGATTTCAGGTCAAGTCCTAGGTCTTCAGTGATGAGTTCTCCGCCAGTTAGAACAGAGATGTCTTCAAGCATTGCTTTACGACGATCACCGAATCCAGGTGCTTTTACTGCCACTGCGTTGAATGTTCCACGAAGTTTGTTCACAACAAGTGTTGCAAGTGCTTCGCCTTCTACATCTTCAGCAATGATCAATAATGGTTTTCCTTGTTGTACGACTTGCTCAAGTACAGGAAGGATTTCTTGAATGTTTGTGATCTTTTTATCAGTGATTAAAATGTAAGGATTTTCAAGAACCGCTTCCATCTTATCAGAATCAGTTACCATGTATGGTGAAGCGTATCCACGGTCAAACTGCATTCCTTCAACCACTTCAAGCTCAGTTGTGAAACCTTTAGATTCTTCAATTGTGATGACGCCGTCGTTTCCTACACGCTCCATCGCTTCAGCAATTAGGCTGCCGACTTCTTCATCTGCTGCAGAAATAGACGCAACTTGAGCAATTGATTCTTTACCTTCGATTGGTTTAGAAATCTCATGCAAGCCTTCAAGTGCTACTTTCACTGCTTCTTCGATCCCTTTACGCACGCCAACAGGGTTTGCACCAGCTGTTACGTTTTTAAGACCTTCACGGATCATCGCTTGAGCTAGAACTGTTGCAGTCGTTGTACCGTCACCAGCTACATCGTTTGTTTTGCTTGCAACTTCAGCCACAAGTTTTGCACCCATGTTTTCAAATGCATCTTCTAATTCGATTTCTTTTGCAATCGTTACACCATCATTTGTGATAAGTGGAGAACCGAATTTTTTCTCAAGAACCACGTTACGTCCTTTAGGTCCTAAAGTTACTTTTACAGCATCTGCAAGTGCATCTACACCACGTAACATCGCACGACGTGCTTCTTCACTGAACTTAATATCTTTTGCCATAATAACGAAACCTCCTCAGTCTTTTTAGAAATATATCTCAATCTTTGTTTATGTGATTAACCAATAACAGCTAAAATGTCGCTTTCACGAAGGATTAAATATTCTTTTCCTTCATATTTCACTTCAGTGCCTGCATATTTTGAGAAGATAATGCGGTCGCCTGTGTTTACTTCTAACGCAACGCGCTCACCACTTTCAAGTACACGACCTGAACCTGCTGCAACAATTTTACCCTCTTGCGGTTTTTCTTTTGCAGAATCCGGTAAGACAATACCGCTAGCGGTTTTTTCCTCAGATTCAACGAGTTCAATGATTACGCGATCGCCTAATGGCTTTAACATAAGAAACAACCTCCTCAATTTTTATATGTAGTCTTTTTTAGCACTCATCATCAACGAGTGCTAACACATTTATTATAATAAAGAATGTCTTCTGCAATTTCAAGTAAAAACCTTTAAAAATTTTTACGCTTTCATGATCTTTTTTCAACTCAAATTCTTTCCTTTTCAACGAAAAAGAAGACTTGTGTTACAATAAATCTAGTTCTTTTAGTAAAGGGGTTTTCGTTACTTGAAAAAACAATATTGGTACATCATCTTAACGTATATATTGGTGCAGGTTTCTGCGTTTCCGTATGTGTTCATCATGAAGTGGTTAGGTTACATTCAGACACCGATGACACAAGCAGAGCTCTCTAAATTGTCAGGAACATGGACAATCATTAGCTTCTGTATCGGATTAATCATTATTCTGCTCATTCTTCGGACTGTGCCAAAAGCTTCACTTCGAAATGAAGCACCGGCTTCAGTCGGCGCGGCAATCGCTTGGATCATTGGCGGTTTCTTTCTTTCCCTCTTTGCACAATCCATTGCGGGGGCGATTGAACAATATGCATTTGGCATTAGCCGAGAATCCGAAAATACTCAAAACATTTTAGCCATTATGGATGCAGTTCCATGGCTTGTAATCGTCATCGCTCTGATTGGACCGATATTAGAAGAAATCATTTTTCGAAAAATCATTTTTGGTGTGGTTTATGAAAAAACGAATTTTTTCATTGGCGCACTTGTCAGTTCAGTGGTTTTTGCTGCTGTACACAATGATTTCCCACATATCTTGCTCTATACCGCAATGGGCTTTACCTTTGCCTTTTTATATGCGAAAACAAAACGAATCATTGTGCCAATCGGTGCTCATATGCTGATGAATTCGCTCGTTATCCTTGTGCAGATTGAGCCAGTAAGAAAAATGATTGAAGAACAATCTCAAACAATGCAAATGATTATTGGAGGCTTTTTCTCATGAGAAACCCTGTCGTATGGGGCGTTATTTATTTTGCCGTAGGTGTGGCGTTCACCTATATGGCCATTCAAAATCCAGGTGACATGTGGTCATTTTACAGCATTTTGCTGATGGTGTTTGCGGCCTATAATATTAATATCGCGTTAAAAATGTTTGCTTTTTCTGTCAAAATGAAAAAACAGCAGCAAAAATAAAGCAGAAACCATTTTCCGCCGTTTGGAAAATGGTTTTTTTATGGAGGTCATGTTTTCATGGAACACGAAAAACTGAACATCATGAACAATCAGCATGAAACGATTGGTACAGCCGCTCGATCTGATATCCATGCTGAGGGCCTTTGGCATGAAACCTTTCATTTCTGGCTTTTAAAAAAGGAAGATGACACAGTGTTTCTCTATTTTCAGCTGAGGAGTCCCTCCAAAAAGGATTTCCCTTCTCTATTTGATATCACAGCAGCAGGCCACCTTCTCGCAGATGAACAGCCTTCTGATGGCATCAGAGAAGTCGAAGAAGAGCTTGGTCTCTCCATCTCGTTTGAGAACCTTACCTTTGCTGGTGTCATTAAAGATGAAATCCATATGCCATCGTTTACCGATCGTGAGTTTTGCCATGTGTATCTTTATATGGATCAAAAAGAGCACATGGATGTCCATCTACAGAAAGAAGAAGTTGCTGGACTTTATAGAGCAAGGCTGATGGATGCACAGCAGCTTTTAAGTAGAGAATGCGAAAAAATGAACATCGAGGGCTTTGAAGTGGATGCAGACGGCAAGCGATGTGAGGAAAAGAGAGAGGTCCGTGTACATGATTTTGTCCCGCATGAACCTGCGTATTATGAGCATCTCTTTCAAGCAATCAATCAATTTCTTTCACAATAGAAAAAGCATCGTGACCCCTATTAGGATCACGATGCTTTTTTATGAGACAACATCATTTTCTTTCTCCTCTGTCTCTGTTTGCTGCATTTTGCGATAGGTCACTCTTGAAATGACAATACTCACTTCATACAAAACGAGCATTGGCAAGGTAACCATGAGGTGAGAAACGAGCTCTGGCGGTGTAATCAGTGCGGCAATGACAAGGAGGACAAAATAGGCATACTTCCGTATCTTTGATAAAAACATCGGTGTGATGATGCCAAGTCTTGTGAGAAACATCAACACGACAGGCATCTGAAACAAAAAGCCAAATGGAAGTGTTAACTGCATCAGAAATGTAAAATACTCATGAATCCCAATCACTTGCTCCACATGTAAATCATTTGACATCCGTATCATAAAATCGACGACAAATGGAAACAAAATAAAATAAGAGAAAGCCACACCGCTCAAAAATAAAAGCAGTGCAATCGGAATATAAGCAAGTGTCACCTTTCTTTCTTTTTCATATAAGCCAGGACTCACAAACGCCCAAAGCTGATATAAAATCACGGGACACGTCAAAACAAGAGCGATGACAAAAGCGAACTGCATAAACACGTACAGTGGATCTGTGAGCTTAAATGCGTTCAATGTCAGTGTGGCCGCTTCATCGGTATTTTGTAAATACACAATGACCGGCTTAGCGAGAAAAAAACCTGCCACCATAAAGGTGACAAAAAACATCGCAATGATCACTAAACGTTTTCGCAGTTCCACAATATGCTCCATAAGCGGCATATCTTTGACATTCATGAAGCTCATCCTATTCTACTGATCTTCTTTTTTCTTTTTTTCTTCCTGATCATCAGCTAAACCTTTTGTGGCATTTTTGAATTCACGTAATGTATCTCCTGCTGCTCTTCCTAATTCAGGAAGCTTTTTCGGCCCAAAAATAATGAGCGCAACAACCGCAATCAGAACCAAACTTCCAGGACCGATCGGACCCATTTGCTCCACCCCCTTTACCCCTTTTCGTCAGTCCTCCTGTGTAACAGAATAATGCTTTAAGAAATACACAAGAGACTGAAGTTCAACCGCCAAATCTATATGATGAATTCGAATGTGTTCCGGCACATTCAATCGAGCCGGCGTAAAGTTAAGGATTCCTTTGATGCCAAGGGCAATCAAACGATCTGTAATGGATTGAGCTGCTACGGCAGGCACTGTCAAAATCGCAACAGGAATATCTCCTACCTCTTGCACATGCTCTTCAAGCTTATCCAAATCATAGACAGGCACGCCGCCTATCTCACTTCCTATTTTACTCTCATTGACGTCAAAAGCCATTGAAATTTTTGTATTATTATTTTTAATGAAATTATAGTGTAAAAAAGCAGTCCCTAAATTCCCGACACCGATGAGCATGACATTCGTCATTTCATCTTGGTCAAGGGTCTTTCTAAAGAAGGTCAAGAGGTAATCGACATTATAGCCATACCCTTTCTTCCCAAGTGCACCAAAGTAAGAAAAATCTCGGCGAATCGTGGCAGAATCCACTTTGACTGCATCACTAAGCTCTGCCGATGACACCCTTTGTTTTCCTGATGCATGCAGATTTTTTAAAAAACGGTAGTAAAGCGGCAAACGTTTGGCTGTCGCTTGTGGAATTTTTGACTGGTCTATATTCATATAAGATCCTCCAACTTAAATATCAGATGCTCTGTGAAAATCACCGTTTTTCCCGCCTGTTTTTTCTACTAGATAGGTCGGGCCGATGATCATCCCTTTGTCTATTGCTTTGCACATGTCATAAACGGTCAGTGCACATACTGAGGCAGAAGTGAGCGCTTCCATCTCCACACCCGTACTTCCTTTTGTTTTCACCTGTACTTGTATGTTCAGAATGTACGCATTTCCGTCTTCCTCCCAATCAAAGGAGATATCGACACCTTTTAATGCAAGCGGATGACACATTGGAATGATGCTGGACGTTTGCTTTGCTGCCATAATGCCAGCTACCTGTGCGACAGATAGTACATCCCCTTTTCCAATGTCATGCTTTTGTATTTGATGAAATACTTCTTTTATCATACGAACGCTTGAAACAGCAACGGCAGTTCTCACTGTAGACGATTTGTCACTAATGTCGACCATCTTTGCTCTTCCTTGTTCGTTAAAGTGGCTAAATTGACTCATCTTTCAACGCTCCCTCACTCAAATCATACACTATTTTTTCCTATCTGTCTTTCATTTGACCATGGCAGCCGTATGTAAGATTTGCCGGTTTACTGCTGATAAGCTACACTTAACATATTATAGCAGAGGTGAAGTTACATGATGATTCTACAAGTGAATCAGCTGTCCAAATCGTTTGGCGCTGATACCGTTTTAACGAATATAAAATTGGAAGTCAAAGCGAGGGATCGTATTGCCATTGTCGGTCGTAACGGTGCAGGAAAATCCACGCTTTTAAAAATCATTGCCGGTCAAATGTCTTACGAACAAGGTGAGATCATCAAACCGAAAGACCTATCCATTGGATATCTAGCACAGCATACAGATGTGACGTCTACACGTACGCTAAAAGACGAACTACTATCCGTTTTCGATCATTTAAAAGAAATGGAACAAGAGATGAGAACCATAGAAGAGAAAATGGCTTCTTCCACAGGAACAGAATTAGATTCTCTAATGAAAACCTATGACAGGCTGCAGCAAGCATTTAAAGATCAAGGCGGCTACCAATATGAAGCGGATGTCCGCTCCATTTTACACGGACTCGGCTTTAGTCATTTTGAAGACCATACAACCGTCCAATCCTTAAGCGGCGGTCAGAAAACACGTCTAGCGCTTGGAAAGCTATTATTAATGAAACCAGAACTCTTGATTTTGGATGAGCCAACCAACCATCTAGATATTGATACCTTATCATGGCTTGAGCAGTATTTGCAAAATTATACAGGAGCCATCCTCATCGTTTCCCATGACCGATACTTCTTAGACAAAGTCGTGAACCATGTATATGAAGTGTCGAGAACAGCGATGAAAAAGTTCGCAGGGAACTATAGTAAGTATCTTGACCAAAAAGCTGAGCAGCTAGAGCGTGATATGAAGCTGTATGAAAAACAACAAGAAGAAATTTCGAAGCTTCAAGATTTCGTGGATCGCAACTTAGCAAGAGCATCCACCACAAAGCGTGCTCAAAGTAGACGGAAACAGCTGGAACGGATGGATCGTTTAGATAAGCCGTTAGGAGATGAAAAATCCGCAAACTTCCATTTCGATATTATGAGGCAAAGCGGAAATGACGTGCTGAAGGTGCATGATCTCGATATTAGTTACGATAAAAAAACGCCGCTCCTCTCTTCCCTATCTTTTCATATTAAACGTGAAGATAGCGTGGCACTCATCGGTCCTAACGGTATCGGGAAATCAACTCTTTTAAAAACCTTAACGGATACGTTAAAACCAGTAAAAGGCGATATCAGCTTTGGTTCTCATGTGACGATTGGCTACTATGATCAGGAACAAGCCAAGCTGACATCCTCCAAGAAAGTGTTAAATGAACTTTGGGATGATTATCCCCATATGACTGAAAAAGACATTCGGACTTGTTTAGGAAACTTCCTTTTTTCAGGTGATGACGTCTTAAAGCCTGTACATGCTTTAAGTGGTGGAGAAAAAGCACGACTTGCACTGGCAAAGCTGATGCTCCAAAAAGCCAATTTCCTCATTCTCGATGAACCGACGAACCATCTTGATTTAGACAGTAAGGAAATATTAGAGAATGCACTAATTGATTATCCAGGCACCATCTTGTTTGTTTCGCATGACCGTTACTTTATCAATCGCTTGGCAACAAAAGTTCTCGAGTTGTCACCAAATGAAACAAAAGAATACCTCGGTGACTACGACTATTATCTTGAAAAGAAAAACGAACAATTAGAGCTTGAAGCACTCCAAACTCAGGAGACGCATAAAAAACAAGCAGAAAAACCAGTAGAAACAGCAAAACTTTCCTATGCAGAAGAGAAAGAACTCAAAAAGAAAGAAAGACAAAAGCAGCGCCGAATTGAAGAAATTGAAGAGCGTATCGCTGTCATCGAAGACAAGCTCGGTGAAAACGAAGAGCTTCTATGTGATCCTGCTATTTTCCAAGATCACGAGAAGGTACAAGCCATTCAAACAGAAAATGATGCGCTCAATCAAGAGATGGAATCACTTTTTGCGGAATGGGAAGATCTATCAGATGCATAAAGAGTGCCCTAACGGGTGCTCTTTTTTAAGGTGAGAATCTTTATCCACAATGATACCCACAATAACATCTTGATTATTCTTAAATATTTTAAAGTTATCCACTTTATCCACAGTATTTTAATCACATATCCACATAAAAGATCACATTTATACACATTCTCTTCATTTTAAAACGAATTTTCTAACAATTGTGGATATATAACGTTTACATGTGAATAAATCGCTTTCATTTCAATAGAAAAAACTCCCGTATATCCACAGGAGTTCCAAATTATTGCCAAAGGGCTAAAATGAACTTTATTTTAGCCCTTTGTCTTCTTTTCAGCGTGATTGCAGTCTAGGAAGGACGAGTAGTGGCGCGGAGCGAATTTGATAGTCGTGAGCACCAGCACGCAGGACTGACACCGAATGCGAGGGTTTGTCTACACGCTGAAACTCCTCTATATCCACAGGAGTTCTTATTCATAGGAAACAAGCGGCAGTCCAGGTTGACCGTTCATTGCCATGTCGCCTCTTATTCCCTTTTCAAATGCAATGGTTCCCGCAGCAGCAATCATGGCTGCATTGTCTGTACAAAGAGACAATGGCGGAATCATGACATTCACTTCAGGTAGCTTCGCAAATGCTGAAGTAAGGGCTTCTCTAAGACCTTTATTGGCAGCAACCCCGCCAGCTAGAACGACTTGTTTCACACCATACGATTCAGCCGCTTTTAATGTCTTTCCAACCAGCACCTCAATCACGCTTTCTTGGAAACTTGCAGCCAAATCCTCTGGCGCAATGGTTTCACCCTTTTGAGACGCATTGTGTAATGTGTTGATGACCGCTGATTTTAAACCGCTAAAGCTAAAATGATAGGATCCTTCTTCAAGCCATGCTCGAGGAAGCTTAATCGTTGGCTCCCCTTCATGTGCCAATCGATCAATGTGAGGTCCCCCTGGATATGGCAGACCCATTGTCCGAGCTACTTTGTCATACGCTTCTCCAGCCGCATCATCCAACGTTTCACCAATAACCTCAAAAGACCCATGCTCTTTCATCAAAACAAGCTCAGTATGCCCACCAGAGACGACTAGAGCTAAACAAGGAAACACCAGTTCACCAACGAGCTGGTTCGCATAAATGTGTCCAGCAATATGATGAACACCTACAAGCGGAATTTGATGTGCGAAACTCAGTGCTTTGGCTGCATTGACACCTATCAAAAGTGCACCAACTAAGCCTGGACCTTCTGTCACAGCAATGGCATCTAAATCCTGAAAGGTCATATTGGCCTGCGTCATGACTTCTTCTAATACGATCGTCATTTGTTCCACATGATGCCTTGAAGCGATTTCTGGTACCACGCCGCCAAATCGTTTATGGCTTTCTATTTGTGAGGCGACAACATTCGCTACGATCTCTTTCCCATTTTTCACAATGGACGCAGCTGTTTCGTCACAGCTTGTTTCTATACCTAATATGAATCGATCTTTTTTTTCACTCATTTATCTTCACCCACATGACTAATGCATCTTCCCCGTTATCCGTATAATAATTCTTTCGAATAGAAGCTGGTTTAAAACCTAGCTTTTCATAAAGGGATTGTGCTGGCGTATTTGATACCCGCACTTCTAGTGAAAGATGATCTGTCTTTTTTTCTTTGCAAAATTCCATGACATATCGAAGCAGCGCTTCCCCGTATCCTTTTCCCCGGTGCTCAGGGAGAATCGCAATATTCGTAATTTGTGCATCATCCATGACAATCCAAACGCCGCAATACCCAACAGGCTGACCATCTTCTTCAATGAGGAAATAATGGCTGTATTGGTTATGGAGAATTTCATAGACAAACGACTCTTTTTTCCAAGGCGCTGTAAATGAATGCACTTCAATCGTATATACCTTTGGGATGTCCTCTACTGTCATTCTTCGCATCTCTACTGTGTTGAGATTATTTTTGTCCTTCAAGCCATTTCACTTCCGCTTCTGCCAAACGAATATAATTAGGAACAAGCTGATGGACATCTTCAGCAGGGCGGTCTGCCCCCAAAAATGCGAGCACTGAAGGTCTTGGGTTGTGAAATGCCTCGTCTGCTAAAACGGCGGTTTCTCCAAGTATGGAGAGTATATTCTCTTGATGAAGATGCACATCATGTCCAAGAAATAAAACAGGGTTCCCTTCCTTTTTCAGCTCTTGAAGCCAATCAGTGAGCAGGATATTTTGATCTGGTTTCACTTCTTTTATCTTTCCACCTTCAAATGTATATAACCCTGTATAAACTTGTCCTCTTCTTGCATCAAATATAGGAGAAATCATTCCATCAAAATATCGAGCATTTGCCGCCAGCGTCTCTAAACTTGAAACAGCAGCTATCGGAATAGACAGCGTCCAAGCAAGTGTTTTTGCAATGGTCACACCGATTCTAACGCCAGTGTAAGAACCGGGCCCTTTGGCTACAACAATTTTGCTTAATTCGCTCGGTGCTACGCCGCATTCTTTCATCAGTGCTTCAACTGTCGGCATTGCACGTACTGAATGATTCTTCTTTAAGTACGTAATACTTTCCCCAACCACAGTGTCATCACGGACAAGAGCTATTCCGAGTGTATGGTTTGACGTATCAATTGCCAGTATGGTCAATGTCTTTCATCTCCTTACAAAGGGCCTCATAGCGCTCCCCTTTTGCATAAAACGTAAGATGACGTTCTTCTTCACGTTCTGTTCTCAGCATTTCAATTTTTAAATACGATGAAGGCAATTGAGGTTCAATGAGATGTGCCCATTCAACCAAACATACACCTTCCCCCTCAAAATATTCGCCCAGTCCAATATCTTCTTCCGCATCTTCCATACGATACACATCCATATGATAAAGTGGCAGTCTGCCATCCGTATATTCTTTAATAATTGTAAAAGTAGGGCTGTTGACGATACGGGTAATACCTAAGCCTTCTGCAAAACCTTTTGAAAAAGTCGTTTTACCTGCGCCTAAGTCTCCTTCTAATGTTAAGACATCGCCGGGCATCACAAGTGTAGCCAAGGCAGCAGCAATTCGTTTCGTCTCATCCGCACCTTTTGTTGTCCACGTTAACTTCATGGTGGAGTCACCTCATTTCTTAAAATGATTATATCCTTTTTTCATTAAAATTGTTTGTTGATCATGGTCTTTTAAAATAACGCTGGACGCTCGATCATCTTTGACTTGTCCAATACGCGTGACCTGAATGTGTTCTTTTTTACATTGCGTCTCAAATCGCTTCCAATCCGTTTCAGGGATCGTACCAGTTAAGACAAAATCCTCTCCACCGAACAAGACCCATTCAAGCCATTCTTTATGTAACAACGGTAGATGTGGATGTTTTGGGAGCTGATCAGCTTCAATTTCAATAGTCACACGACTCGCTTCCGCTATTTCGTTTAACTCACTCGCTAATCCGTCACTTACATCATTCAAGGTCACCCGGGGGAAGCTTGAACAAATAAGGCCAGCAGCAATATGCGGCTGCGGCATTTTGTGTCGCTCTAGAAAAAAAGCAGTGTCAATCGAATGTGCAGCATTTACTTCATTCATTAAAAGGGATAGCCCAGCAGCTGATGAACCTAGTTCACCTGTGACAAAGACAACGTCTCCTGTCTGAGCACTATGACGGTAACAGGCTGTTCCCTTTGGAATCTCACCAATGACCGTTACTGTGATGACAAAGTCACTGCGGGTGGCTACTGTATCTCCACCGATTAAATCCATATGATATCTGTCAGCCAATGCTTTCATTCCCTCGTAAAAAGCTGCAACAATTGCTTCATCCCCATGAGGCGGGATCGCAATTGATACAAGATAATACTTAGGGGTTCCTCCCATGGCTGCAATATCACTGATATTCACTGCCAGCGCTTTAAATCCAACCTCAAAGGGTGTGGAAAAATCAAATCGAAAATGGACATGCTCTACCATTGTATCAACACAAACGACCTCTTCACAATGTGAATGAGGTTGATAAACACTAGCATCATCACCGATGCCCATGACCAAAGAACGCTGATGCGTTTCTTTTGGTGTAATTCGGCGAATAAGATCAAATTCATCCATAAAAGACAGCCCCTTCATACAATCAACTGATTGAGCAAACATGATGTCAGACACAGTTAGTATTAGTGTAGCGAATATGAGCCTCGGTTCCAACTAAAAACGATATAAAGAAAGCCTGGTATAAAAAAACCAGGCGTTGTTTATTGAAGTCATGATCTTTTCTTATCACATTTAGTGTAGCCAAACACAAGGAGTTTCATTGCATCTAGGATACTTATTGAAAGAAAAAGACATAAAAAAAAACGAAACTATACGTTTTCGTTTACAAGTCATAAAAATGGCGGTCCGGACGGGACTCGAACCCGCGACCTCCTGCGTGACAGGCAGGCATTCTAACCAACTGAACTACCGGACCATTTTGGCTGTACTCAATGAGCACTCGCTACTTAATAGGTAAAATAATTTGGTTGCGGGGGCAGGATTTGAACCTGCGACCTTCGGGTTATGAGCCCGACGAGCTACCGAACTGCTCCACCCCGCGACGATATAAAATGACAAGCTTGGCGGCGTCCTACTCTCACAGGGGGAAACCCCCAACTACCATCGGCGCTGAAGAGCTTAACTTCCGTGTTCGGTATGGGAACGGGTGTGACC
>NZ_JBQEPF010000011.1:0-106283 GCF_052045575.1 Bacillus sp. 22190 | reverse complement strand
GCAATTACAGGTCGAGATATGTTTGGAAATAAAGTCTCGAAAGAACAGCAGGAAGCGAGTATGAATGCGGCGCTAGGGATGCTTTTGCCGTTTGGGGCAAAAGGGTTTCATGGGAAGATAGGTTTAAGTTCTCAAAGTCCAGAAGGATTTAATCGAAAAAGGGCTTTGCGACACGCTAAGGATTTAGGGGGGGATACCTAGGTCTCAACAGCCTACTCGTCAATGGCAAGTAGGAGATAATGTTTTTAAGAAAGGGCAAGAATATCGTAATTATGAGTACAGTTCTAACCATACTCACCATGGCCGGTACTATGAATTTGATACCCCAAAAGGAAAAAGAGTTATAGTGCAACATACTAATGATGGAAAATTACACACTCACGCAGGGAAACCAAAAGAGGGTGCAGATCCATTTAATTATGATTTTAAAAAAGAAAGATATTCAAATATATATGGACCAAATGGTGATCACCATATCTATTACAATGAATAACGAGGTATGAAAAATATGGCATATAAAAATGAAAAAATACAGAAAAAAATTGCTTTGATGAATGCTAAAAAGAAAATACAACATTTAGCATATATTGAGGTAATTGATTTTGAAGATGATACTTCTCAATGGCTAAAATTATGTGAAACAGTATTAAAACAATTTCGTCAAATAGATTCAACACCTTCCGAAATATTAACAAATACAGACAAAGACTCGATTATGACTTGGTTAAAAAATTCATTAGATTTTCTCAAAGAGAAAAAAGAATGGTTTATTTTAATTGAAAATGACCCTTTTCCTGTTTGGGCAAATGTAAAAGCTTTAGATTTCGATAAGGCAATTGAAGAAATTTGGCTATTTTCAGAGAATCATAGCATCATTGTAGCAGATAAAATAACAGGTAAAATTGCTCAAATATTTTCAGAAGAAAAACACTTTGAACTTCATATTGGAAACTGCGCAATTTAATTGTAAGCAAGATTAATTGATCAAAGAGCAGAACCACAACCTGTTTTCTATGAGATGAAGGTTTTTAAACTCGACTATTTAAACTGATAATTTTAATGATAATAGGTGATTCAATGAATGAGAGCTCTAGTTATTTAAAGAAGTTAGAAGATTTTTTAGGTGGGACATTTCATCAGGATATTGATTCACCAGAGGAAGCGTTAGATGAGTTTATCCATGAAGCTAGCAAAGAATGTCTGCTGTCTACTATAAAGGATTGTCAGGGTTTTTTGAATAGTACTCTAACAATACAAAAAAAAGAAAGCTTTATTGAAAATAATGCAGAAATATACTTTCCGGCGATCTCATTAAACCCTATACAGTGGTTTAATCAAATAATAGAGGAAATGAAAAAAGCAGTGAAAATGCAGTAACAAAATGAACCTTGATTGGCTAATACCTTTCAAGGTTTTTTGTGTTGATTGAACTTCATACCGAAAAAAGTGGAGATAAAAATAGAAAGTTGAAGTGGTATTTTGATAAAGAGTCGATTCACAACATTCAATTATGAAATTCACGCTCTAAGTTTCAAACAAAATCGTTCATGAACCACCAATCTTATTCCCATGCTTCTTTTAATAAACAAATACCTCTTTCGATTTGTTCAAGAGAAAGGTTTGCGAAACCGAGCAGTATGTGCGGTTGTACAGGTGGATTTTCGATAAATAAATGACTTGTTGGATAAACTTTAACATGCTGTTGAAGAGCTTTTTCAATTAATTCTTTTTCGGAATAGGGAGTGTGTATACGTAACATGATATATAACCCTGCATTGTCACCAATGATCTCAATTTGTTTTCCAAATAAATGTTGAACTTGTTGTACCAATAAATTCATTTTCCTTTTATAAGTATTGCGCATACGCTTAATATGTTTTGTCCATTCACCACTTTTCATAAATTCAGTCATGGTCAGTTGGTGCAATAACGAAGCATTATGTTCGAAATGTTCAAATTTGCTCATATAGATATTGATTAATGAATCAGGTAACACCATATATGCTAATCGTATAGCTGGTAGAAATGCTTTTGAAAACGTACCAAAATAAATGACATGTGCAGCATCTAAAGAGGCTAAAGCAGGAAATGGTTTTTGTCCATATCGAAATTCTCCATCGTAATCGTCCTCTAATAAGAAACCGTTATTTGATCGTACCCATTGAATCAATTCAATTCTCTGTTGAATCGATAGTGCAGTACCAGTAGGATATTGATGTGAAGGTGTTATGTACAATAATTTCCCGCTTTTATTTACGAGTGAGTCCAATAATACACCTTGTTTTGATGCAGGAATACTTTCAATCTCAAATCCATGTAAATGACAGACCTCACGTACACCGCTATAACCAGGGTTTTCAACAATCATACTAGAAAAACGTTCTTTTAATAGAAATCCCAAATACAACAGTAGTTGCTGTGTATTACTTCCAACGATAATATTTTTGAGGTTAATGATCATACCTCTGGCTTGAAATAAATAATCAGCCAGTTCTTGTTTAAACCCCGGTTCTCCAAAAGGATCTCCGTATTGAAAGCTAATGGATTGCTGCAGCACTTTGTTGGAGATTTGCCGCCAAACTTTTAAAGGGAATTGTTCCTCATCAACAGTACTTGCTTTGAAATCAATGAAATCGATCAATTGTATTGGTTCATTTCTAGGTACTTCTGGAATAGAGGTTTGAAGAAATATCGGTTCAAATTCATTGACACTATAGCTTTTACGCTCATTGGCTTGAATATATCCTTCAGCTAATAATTGATCATATGCTTGTAGTGTAGTGTGGCGACTAACACCTAGGTCATTGGCTAGTGAACGAATGGAAGGAAGATTTTCTCCTGTTTTTAACTTTCCCTCCTCGATTAATTTTTTAAATTGCTCATAAATTTGTTTATATTTTGGTTGATTGGCACTGAAAGGGAAAATATAATGTTTCATTTCTTCATTCCTCCCTTCTGACATTTAATAAAGTATAAATCTGTACATTTTTACATGTCAGAATATCAATTATTATACTACTAATTGATATGAAAAGGGGATAGAAGAGTGGATATAGTAAGAGCTAATGAAAATGATTTAAAACAAGTTTCGGTTCTATTTGATCAATATCGCCAATTTTATAAACAGACTTCTAATATAGAAGGTGCTTATCATTTTCTAGTGGAACGATACCGTAAACAAGAGTCTATTTTGTTTGTTGCAAAGCAAGGTGAACAATATGTAGGATTTGTACAACTGTATCCCACATTTTCATCTGTTGCGATGAAAGATGCGTTCATTTTAAATGATTTGTTTGTTATAAACGATTTTCGTCAAAAGGGAGTAGGTAAGGAATTGATGAAAAAAGCATTTTCATTTGCAAACGATAAAGGAGCCCGATTTATCTGTTTAGAAACAGCGACTTCTAATATAAAAGCACAACAATTGTATGAAAAAATGGGGATGACAAGCGATTCTTCAACTCAGCACTATATTTATTATTGGGATTGAACACAGAAGAATGAATTTTTGGTATGGCAGAAAATTTAATATAACTCGGTCAAAAAAAGATGAATATGCTTTGTCAGAGACGGATCAGCAAGCTACAATGGCATTGTACACTGAATTGATTGCAACAAAATGACAAAACAGCGATTCCTATGGATTTTGACAAGAAAGACTTTAAAAAACACAAAGGGGGGTAATTTTATTGAATTCTTATGATGAAGATCTAATAAAGGATTTGGAATTAAAAGACCTTCTTAAATATGTCAAAGTACATAAAAATCCAAAAATTTATTTAGACTTAATAGAACAAAAATTTGATTTTGCTGGTTCAAAAATAGATTGGTTACAAACCAATAAACATTATAGTAAGAGCTCAAATCATGAATCGTTACTTTCTGATGCTCTTCTCTTTATAACTGAATTAAAAGAAAAATATTTAGATAATAACTTACAAGTAATTTACATAGGGGATAACCTTACAGAGTTTGGGTACCAGTTTGAATTAAAACATCTAGAAGAGTTACTAGTCTATTTTTTAGATATCCCACAGCACCACTACTTTATATCATTAGAAGGTGATTGGAGTATTTGTATTTCATTTGAAAACGATTTGGATTTCGGATTTAGTTTAAACAAAAAATAAGTTTAAGCGTCACATATAGGAAAAATAAAAAATGAATAAGAAGTGAAAAAACCTTGACTGGCTTTATACCATTCTAGGTTTTTTGCGTTTATTCGTCCTCAAACATGTAAAAGAAGACAAAGAGCTCTTTGTATACAAGTCTCAAAGCACACTCAAACGAGTGTGCTTTTTCTTATAACAAAGAACACCCAAAAACCTGCACAACATTTACTGAAAACATTTGGACTTCTTTGACACATGCGAGTTGATTAGACTTATAACCAAAGGGAAGAAGGGAGGGATTCCAACTGCACTTAACCAAAAGGGGCACGACTTTATTATCGATGCTGCTTCACACGACCACTTATCTATCAATTGAAGATTTACAGAATCGACTGAATGTCTCTACTCGAACGGTCTACGCTGAAATCAAACGAATGAATAGTTGGCTGGAAACCCATCAGCTTAGTGGCGTCCAGCGAAAAGATCAACGAGGCTACTATTTACATCCACACGAGAAAGAAGTCATTATCGAAAAAGCTGACACTGTTCTTGTCGGTCATGACTATGAACCATGTGTAAAAGAAAGACGTGCCATCTTGCTCCTATCCATTGCATGCAGTGAAAAGCATCTAAAAATTGATGATTTTATGGAGATGACGAAGGTAAGCCGCAATACACTGCTTGAAGATATGAAACAACTAAAAGAAGCACTTTCAAAACAGCAGCTTACACTTCATTATCAGGCGGCCAGTGGCTATTTAATTTCAGGAGAAGAAAGAACAATTCGGTTGGCGCTGAAACCTTATATTCATTTCATTCGCACCATGATAAAAAATGAAAAAACGTTTCCATCGGTTTGGTTAAAGGGTCCTATCTCATATAAGAGAATACATGATCTCCTTCAACAATCCGAACAAGATCTGAAGCTTGAGTTTGCAGATGACATGCTGGATCAGCTGTCTATGGATCTCTTTTTCTACTTTAAACGGATGAAGCTAGGACGTGCTGTACACATTTCAACAGAAGAAAAACGGACATTGCAGAAAACAGATGAATGCTTGGCTGCTATTCGTTTCATGGCGCAAATTCAAAAAGAAACCAGTCTTTTGGTTCATGATGATGAAATCTATTTTCTTAGCACCTTATGGCTCAGTGCCAAAAAACAAAAACTTCCAACAAGTCAAAAACCAGAAGAACATCTCATTCGAACCATTGCGAGACAAATGATCATGGACTTTCAGCGTTATGCGTGTATTTCCTTCCAGGAAGTAGAAGTCTTGGAACAAAACTTAACCATGCATTTAATTCCGGCCTATTATAGGCTCATCTATCACATTGAGATCATCAATGAATTAACAGATTCCATGAAACATGCACAGCCAGAGGTGTTTGACATCACGCAAAAGGTTGCTTGCCATTTAGAGAAGGCAGCCTGTTCAAAGATGAGCGATCATGAAATTGCCTATGTGGCGATGCATTTTGGCGGCTGGATGAGAAGAGAAGGGATTTCATCGATTGCGAAACGTTCTGTTTACATTGTCTGCGGAGAAGGAATTGGCACCAGTCACATGCTGAAAACGCAGCTTCTTGAATTAATCGGCTACATCGACATACGCGGACTGTTATCAAAACGTTCATATGAAGAATTAACATCCATTGATGCCGACTTTGTTGTATCAACGACACCTATTTCGTTTAAAGGAAAACCTGTTCATCTCGTTCACCCGATTCTCACTGCTTATGAGAAAAAAATATTGCTTCAATATGGAGAAGGCTCAGAACCTAAGCTTGATGAGCACCATGTGAATGCTTTATTCAATATCATTCAGCAGCATACCATCGTTCAAAATGAAAAAGCATTGCTTCATGACCTGAAGGAGCTGCTTCATCCGACATATGTATCACACCAGAAAGGGTGGAAACCAGTGTTAAACGATTTATTAACAGAAGAAACCATTCAGCTCCAGCAAACAGCAGACACATGGCAGGAGGCCATTACAAAAGCAGCGCAGCCTTTGCTTGATCAACAAGCGATTCAGGAAAGTTATGTGAAAGCGATGATCCAGTCTGTTCATCAAAATGGCCCTTATATTGTGATTGCGCCACAAGTGGCGATTCCGCATGCCAGACCAGAAGATGGCGTGAACAAATTAAGCATGTCACTTATGTCATGTCATCAGCCCGTTTCCTTTTCAAAGGATGGAAAAAAGCAAGTTCGGCTCATCATTGTATTAGCTGCCATTGACAGTATGACCCACCTGAAAGCACTCAAACAGCTGACGATGCTGTTAAGTGAAGAAAAACGGGTGAGACAATTGATTGAAGCAGAGGAATTAGCAGCCATTCAACAACTAATCAATCGATTTTCACAAGTATAAAGGAGGAAAAAGAGAATGAAAAAAATTCTTGTTGTATGCGGAAACGGTTTAGGAAGCAGCTTTATTGTTGAAATGAATGTCAAAAAGGCATTAGAAGAATTAGGACTTTTAGCGGAAGTGGATCACACCGATCTCAGTACAAGCAAAAATGAACAAGCAGATCTTTATATCGGAGCAACAGATATTATCGATCAGCTGGATGACGGCACAAGAAAGGTCGCTGGATTAAATAACTTGTTAGACCAGGAAGCCATTAAAGACGTCCTTCGTAAACACATATAATCGACGGAAAAAGGGGGATTCACATCATGATAGAACTGATCATGAACGATATATTGGGCACACCCGCAATTCTCATCGGTTTGTTTGCACTCGCTGGTTTACTTTTGCAGAAAAAGTCAGCTGCCGATACTGTATCAGGCACCTTAAAAACAACAATGGGTTTTTTAATATTAGGAGCGGGCGCCACAGTCGTATCTGATTCACTTGGGGTTTTCAGAAAGATGTTTGAAGCAGCCTTTCACATTCAAGGGGTTGTCCCAAATACTGATGCCATGGCGGCCATTGCCCAAAAGGAATTCGGTACACAGACAGCGCTTATTATGATTTTTGGTATGGTGGTCAATTTGCTTTTGGCAAAATTCACACCCTTTAAATACGTCTTTTTAACTGGTCATCATACGCTATATATGGCGGCTATGCTTGCAGTCGTTCTGTCAACAGCTGGCATGCAAGGAACGCTGCTGATCACCACTGGTTCAATCGTATTAGGTGCAGCAATGGTCATTGCTCCCGCAATCCTTCAGCCGTTTACAAGGAAAGTCACTGGAAATGATGATCTGGCGCTCGGTCATTTCAGTACGTTCGGCTATTTTACAGCGGGAATGATCGGCAAATGGGTCGGGCGCCCAGAGAAATCAACGGAAACCATTCAAGTGCCTAAATCACTCGGTTTTCTAAGAGATACATCGGTGGCCATCTCCATTACAATGGCTTTGCTTTTCTTTGCGATTGCACCGTTTGCGGGAATTTCATTCATAGAAAACATTAGTGGTGGTACGAACTTTGCTGTCTTCATTCTCATTCAGGCCATTACCTTTGCTGCTGGGGTGTACATTATTTTAGCAGGTGTACGGATGGCCATCGGAGAAATTGTGCCTGCTTTCAAAGGGATTGCCGATCGTTTCGTCAAAGGGGCAAAGCCGGCACTTGATGCACCAACTGTTTTCCCATTTGCTCCAAATGCGGTGATCATCGGTTTTTTATGCAGTTTTGCTGGAGGCATCGTGTCTATTTTCCTTCTTCCTTTGTTTGGTTTAACTGTCATTGTTCCTGGACTTGTGCCACACTTTTTCTGCGGTGCGACAGCGGGCGTATATGGCAATGCAACGGGGGGAGTGAGAGGTGCAGTCGCCGGTTCCTTTGTAAATGGAATACTCCTTTCATTTTTACCAGCTTGTTTACTTCCTGTGTTAGGCACTCTTGGCTTTGAAGGGACAACATTTGGAGATACAGACTTCGGTATCATCGGAATATTGATTGGATTGATCAAATTTTTATTTCATCTTTAAAAAGGAGGCATTTCAGGATGACAGCTATTTTCTCACCTTCATTGATGTGCATGGATTTAACACACTTCCGTGAACAAATTCAGCTTCTGAACACAAGGGCAGACCGTTATCATGTCGACGTCATGGATGGTCATTATGTGAAAAATCTGACCTTATCACCCTTTTTCATTGAACAACTTCGGAAACTGACAGATGTTCCGATTGATGTTCATCTAATGGCCGAACAGCCTCAGGAATTTTTAATTGATGCATGTATTGATGCAGGCGCAACGATGATTTGTTTACATCCAGAAGTGGTGCAAAAAGACGTTTTTCGAATCATTCGGCATATCCAAGAAAGAAAGTGTGAGGTCGGCTTTGTTCTCAATCCCGCCACACCAGTTGCAGCATTAGATGCTTTTATTCATTTAATAGACCGGGTGACGATCATGACAATTGATCCAGGGTTTGCGGGTCAGCCTTTTATCAAAGAAATGCTTCCGAAATTGAAAGAGGTGAAAGAAATCAAAGAGAAGGGGGGATACTCATTTTCAATTGAGGTAGACGGCTCTTGTAATGAAAGCACGTTTCGGTTGCTTGCTGAGGCAGGAAATGAAATTTACATCATCGGTACCTCAGGTTTATTTGGACTTCACGAAGAATTAGATAAAGCATGGGAAATAATGAAGCAATTGTTCGCAAAAGAAACAGCCACAATGAAATCACCTTAGTAAAAAGGAGGATGAAGCCCATCCTCTTTTTTACGCAATTTTACTAAACAACCTATCTCCTTATCAAAACATACTCAAAAACTTCATAAAAACATAAATTTATAATTGAAAGCGCTTTATTTATGTGTTATTCTTCAAATATCTTTAGTAAACATTTAGTCAAAAATGATGAGGAGTTTGCCTATGACTACACTCAAAGATATTGCTCATGATGCAAAAGTATCCGTCTCTACTGTATCCCGTGTGTTAAATGGCGACCAAACGCTTGCCGTTTCACACGCAACAAGACAAAACATCCTCGACATAGCCAAGAAATTAAACTATACCCCAGTCAGAGCAAGAAAAGCCGATCAAGCAGAAGTAAAAAGCCCACCCGCCTCCCCAGTCATCGGTGTCGTTGTCGCCCAATCCATTGACGAAGAATTAAATGATCCTTTTTTTTCATCGATTCGAAAAGGAATTGAAAAAGAATATGCCAAACAAGGTCTGTCCACTCTCCATACTTTTCGCCTAAGAAACATGGATAAAGGGGCGATACTAAAGGATATTGACGGTTTGATCGTCATTGGACGAATCAGCCCTGATACGGTTGAAAAGATGACAAACCGAATGGAACATATTGTGTTTATCAATCATTATGCGGATGAAGATTTGTATGATTGTGTACATGTGGATTTTGTCAGAGCGGCAGATCGTGCCATTCGTCATCTGCAATCTCTCGGCTATACACATCTAGGCTATATTGGCGGGAAAGAGAGGGAGCATTATTTCGAAGGAAATGCTGTGATTGAGGACGAAAGACAAACAACGTTTATCAAAAGAATGCAAGAAGCGGGAACTCTTCATATGAATGACATCCACATAGGCGAATATTCGATGCAAGAAGGCTACTCACTTATGCAAAAAGCCATTCAAAAAGGAAAGCTTCCAGAAGCCTTTTTTATCGGAAGTGATTCTATGGCAATAGGCGCTATGCGTGCGCTACATGAAGCCGGTCTTCGTGTACCTCAAGATGTCTCAATCGCGGGATTTAATGATATCGAAGCCGCTTCCTTTTCAAGCCCGCCGCTCACAACGGTTAAAGTATATACAGAACAAATGGGGGAAGTAGGTCTAAAGCTTTTGCTTGAGCGGATAGAAGGAAGAAAGCTTCCCCTAAAAGTCGTCGTGCCAACAAAGCTCATGCAAAGAGGCAGCACATGCCCAATCCATGAAAGGGGGTGAACGAGCATTTCAGCAAACAAAAAAGAGACAAAAAAGCAGGAAGGGATCTGCTGAGCATGATGGCCAGATCATGCTGAAAACAACGCAGTTCACCCAATTGCTCTCTTATCTCTTTGAAAAGAATAGAATTCCAGTATAATGGACTTCTTTTGTTTCCGCAACTGCATGAATTCTACCGATAATCGTCTGAATTTTCAGTGATCAAAAGGAGGAAACGATGAGTAAAAAAATTCTGATGCTGTGTGCAGCTCTAGTTTTGTCGATGATCTTGTCTGCTTGTGGCAATAACGGTGCGTCTGAAGCAAACGGAAAAGTGACCTTGACTCTATTCTCCACAATGAGCAACAGCGGGGAGAGAAAGGCATTTGAAGAAGTGATCCGTGACTTTGAAAAAGAACATCAAAACATCCGAATTGATGCCAACTTCCCTGGCAACAGCTATGAAGATATGATACGTGTCAAAATGGGCGCAAACGACATGCCAGACCTATTTGATACACACGGCTGGGCCAAACTGCGATATAGCGAATACGTGGCTGATCTAAAGGAGATGGACTGGGTAAAACAACTCGATCCTTCACTCGATCAAATTTTAAAAGACAAAGATGGCAAAGTCTATGCTTATCCGCTGAATCAAGCAAAAGACGGACTTAGTTTTAATGCCAATCTATTAAAAGAATATGGCATTAAAGTTCCTAAAACACTGGATGAACTGGAAAGTGCTTTACAAACTGTCAAAGAAAAAAGTAAAGGGGACGTTGTGCCGCTCTGGATCCCAGGAGGCGATAATTCAAATATTGCCCAAGTCTTTGATGAGCTGGCAACGCCTTTACTCATTACCGATCAAAAACATCAATACGGAAAAGACCTTGAAAATGGATCATTTGATTGGTCTCACTATACACCGCTTGCACAGTTTATGAAGGAGCTGAAAGATCAAGACCTTTTAAACAAAGATGTACTCACTGCGAAACTATCCCAAGCACCTGAGCTGATGGCACAAAACAAAATCGCTTTCACCTTTGTGGGAGGATCTTTAGGACCTGAGGCGACTGAACTCAATCAATCGACCAAAGTAGGCACCATGCCCGTACCAGCGATTCATGAAGGAGATGAGCAAAGCTGGATTGGCGGGGAACGCTTTACTGTCGCGGCATGGAAAGACTCAAAGCATCTAAAAGAAGCAAAACAATTCATTGACTTTTTAGCAAAGCCTGAAAACGCAAAAAAAATCGCAGAGGGCACTTCCTCTGAAACGGCCTTAAAAGAAGTCAAAGCCAAAAACTATTACTCTACATTTTACGAGCAATATGAAGATATTAAGATTGAACCCTATTTTGATCGAAAATACTTACCGAGCGGCATGTGGGCTGTCATGGCAACGACCGGTCAAGAATTATTAGCAGGCTCCATCACACCGGAACAACTATCGAAGAAAATGGAAGAGGAATATAAACGTCTGAAAAAACAATAGCAGGCTCATGCTGAAACAGGAGTGAAGCCAATGAGTGACATCACAAAAGAAAACCAGGCGGCGACATTTACCTCTTTTCCAAAACAGAAGATGAAAAATAGCCAAAATTCTTCACTTTGGTGGATGTATCTGCCTGCTGTTCTCGTTGTCAGTGCCTTTATCATTTATCCCTTTTTTAACGGGATTCAGCTCTCTTTTACAAATTGGAACGGTTTCTCACAACAGTATGAGTGGATCGGACTGGATCAATACAAACGATTGCTGCAAGATCCAACTACATGGCTTGTTGTGAAAAATACCCTTCTTTACGGCATCGGGAGCACCATCTTACAAAATATGATTGGTCTTGGATATGCACTCTTATTAAATCAAAGTTTAAAAATGAGAGCCATCACAAGAACCGTGATCTATCTACCCGTCATGATCAGCCCGATTGCTATGGGCTATATTTGGTATTTTGTCTTTGCGTACCAAGGTGGTGCTTTAAACGACGTTGTTACCTTTTTTGGATTTGATCCAATGAACGCACTTGGTAATCCGCAGCTAAACACTTGGATCATTGTGTTTGTGAATACGTATCAATTCGTCGGGATTGCCATGATCATTTATTTAGCAGGACTCCAAAGCATACCTAAAGATTATTATGAAGCAGCACAACTCGACGGAGCTTCAGGTCTTCAGCAATTTTGGCGAATCACATTACCGCTTTTAATGCCATCTATCACCATCAATGTTGTGCTCAATGTGATCGGTGGACTTAAATTATTTGATGTCATTGTCGCCCTCACTGGCGGAGGACCCGGAGATTCCTCGCAATCGATGTCGACTTTTATGTACGATCTGTATTTCAAACGGCAGGATGCAGGCTATGCAGCGACGCAAGGTGTCTTCATGGCTGTCATCATCCTTGTCGTTAGTGTCGCAGCGCTCATTTATTTCAAACGAAAGGAGACCGAGGTGTGATGGATAACGCCTATAAACGAAAGAAAAGATGGTACTCCTTACTCGCCCTTTTGATCACATTGCTGCACCTGATTCCATTTTATATTTTAGTCACGACCTCTCTAAAGGGGATAGGAGATTTTAGCTCAAAATGGTTGTTCCCATCAACGCTTCATTTTGAAAACTTTCTGATGGCATGGACAGATGCTCAGCTTGGCCAGTCCTTTTTGAATACAGTGATCATTACGTTCAGCTCGGCTGCCCTACTCATTATCTTTGGATCACTTGCCGCCTATCCACTCGCAAGAAGAGGAACAAAGCTGAATCAAGCGGTGTATCTCTTATTCATTGCCATTATGGTCATACCGCCGCTCACAGCCCTTGTCCCTTTATACAAAATGGTTGTACAAATTGGCATGATGAATACTTATCAAATCGCTATTTTAAACAATGTTGCTGCTTTTTTGCCACTGACGATTTTTCTATATGCCGGTTTTATCCGGTCGACGATTCCAAAGGAGCTTGAAGAAGCCGCTCGTATTGATGGCGCGGGAACACTTAGAGTCTTTTTCACCGTCGTTTTTCCGCTGCTGAAGCCGATTACCGCTTCTGTTTTAATCATTGCCTGTGTGTATATTTGGAACGACTATCAATTTGCCATCTTCTTCTTGCAAGATAAAGAGATGCATACACTGACAGTCGCCTTATCCAATTTCTTTGGTCAAAATCAACACCAGCTCCAGCTAGTTGGCGCCGCTGCTCTTATTGCGATGCTGCCAATGGTCACGATGTTTTTACTTTTGCAAAAATACTTTATCGCAGGGCTGTCTCAAGGCTCTGTTAAAGGGTAATCCAACCTTGATGTAAAAAGGAGTGTCGTCTATGTCTAAAATTACATTTATCGGTGCAGGAAGTACCGTGTTTGCTAAAAATATATTAGGAGATTGTCTGTTCGTTCCCGCACTTGCCGGCTTTGAATTTGCGTTATATGATATCGACCATAACCGGCTGAAAGAATCAGAAACAATGCTGCGTCACTTAAAAGAGAACTACGGTGCACATGTGACAATTCAGTCGTATCACAACCGGAAAGAAGCCTTAAAGAATGCGAAATATGTCATCAATGCCATCCAGGTGGGAGGCTATCAGCCAAGCACTGTTATTGATTTTGAGATTCCAAAAAAATATGGATTAAGACAAACGATTGCGGATACGGTTGGCATCGGCGGTATTTTCCGTTCACTTCGAACCATTCCCGTGATGCTGGACTTCGCAAAGGATATGGAAGAAGTATGTCCACACGCCTTATTATTAAATTACACGAATCCAATGGCCACACTGACTGGCGCTATGCTGCGTTATACTCGGGTTCAAACGGTTGGTCTTTGCCATAGCGTACAGGTGTGTACGAAAGATTTATTTCAATCACTTGAAATGGACCATGAAGGCATTGAAGAAAAAATTGCCGGCATTAATCACATGGCATGGTTATTAGAAGTGAAACGGGACGGTCAAGACTTGTATCCAGAAATCAAAGCAAGAGCAAAAGAAAAACAAAAAACACGGCATCCAGATATGGTTCGTTTTGAACTAATGGATAAATTCGGCTACTATGTCACCGAATCCTCAGAGCACAATGCAGAATATCATCCGTATTTTATCAAATCTCGTTATCCAGAACTGATTGGACAGTTTAACATTCCGCTCGATGAATATCCAAGACGCTGCGAGGAACAAATCAACAATTGGAATACGATGAAGCATGACCTTGTGGGAAACACACAGATCACACATACGCGCTCTAAAGAATATGGTTCACGTATCATTGAAGCGATTGAAACGAACGTTCCCTTTAAATTTGGTGGAAATGTACTGAACACAGGTGGACTCATTCACAATCTTCCTGAAAAAGCCTGTGTAGAAGTACCGTGTGTCGCCGACCGGAGCGGTATCATGCCATGTTATATCGGAGAGATACCTGAACAATTGGCAGGACTCAACCGGACCAATATCAGCTCACAGCTCATGACGATTGAAGCTGCAATCAGCGGCAAAAAAGAACACATTTACCAAGCGGCATTATTAGACCCGCATACAAGTGCTGAATTATCAATTGATGACACCATCAAACTATGTAATGAATTAATTGAAGCACACGGGGAGATGCTCCCGGCTTATACAGAGCCGAGTCAATACGCAATTTCTTCTAAATAACTAAAATAAACGGTCTTAGCCTGATGCACCTGGCATCAGGTTTTTTTAAATCAACAAACTGATCATTGACTGAAAGCGTTTTTAATATTATGATTTTTCTAAAGTTAACCAACAGTTAACCAAAAACATATCATCAATTAATTAACATGATCATGCCACATGACACACAGACAAAACGACCTAAAAGGGGGACAGATCTGCGGAACCAAAGAAGCTGAAAGGTATAGACTTCACATGTTTTATCAGAACGTAAAGCAAAACTGTGGTTTCATTTGACAAAGAGTGTATACAGATGAAGACCCCTTAGATGAGACAATGACGATAAATCAACACACGACTGCATCACAATCCAAACAAAGAGGAGAGAGGGAACATGACCAAAACAGATGTACAAACGTTGAAAAATTATATTGGCGGACAATGGGTGGACGCCGAAACGAACCAAACGGAAGCTGTTTATAATCCAGCTACTGGCGAAGTCATCGCAGAAGTACCACTTTCAACAAAAACGGATGTAGAACATGCAGTCCAAGCTGCACAAGAAGCGTTCACCACTTGGTCTAAAACAGCTGTTCCCCGGCGCGCACGTATCTTATTTAAATACCAACAGTTACTCGTTGAGAAATGGGATGAGTTAGCTGAACTCGTCACGCTGGAAAACGGAAAAAGTGTAACAGAAGCAAAAGGAGAGGTGCAGCGAGGAATTGAATGTGTGGAATTTGCCGCTGGTGCACCAACCTTAATGATGGGGAAACAACTACCTGATATTGCGACTGGTCTAGAGTCTGGCATGTACCGCTACCCAATTGGCGTCATCGGCGGCATTACCCCGTTTAACTTTCCGATGATGGTCCCATGCTGGATGTTCCCGCTTGCCATCGCTTGCGGAAATACATTTGTTTTAAAGCCTTCAGAACGGACGCCAATCCTTGCTGCACGGTTAGCAGAACTATTTGAAGAAGCGGGACTTCCAAAAGGTGTGCTCAACATTGTCAATGGCGCTCACGATGTAGTAAACGGTCTTCTTGAACATGAAAAGGTAAAAGCCATTTCGTTTGTCGGCTCTCAGCCAGTCGCAGAATACGTCTATAAAAAAGGGACATCACATGGTAAACGTGTACAAGCACTTGCCGGTGCAAAAAATCACTCTATCGTCTTGAAAGATGCTGATTTAGAATCAGCAACAAAACAAATCATTGGCGCTGCTTTTGGATCAGCAGGTGAACGCTGTATGGCAGCAGCCGTTGTCGCAGTGGAAGAAGACGTGGCGGACGACTTGATTCAACAATTGGTCGATGAATCCAACCAGCTTGTCATCGGAAACGGAATAAATAAAGATGTCTTTCTCGGACCAGTCATTCGGAAAGAGCATAAAGAACGAACTCTTCAATATATTCAATCAGGAATTGAAGAAGGCGCAAGCCTGATTCGTGATGGCAGACAAGATAACGAAACAAATGGAGAAGGGTATTTTGTCGGACCAACGATCTTTGATCATGTCACAAATCAAATGAAAATCTGGCAGGACGAGATTTTTGCCCCAGTCTTATCCATTGTCCGTGTCTCATCACTCGCAGAAGCAATCGACCTGTCCAATCAATCAAAATTCGCAAACGGTGCCTGCCTATACACAGACAGCGCTTCAAGCATAAGAGAATTTCGTGAAAACATCGAAGCCGGCATGTTAGGCATTAACATTGGTGTCCCTGCTCCAATGGCTTTCTTCCCATTTTCCGGCTGGAAAGACTCCTTCTACGGAGACTTGCACGCCAATGGGACAGATGGAGTAGAGTTTTACACGAGAAAGAAAATGGTGACCGCTCGTTATATGTAGTCTACATTTATTGAACATTGAGGAAGAATGCAGCTCCATCATGGAGACTGCATTTTTTTGTTGTCTTCTAGTTAAAAAGTAAGGGTTTTCATCGCACTCTTTACAAGGATTCACAGGGAGAAATCATTCTTTGTATTCATTCTTCATCACGAAACATCAACATAATTTGAAATTGGGCCTAAACCCCAATATCAGGAAGATGAAAACAGGAGGAAATGACACGATGAGGATGAGGACGAGGATGAAGTGTAGCGTTTGTTTATTGATCTTCACTTTGGTACTGAGTTGTTTGCCAGTATATGAAGCTCATGCGGCAAGCACACCAATTGCCAAGCAAGTAGGAAATGCAAACCCGCTCATTGATCATCACTTAGGAGCAGACCCGTTTGCGCTTACCTATAACGGAAGAGTGTACCTTTATATGTCGAGTGATGACTATGAATATCAAAGCAACGGAACAATTAAGGACAATTCATTTGCAAATCTGAATAGAGTATTCGTCATCTCTTCGGCGGATATGGTCAACTGGACCGATCACGGAGCGATTCCAGTAGCGGGAGCAAATGGGGCAAATGGCGGCAGAGGCATTGCCAAATGGGCAGGCGCATCATGGGCCCCATCAGCAGCGGTAAAGAAGATCAATGGAAAGGATAAATTTTTCCTTTATTTCGCTAACAGCGGCGGAGGGATTGGAGTCCTTACAGCAGACAGCCCGATCGGCCCATGGACTGATCCGATTGGAAAACCACTCGTTACGCCAAGTACACCTGGCATGTCTGGAGTTGTATGGCTTTTTGATCCGGCCGTATTTGTAGATGATGACGGTACTGGTTATCTATATGCCGGCGGTGGCGTTCCAGGCGGTTCCAATCCAACGCAGGGACAATGGGCAAATCCTAAAACAGCAAGAGTCCTGAAGCTAGGTGCTGATATGACAAGTGTGGCCAGTATCGCATCCACCATTGATGCTCCTTTTATGTTTGAAGATTCAGGGATGCATAAGTATAACGGTACCTATTACTATTCCTATTGCATCAATTTTGGCGGCTCACATCCTGCTGATAAACCACCTGGTGAAATCGGCTATATGACGAGCTCAAGTCCGATGGGACCCTTCACGTATAAAGGACACTTTCTGAAAAATCCGGGTGCTTTTTTTGGTGGCGGCGGTAACAACCATCATGCGGTGTTCAATTTTAAAAATGAGTGGTATGTGGTGTATCATACGCAAACCGTTAGCTCTGCATTATACGGAAGCGGCAAAGGCTATCGCTCTCCACATATTAACAAGCTTGTGCATAATGCAGATGGCTCCCTTCGAGAAGTAGCAGCCAATTATGAAGGGGTGAAACAGCTATCTAATCTGAATCCATATCAACGTGTTGAAGCTGAAACATTCGCTTGGAATGGACGCATTTTGACAGAAGCCTCGTCAGCACCAGGAGGACCAGTGAATAACCAGCATGTCACCAATATTCAAAATGGCGATTGGGTGGCTTTAGGGAATGTAGACTTTGGTTCAAATGGCGCTAGAACATTTAAAGCCAATGTCGCATCGACAGTAGGCGGGAAAATAGAAGTACGCCTTGGCAGCGCAAACGGCAGACTGGTCGGTACACTTGATGTTCCTTCCACCGGTGGAACACAAAACTGGCGGGAAATAGAAACATCGATTAACGGCGCATCCGGAGTGCACAACGTATTTTTTGTCTTTACCGGAACTGGCGGGGGAAATCTATTCCAATTTGATTCTTGGCAGTTTACTCAAAGGTAGCGAATAAAGGTGCTTAAATGTTTGATAGAGGAGTGGGAAATTTGATGTCATGTATAAAAAAACCAATGCTTGCTTTATTGGTGTGTTTCACCATGCTGTCTGTCATGTTCATAGGCCCCGGAGTAGCTGAAGTATCAGCAGCTGACGCAAACATTAACCTTAATGCAGAAAGACAAGTGATTCGTGGTTTTGGCGGAATGAACCATCCAGCTTGGATTGGTGATTTGACAGCACCACAAAGGGAAACCGCCTTTGGCAATGGACAAAATCAGTTAGGGTTTTCCATTCTTAGAATTTATGTAGACGAAAACAGAAACAATTGGAGCAGAGAAGTCGCGACGGCCAAACGAGCGATCGAGCATGGTGCTCTAGTCATTGCTTCCCCTTGGAATCCTCCAAGCAGTATGGTTGAAACATTTAACCGGAATGGATCACCTGCCAAGCGGCTTAAATACAATCAATACGCAGCATATGCTCAGCATCTGAATGATTTTGTCACTTACATGAAAAACAACGGAGTCAATCTTTATGCCATTTCTGTACAAAACGAGCCTGATTATGCGCATGAATGGACATGGTGGACACCTCAGGAAATCCTGCGATTCATGAGAGAAAATGCCGGCTCCATTAATGCACGTGTGATTGCACCAGAATCGTTTCAATACCTTAAGAATATCTCAGATCCTATCTTAAACGATCCGCAGGCGCTAAGGAATATGGACATTCTCGGCGCTCATCTATACGGAACCCAAATTAGCCAGCTTCCGTACCCTCTTTTCAAACAAAAAGGGGCAGGGAAAGAGCTATGGATGACAGAGGTCTACTACCCGAATAGTGATAACAATTCAGCGGACCGCTGGCCTGAGGCATTAGGGGTATCAGAGCATATTCACCATTCAATGGTGGAAGGGGACTTTCAGGCGTATGTGTGGTGGTACATCCGGAGATCATACGGTCCTATGAAAGAAGATGGAATGATTAGCAAGCGCGGATACAACATGGCGCATTTCTCCAAGTTTGTGCGTCCAGGGTACGTCAGAATTGATGCAACGAAAAGCCCTGAATCAAATGTTTTCGTCTCAGCTTATAAAGGAAACAATCAGGTCGTCATTGTGGCGATTAATAAAAACAATGCAGGGGTCAATCAACACTTCGTCGTGCAAAATGGCTCTGTTTCTCAGGCGTCTAGATGGGTGACGAGCGGCAGCAGCAACCTTCAACCTGGAACTGACTTAAACATATCAGGAAATCAATTTTGGGCTCATCTCCCTGCTCAAAGTGTGACAACATTTGTGGTCAAACGCTAGAGAAACACGAAAAGCCAATTTTCTCATTAAAAAAGAAAATTGGCTTTTTTCTGTGTAAATAGAAAGTTGATTTTTCACGACGTCAACACTTTGGGTATAATAATAACAATGACTTCAGGAGAGTGATCATTATGCCAAAGGTTCAAAGCAAAGTATTGATTATAGATGACGAAAAAGAAATTTTAGAATTAATCCATACCGTATTAACAAGAGAAGGCATTGACCAGGTGTTAACAGCTTCAACTGCCCGTGATGGGCTCACGCAATTTCATCAAGAACAACCAGATCTCGTCATACTGGATATTATGTTGCCAGACGGAGAAGGCTACGATATTTGCAAACAAATCAGAGATGTCTCACATGTTCCGATTATCTTTTTATCAGCAAAGGGAGAGGAATCAGACAAAATTGTAGGACTTGCCATTGGCGGCGATGATTACATTACAAAACCGTTCAGTCCAAAAGAAGTCGCCTACCGGGTAAAAGCCCAGCTAAGACGGTCATCCTACTTACAGCCTTCTCAAGCGGAGCCCGTGATCAAAAAAGGACCATTTGAGTTAAACGAGCAGCAAGCCGAACTGACGAAAAACGGAGCGGCAATTGAACTCACACCGAAAGAACTTATGTTGATGACTTATTTCTTGCAGCATCCGAATCGCGTCATCAGTAAAGAAACGCTTTATCAAACGGTTTGGGGAGAGGATTTCTTCGGTTCTGATAATACGGTAATGGTTCATATACGAAGACTTCGGGAAAAAATAGAAAATTCCCCATCTACACCAGAATTTCTCGTGACGGTCAAAGGGCTTGGCTATAAATTTGTTGTAAAGGATGCGTAAAGATGAAATGGCGATTAACAGGCAGATACATGGTCTCTGTCATTATCGTGACCATTATCACGGTCTTTATTAACTTATTTGGATTCATGATATGGCTTGTACTACAAGCAAGCAGTCAGCAAAACGAAGAAAATACGCCGGAAACCTTCACAAGAACATTTGAACAATACATCACCTTGTCTGATCAAGATATCACTGTGAGTAAAGAAGGACAGCAAGCTTTAAAACAACAAAATGCGTGGATTCAAATATTAGACGAAAATGGACAAGACGTCTATCATGCACTAGCACCTAAAGGCTTAAAGAGCAAATACACACCTATAGAAATTGTAAACTTACATAAATATAAAGATAAGCAATTGATGTCGACGATCTATGCTGGAGGGAAAAATGGAAAGGGTAAGGAATACAGCTACTTCATCGGATTTAAGGACCCTTCCATCGGAAAATATTTATTTTCTTTTGATACGAAAGAATTAATATCGCAATTCAATATCGGGACGATGATTTTATTATCGATTGATGCCATCATTGCCTTATTCATTGGATACTTATTCAGCCGGCAACTCATCAAACCGCTCGGCCGTGCCATTTATGGCATCCAGAGGCTCGCAAACGGAGATTATACGACGAAGCTGCCAACGAAGGGGATATATAAAGATGTGTTCTATAATGTCAATCACTTATCAGAGCAGCTCGCTTCAAGCCAAAAAGAAAAAGACAAATTAGAGCAAATGCGAGAAGAGTGGATCAGTCATATTTCTCATGATATTAAAACACCATTATCCTCTATTCAAGGCTATGCAGAAATCATAAAAGATCCAAATTATCCTCTTTCAAATCAAGACATTAGACATTATGCCAGCATCATAGAGAATAAATCATTGTACATCAAAGATGTGATGGAGGATCTCAATTTAACAACAAGGCTGAAAAATAACGACGTGATGTTGCATAAAGAACTGGTGAACATTGTGCCATTGCTGCGTGAAACGTTAATTGATATCCTCAACGATTCGAGATATGCAGATCAGACCATTGAGCTGCAAACGAATGTAGACAAGCTTATGCTAAATATTGATACGATCCTCATACGAAGAGCGGTCACCAATCTCATTTTAAATGCCCTTGTTCACAATGATGCTGATGTGAAAATCATTGTACAGCTTGAACAAAAAGAACATACCCACATCACCATTCAAGACAACGGCAAAGGAATTGAAGAGGCAGAGCTAGAAAAAGTGTTTGACCGCTACTATAGAGGGACGAATACTGGAGGGACACATGCAGGCTCAGGTCTTGGAATGGCGATTGCAAAAGATATCATCCAAAAACACGGGGGAGATATTACAATACAAAGTATGATAGGAGAAGGAACAACGATTGATATCCAATTACCCGCTTAAACGGACATACAAAAAAACGGTTCTGCTCAATCACAGAACCGTTTTTTCTAACTCTTATTCTGAAAACACTTTTATGCCTTTCACAATGTTCCAAATGAAGAAGTAGATCGCCACAAGGAATGTCACAGCATACGTTGCAATTAAGAACGGACCAGCATGACTGATATCGTTCATGCCAAGTATACCTGAACCGGCAATACCAAGACCGAAAATCAAATAAGGAATAATATGTGTCCATAGTGATTTTTTCGCATGGTATTTCACTTCGTCTTTTCCTAAGAAATAAACGATAATCGGAAATAGAAACGGTGCAAAAAAGATACTGAAGTAACATAATGAAGACAAAATTTTATTTTCTCTCAAAGCTTTTCACCTCTATGATTGATTTAGAAGAGGGGACCATTTGACTCATCCCTCAATTCCTTACAAACCCATTGTACAACCTCAACCTTAACTTGTATTAATCCGAACCTTACAGCAACCTTAAATATGTTAAACTTTAAAAAGACAAGGAAAGATAAAATGATTCTGGGTATTTCAATCTATTTTTTCAGAAAAAAATAGTTGACTTTGGTCATTCCTCTATTTAAAATAAAGTCGTAACCGATGCAGGAGTGTTACTGATATGATCAGGCACCACCAAGTCAGGTAAACAGATTGTACATTTGTACGTTGTTTGCTGAGATTTTGGTGTTTTTTTATGCTTTTTTTAGCATTTTAGGTAAGGTGGGATGAGGATGTTCACCGTCGTTAAAGTTTTAAATAATAATATCGTATTAGCTCTAACAGAGGCTCAAAATGAAGTCGTTGTGTTTGGAACAGGAATAGGTTTTAAAAAGAAGAAAGGTGATACACTTGATGAGAGCGCTGTCAGTAAGACATTTTATTCTGATCAGACGTCTCCATTAGAATCTCAACTTGCCGCTATCCCAACTGATATCCTTTTATTAACTGAAAAAATCATTCGCGTAGGCGAAGAGATGTTGAATAAGAAGTTAGGTTCCAGCGCGCTCTTTTCGCTATCCGATCATCTCACCTTCGCTATTCAAAGGCACGAAGAAAAAATGGCGTATGAAAACCCCATTGTGTGGGAAATTCCACATCTCTATTTTCAAGAATATCAAGTCGGGAAAAAAGCACTGACAATTATTCAAAAGATGATGGGCATTTCTTTTGAAGATACTGAAGCTTCACTCATTGCCCTGCATTTTGTAAACGCTCAAATAGATGGTCAGTCTATGGGAGACACCATTAAGATGACTCACCTGACGAAAGAAATCGTCAAAATCATTCAAAATATTTTCGAGATGATATTGGATAAATCATCCATTAATTATTCGAGGTTTATTACCCACTTGAGATATTTTATTGTCAGGCAGGAAACCAACCAACCACCGCAGCAGATGGATGACTCGTTAAAAGAATTAATACAGGATCGTTATATGAAGAGTTATGCCTGCGGATTGATCATCAAAGAAATGTTAAAACGAGAATTCAATTGGAATGTGACAGAAGACGAACTTGTTTTTTTAGTCATCCATATTGAGAGAATCACAAAGGAACACCAAAAAAATAAATGATTTCTTTTAGGCGTGTTATGAAAAAGCATTAACCTAAACAAATCTCCATGAGAAAGAATGATCTTTTCTATGGTGGATTTTGTTTAGGTTTTTTTTGTGAAAATGAAGGGGTGAAAGCATGGAAAACAAAGAATTGGCTGGAAAAATTGTGAAATTAATCGGTGGAACCGAAAATATATCTCAAAGTTGGCATTGTATCACACGGCTAAGATTTAATCTCAACGATGAAAGTCAGGTAAAAGTAGATGAGCTGAAAACATTAGATGGTGTTTTAGGTGCTCAATTCCAAAGTGGACAGTTCCAAGTCATTATTGGAGCAAAGGTAGCAGAGGTTTATGAGGAAATCGATCATCTGGCCGGTCATAGTAGCAATGATTCTGCTCCTGTTAAAAACACGTCAAAGATGAACCCAATTGAAGTCGTATTCGATGTGATCAGCGGGATTTTCACACCTATTTTGCCAGCGATTGTTGGTAGTGGATTGATCAAAGGAATCATGGCACTGTTCGTTAGCTTAGGCTGGCTGACGGAGACAAGTTCTACCTATCAAGTACTTCAAATTTTTTCAAATGCTGTCTTTTACTTTTTACCTTTCCTCATTGCTTATTCGGCAGCGAAGAAATTTAAAACGCGAGAATCTCTTGCGCTCGCATTAGCAGGGATTTTACTATATCCAACGATAATCGAAGGTGCAGCAAAAGGAGCAGATCCGTTAAATTTATTAGGGTTAAGTATTCCACTAAATAATTACACATCTTCTGTATTACCAATTATTTTAGGTGTGCTATTACTAAGTTTTGTCGATAAGTGGATAACAAAAGCGATCCCAAAATCTTTAAGTATCGTATTTACACCGGTACTGAGCCTGATGATCACGGCTCCTCTTACACTGGCTTTTATCGCTCCTATTGGGAACGTTTCTGGGCAATATTTAGAAATCTTTTTCACTTCTTTGTTCAATTTCGCTGGTCCGATTGCCGGTTTATTAATGGGGGGCCTTATGCCACTCATTGTGTTAACTGGAATGCATTACGCATTCTTCCCAAGCACGTTAGCCAGCTTTGAAAAAGTGGGTTACGATATCATGCTGCTTCCGATGAATTTCATTGCGAATATGGCACAAGCAGGCGCTGTGTTAGGTGTCATCATCCGCACCAAGCGGGTAGAAACAAGGTCTTTAGCACTTTCAACATTGCTTCCTAGTTTCTTCGGGATCACAGAACCAGCCATTTATGGAGTCACACTTAGACTAAAAAAACCTTTTTATGCTTCATTAATTGGCGGCGCAGTCGGTGGATGTTTTTACGGTTTATTTTCAGTTAAAACGACAGCCTTTTCGATCCCAGGCATTACTTCACTGCCAACTTACATTATGAAAGGGACAAATAATTTTCAGCTGGCTCTGATTGGAATCGCCCTTAGCTTCATCGTGTCACTTCTCATCACCATTCTCCTTGGATTTCAGGAGTCTGTCACGGCTTTTAATGAGCAAGCTGCAGAAAAGCCAAATCACACTGAGAGTACAGAGAATCAACAAATGTCTAAGCAAACAAACCCTTATGAAGTTCAAGCACCTATGAGTGGAAAGGTCATTCCTTTATCTGAAGTGAATGATTCCGTGTTCTCAAGTGAAATGATGGGGAAGGGAGTCGCAATTTTGCCTGATAAGGGGGTGGTACAAGCACCGTTCTCAGGAAAAGTAGTGACTGTTACACCTACTAAACATGCCATCGGACTCGTTTCAGATGATGGGATTGAATTATTGATCCACGTGGGGATTGATACGGTCAGCCTAAACGGCCAATTCTTTGATGTACTGGTAAAAGAGGGCGATAAGATAAAGACGGGGGATCATTTATTATCGTTTGATATAGAAGGCATTCAATCAAACCATTTAGATGTAGTGACACCTATTATCGTCACAAATTCAACGCAATACCTTGATGTGATTCATACAGGTGACGCTCATGTCACCGCAGGTCAAAATAAGCTCTTAATGCTTATTCACTAATATAAAGAGAAGGGATGATTGAAATGAAAGAATTAAAAAAAGGATTTTCAGATGATTTTTTATGGGGTGGCGCAACTGCTGCCAATCAAATAGAGGGCGCATACTTAGAAGGTGGCAAGGGCCTGTCGACATCAGACTTTGCTGCATATAAAGATCCTTATGAAAAAGGAAAAGTGAACAACTTTACTTTCGATGTGAGTTCAGCTGAATTAACAAGATACAAGGAACAACCCGATGAATTTGATTTCCCGAAAAGACGCGGAATCGATTTTTACCATCGATATGAAGAGGATATTGCACTATTTGCAGAGATGGGCTTTAAAGTGTTTCGCTTGTCTATTTCATGGGCAAGAATCTTTCCAACTGGTTTAGAAGACAAGCCGAACGAAGAAGGATTGGCTTTTTACGATAACGTATTTGATGAGTGTGCGAAATATGGAATTGAACCGTTAGTCACGATGTCTCACTATGAAATGCCGATTACTTTAACAGAGAAATATAATGGCTGGATGAGTAGAGAACTTGTCCCGTTGTTTGAAAAATATGCCCGTGCCATTTTAGAAAGATATAAAAATAAAGTGAAGTATTGGATTACATTCAATGAAATGAATATGAACCTCAACAGCCTTTACACCGGTGCTGGAATTTTAGAGGACCTAGTAGACCATAAATTACAGGCTGCGTATCAAGCATCACATCATCAATTTATCGCCAGCGCTCTCACTGTGAAGGCTGCAAAAGAAATCATTCCAAATGTCCAAATTGGCTGTATGATAAACCAAATTGAAGCCTATGCAAAAACAACGAAACCAGAGGACCAGCTGCAAGCGGTAAAATCGAACCAATTGAATATGTTCTATCCGGATGTTCAAGCTAGAGGTGAATATCCAACATACATGGTGAAATATTTTGCTGACAACGACATCAAACTTGATATCGAAGAGCAGGATGAGCAAATTTTGAAAGAGGGCATCGTTGATTTTGTGGCGATCAGCTACTATATGTCCCACGTAGCAGAAGCCCGAGAAGATGCAGCCGAGCTAGCGGGTACATTTGATAGTCCGATCAAAAATGAGCATTTGGAGTTATCACAATGGGATTGGCCAATTGATCCAATGGGTCTGCGCATTTCATTAATTAAACTGTATGACAGATACCAAAAACCTTTATTTGTTTGTGAAAACGGACTTGGCGCAAGAGATACATTGACACCAGACAGAGAAATTCACGACGATTATCGAATTGATTATTTAAAACAACATATTGAACAGATGAAAGAAGCAGTCAAAGAAGGTGTCGACTTAATGGGGTATACACCATGGGGTTGTATTGACTTAATTAGCTGCGGAACATCTCAAATGAGTAAACGCTATGGTTTGATCTATGTAGATCAAGACGACAGAGGGAATGGGACATTAAATCGTTACAAAAAAGATTCCTTCTACTGGTACAAAAAAGTGATTGCAACAAATGGGGAAGATTTATCATAATCCAGATAGAATGATGATGACACCATTGCATCCGCCTTAATTGGCCGGGTACGATGGTGTTTTTTTGTTTACCGAAAAGTAACCTCAATTATGTCATAGCAAGCGCTAGAGATCTCTTTGCTACAATCATTTGATAACAAAAGTTGGCCGAAAAATGTTTCACCTTGACCTTGAAGTATAGTTCAACCTTTATAATGTACATATAGTAAAACAAAATAATAAAAAAGGAGTAACGATGGAGTTGATGACTAGAGGAGAACTTGCCAAAAAAACAGGAGTAAGTCCTGCCGCAATTCGTTACTATGAAGAGCACAACATATTACCTGCTCCAAGACGACGTTCAAACGGTTACAGATTCTATACAGACGACTATGTTGTGAAAATTCAATTGATCAAAGATGCGAAAACGCTCGGTTATTCATTAAAAGAAATAGCTGAAATTATGGACATGCTAAGTCAAGACATAGACCTTGATACCCTAAGACAAATTGTCCATCTTAAACATGAAGAAATTGAAAAGAAAATTAAAAGCCTTCGTCTCATTCAAGACCTTTTATCTAACTTATTAAAAACCCCTGAGAAAAAAGTACAAGTCTACCTGGAATCATTTCGTGTTCCGAAGCAGGATGATCAATAAACCTATTGGGTGAAGGAGAGAAAAAAATGAGTGTAGAAATGTATCATGGTGAACGTTCTAAAGAAAGTATTCAATTTGAAACATTATTCGCTTCGCAAAGTAATAAAGAGAGTTTTTCCAGTATCGAACAGACAAAAAAATTTCTTGAGCAAAAAGGAAATGAAAATACACAGCCTTATGCCATTGGGGAGGGTGTGAAGTTAATCAGTGAGGTACAAGAGCAGACTTTCGAAGGCATGCAAGTTTTCACATTGAATGAACAATCATCACAAAATCAAAAAGTCATTCTCTATCTACATGGTGGCGCGTGGACAAATCAGCCTTTGAATGTCCATTGGTGGTTCATGGATAAAATGGCGCAATCACTAGGTGCGAAAGTAGTCGCTCCTATTTACCCAAAAGTACCTCATTATAGCAACCAGGATACATATCCGAAAATGCTTAACCTATATAAAGACCTTCTGAAAACTGCCGGAAGTGCCAATCAATTGACGATCATGGGAGATTCAGCTGGCGGAAACATCTCACTTGGTCTTGCGCATCTTTTAAAGAAGGAAGATCTGCCGCAGCCAAAGGATATCGTGTTACTATCTGCGTGTGTTGATATGAGTATGAGCAACCCTCTCATTTTTGAATATGCAAAAAAGGACCCGATTCTAGGTCATGAAGGAATGGAAGTCATCACAAAATTGTGGGCAGCTGATCAAAGTCTCACAGATCCATTGATCAGTCCCATATACGGCGACTTCAAAGGACTAGCGAAGATCACTCATTTCATTGGAACACATGATATGTTATATCCAGATGCCATCAAGCTTGATGAAAAATTAACAGCACAAGGAATAGACATCAAAACCTTTGTTTATCCTGAAATGCTGCATGTGTTTGTTGTCATGCCAATTCCAGAAGCGGCAGATGCTCTGAAGAAAATCATTCAAGTGATCAATCGATAGGGATTCAGTTCACACCTAGAAAGGGTAAATGTTCTGATGTAAATAAGGGAAAAGGTTGCTTACTTGAAAGCAGCCTTTTTCAATTGAATATGAAATACATTCAAAATGGCAATTCACTACAGATTAAACGGTCTTTTAGCTGGTTAGTAAAGGAGAGTGAAGTTCAGTTCATCACCTCATGTTTGTCATAATACATACGAGCAGTGAGGCGAAAGGGGAACGAAATGAAAACGTTTGATCTATTGTTGCAGTGAGACACCCTTATTCAGATGAAAAAGATAGAAGAATTAGGGTAGTCAGCCCTTGCGGCATCTGCCGAGAGCTCATTTCAGACTTTGGACCAACATGTTTTGTCATCCTTGATATGGATGGGGAGCTGGTCAAGGTGAAAATCGAAGAACTCATTCCGCTCAAATATACTCGAAACTGATGTACCAGACTCAAGTCTTCTCATCGCTATCACCCTATCATTTCTTTAGAAATTTTCACAGTCATGATGTCCATTCAGCAAGTTCATTTTCTCTTAGCGCTTGTCTTTGACTCAAGATTATATCACAAAACAATATGCGTTTAATGGACCTTTTGTGATACGAGGAATCAAAGATTTTCGCATTGATGTCTATTATGCCAAAGCTAGTGATTCGTTTAGAGTGCATATCGTGATATATTTCAGCAGTCTCTTTGTTTTGGATAAATAGATTCCCTGGTAAATCACAAAAACCTAAACACATCTCCATTGTTATAATGGTGGATATTTGTTTAGGTTTTTTAGCGATTGAATTGCTTTCGAAGCACTAGGCATGAGGCCGCAAATACTGCGAAAGCGCCCGCTGATCCAGCAGCAAACACCAGCTCAGTTTGCTCTGGTTTGACTTTGAATAACAAAGGGATAGAAAGAATAAGTGCGGCACCACTAAAGCCTAATCCTAATATCAACATGGCAAACAATTTATTCATAGAAACACCTCTTACACTTAGAGTGAGAACACTGGAGACCTACTGATCTAAGTATCATTGTTATGATTCGACAACCTTTAACCTTCCTAGATGGAGTGTATCATATGAGGGTGGGCGATGGGTTTCTTTTCATGAAAACAAAATCGTACAACAAACGATTTTAAACGAACACTGTTCTTTACGAACGATGTTCGTTATAATATAAATGAAATGGAATTTAAAACGATTTCCACAAAGGGATGAGGAGATGCAGAAGATGACGTCATTATCTAAGAATCAAAAGCAAATCGCTATCATTGGAGGAGGACCTGGGGGACTAACACTCGCCTTAATTTTGCAAAATTACGGTATACAAACAACCATTTATGAACGGGAGATGCATGACAAGAGCCTTGAACGAGGCGGCTCACTGGATATTCACGAAGAAACAGGTCAAAAAGCCTTAAAAGAAGCAGAAGTTTATGAGAAATTTCAAAAGAACGCCCGCTATGAAGGGGAAGATTTCCGATTACTTGATAAATCAGGAAGAATTTATTTAGATGAAGAAACGGAATCAGATCAAACAGGTACTCGCCCGGAAATTGATCGTGGTGTGTTATGTGAACTACTGTTAGAACAAATTGATGCTGAAACCATCAAATATGGGTATAAACTAGAAAGATGCGTTTCATTAGAAAGTGGTATGACAGAGCTTCATTTTGAAAACGGAGTTGTCGAAACAGTTGACCTTTTGATTGGGGCTGATGGTGCTTTTTCTCGTGTGCGTCCTCTGTTAACAGATATTGAGATTGAATACTCTGGGCTCACGATGCTAGAACTGAATGTCTTAAGCGTAGAGGAGAAACACCCTGATTTAGCTGAATTTAATAAACGAGGTAAGATGTTTGCTTTGGCAGACCACAAAGGACTGATTGGGCAGTTAAACGGAGATGGCCGAATCAAAGTGTATGCAAGCCTTATGGTAGAACGCAACTGGATCGAGACTTGTGGTATACCGTTTCATCAAGCGAAAGAAGCAAAAGAACAATTATTAGCGTTATTTAGTGATTGGGATGATCAGCTGAAAAATTATATTCGTTATGCAGAAGATGCCATCATTCCAAGACGGATTTATACGCTTCCTGTCGGTTTCAAATGGAATCGTCATAAAGGAGTAACGCTTATCGGTGATGCAGCTCACGTCATGTCGCCATTCGCAGGCGAGGGTGTGAACATGGCGATGTTTGATGCAAGGGAGCTAGCACTTGCTATTGTCCGACATCCTCATCATATTGAAAAGGCGATTGAAGAATACGAAGACATGATGTATGAATATTCATCGGAAAAAGCGCATGAATCGGAGAATAGTTTAAAACTGTGTTTTTCAAATGACGCTGCGGTCAAGCTTGCAAATATGATGAATTCTTTTCAAAAGGATGATAATTGATGCTCAATTTACTATTTTACTTTGACATGTTATAAAGAGAGTATGAACAATTCAAATCGTCGTATGATCAGTCGCCGGTCTCGGCCGGCTAAACAACCCTTAAGCCGTGAGCTTATTGTGAAAACGGCCTATGAGCTTCTTAAGGAGCATGGGATAGAGGGCATGAGTATGCGTAAGGTGGCTAAAGCACTCGATACGGGACCTGCATCCTTGTATGTCTACGTGAACAATGTTCAAGAACTCAGTGCTTACGTATTGGATTATGGTCTCGGACAAATGGTTTATCCAGATTCAAAGGATAGCACATGGAAAGAACAGTTATTCGACATATTGCATACTTATTTCCTCCTGCTGTTCGAAAAACCTGGTCTCGCTGAAATTTCTCTTTCCACCATTCCACAAGGAACGAACTTTCTTCAGTTGACCGAACATCTTCTCGCTGCATTGCATGAAGGCGGGATCAAATCTACATCCGCAGCATGGGGAGTAGACCTATTGCTGTTATACGTATCTTCTGTAGCATACGAAAAGGTCTCTTGGAAGAAACAAGGCTCTTCACAAATTACAGACACAAAAAAAGCATTTCTTCAAGCAGACAAAACGCAGTTTCCTTTCATTCATCATGTAAAAGAAGAAATGTTTGCAGGTGATACCGTATCAATGAAACGGTTCCGATGGGGAATTGACGTCATTTTGTATGGCATCCAGCAGGAAGACAATTAGAAAGGAGCACAAGCAAAAAGCAGTCAATGGCTGCTTTTTTTATATGGTGATTTTCATATTTGTGATCTTGTGAGCATTATGATATATAAATAAATCTATATATTGTTTTTATATATAAAAAATTATATAATCTAGTGGAATAAAAAAATGAGGTGCTTAGGCGTGGAACATATTAAAAAGTTATTAGAGAGTTATATTCCTTTAGCAAAATCTACTGCAAAAATGTTTGGAACAAATTGTGAAGTGGTGATTCATGATTTAACGAATCCTCAAGCATCTGTCATGTTTACAGTAAATAACCATGTGACAGGAAGAGAAATAGGCCAATCATTTGATCATCTAGTCAAGACTGTATTACAATCAGAAGATTTTAAAGAAGATTATTTGGCTGGTTATACATTTGTAACAGAAGATAAGCGTACGATTCGTTCTTCGACTTCATTAATACGTGATTCAAAGCAAAAAGTAATCGGTGCTTTCTGTATCAATTTTGATGTTGAAGCACTAAATCAAATGCAGCAATTTATGGACACATTTCTTTCTACACAAGTGGAAGCTCAAGAAAAAGAAACAACATCAAATGATGATCTTGAAAATGTGGAAGAAATAGTAGATCAATTGATCCAACAAATCATTCAAAACAGTGTTCATCCAGTTATGAAACGTCATGAAAAAATTGAACTAATCAAATTCATGGATGAAAAGGGCATTTTTTTAATGAAAGGATCTGTTGAGAAGGTCGCATCTATGTTAGGCATTTCCAAAGTAACGGTCTATAGCTATTTGGATGAAATCAAAAATAAATCGAGGTAAGGAGTGTCAAAATGGAAAGCATACTCGAGGTAGGAAATCTAAAATCAAACGGACACTATGCATTCGCAACCATTCATCAAAACACGGTCTATGTGTCGGGACAATTTGCTATCAATCCTGAAACGACAGAAAAAGAGTTCGGCCCCATTGAAAAAGAGACATTACAAGCGCTTAAGAATGTAGAGATGATTGTAGAGGCTGCTGGAAGTCAAAAAGAAAAGATTTTGCGCATGACATTATACATTTCAGATATTGAATTATGGGACAAAGTAGATGCGGTTTATACTGAATTTTTCGGTGAACATAAACCAGCACGTACGATTGTACCAACGAATGAATTACATTTTGGTTTCAAAATTGAAATGGATGCCATTGCATATATTTAGAATATTTTTTTGACCACCCTATATAAAAAATTATATTTTATATAAAAAAATATTCAAAGGGGTAGATGATGAATGAATCAATTAATTTGTAACCATTGCGGGGAAAAATATGAGATGACACCAACTCTATGGAAATGTGATTGTGGTGGAGTATTCAATCTAGTGAAAGATACCCCGAAAATAGACGTCACAGCTTGGGATCACTATCCAAATTCATTATGGCGTTATGTTGAAACCATGCCATTTCAAAAAGATTCTAAGACGTGGGAAACTGTGACAATGGGCGAGGGCCAATCTCCTTTAATCGTTCTAGATCCTAATGAGCCAAACACATATGTAAAAGTTGATTATATGATGCCTACACTATCATTTAAAGACCGTGGAGCAGCTGTGTTAATGACAAAAGCTAAGGAATTAGGGGTAACAAAAGTCATTGCTGATAGCAGCGGGAATGCAGGAACGGCAATTGCTGCGTATGCGGCGCGTTGTGGTATTGCCTGTGACATCTATCTAAGTGATCAAACATCACCTAAAAAAGTCGCTCAAATAAAAGCCCACGGGGCAACGATTAAAGAAATTCATGGTACACGAGAGGACATTGCAGCTGCGGCCCAAAAGGCAGTAGACGAAGAAAACGTTTTTTATGCAAGCCATGTCTATAACCCTTATTTTTTCGAAGGTACAAAAACATACGCCTATGAAATCTATGAGCAACTAAAAGGAGCACCGGATGCTTTAATCATTCCGGTTGGAAACGGCACTCTGCTGCTCGGTGCGTATTATGGCTTTAGAGAGTTATTCGAAAATGGTCTCATTCATAAAATACCGAAAATTATTGCCATACAAGCAAAGAACTGCGCACCACTTGTGAAAGCTTTTCAACATGCGGAGGAATCAGCATCACCTGTCACAAATAAAGGGACTGTAGCAGAAGGGATCGCTATTGCTGCCCCAGCGCGTTCTAAACAAATTTTAGAAGCTGTATACAAGACGAATGGTACGTTTATTGATATTGAAGAAGAAGAAATTATACATGCACGCTCTAAACTGAGTCAGAAAGGATTTTATGTCGAAGTGACATCTGCCATCAATTTTGCTGGCTACATGAAATATCAAAAGGAATCAGAAGAAACCATTATCATCCCTCTTTGTGGGGCAGGGATTAAATCAAAATAACCTTAGGACTCCGTTGCGTGCCTCGTTGTCCTATTATAGGATCAATCAGGAGTAATATTTGCGAATGTTGAATACATTGACCATCACAATTTGAAAACGGAGGAATGATTCGTGGGAATGGATTTTACTCATTTCGAAGCACATTGGTCTTACACCGACTTCCATGATTTTAGATGCAAGTTAGCAGCATGTATCGGGAAGAACGCTCTCTATCTGGCAGAAGGAATGGAGTTAGCGCATCAACAAAATGAGCCAATCGGATTGATATAAGATGAGAAGAAAGCTACTTTAGAAAGCATGTTTAAACCGTAGTAGCTTTCTTTCCACTCTACCTAATTATTTTTCATTTGTTCCTCTCCCCAATAACATATCTCATCTAATACAGGCATCAGTGATAAACCCTTTTCAGATAAACTATATTCTACTTTTGGAGGCACTTGGGGATATTCTTTACGATGAATTAAGTGATCCGCTTCAAGCTCTTTTAGTGTATTGGTTAATGTTTTAAAAGAAATCGTTCCGAGCTTACATTTCAGCTGATTATAGCGAACAGGACCATCGTTTGAATATAAAGCATACAGAACTGGCATTTTATATTTCCCACCAATTAATGACAAAGTATACCCAAAACCAGTATCTTTTAGCTCAGCTTTCGTCTGGAAGGACTCCTCATTCATTTTATACTCTCCTTTGGGTTAGTATCGCACTTTGATTACCGTACTTGTAGTATGTTATAGCATACAATAAAATCAATGTACATCAAAAAATGATGCAAAACTCAGAAAAAGGGTGAATGAATAATGAAAACGATTGTCTATGCACATCCTTGGGATGGAAGCTATAATCATGCCATTTTGACTTCCATAACAGAAAAATTAGAAACAAAGAGAGAACCGTTTCAAGTAATCGATTTATATAAAGATGGATTTAATCCTGTGTTTACAGCTGAAGAATTAAAGCATTTTCATAAAGGAGAAACGCCTTATTCATTAGTGAAGGATTATCAAGAAAAATTAAAACAGTCAACAGAATTGGTATTTATTTTCCCAGTCTGGTGGTGGGATCTACCTGCTATGTTAAAAGGATTTATTGATAAAGTGATGTTAAGCGGTTTCGCATTCATTGAAGATCAAAACACTGGTACTTTGAAAGGTTTATTGACAAATATAAAAAAAACAACCGTGATCTCAACATCTACAACAGATAAGGATTATATTGAATCTGAAGCTGGAAATGCTATTCAAAGCGTTTTTATTAACAGAACGCTAGCTGATTTGGGATTGAAAAATGAATCCACGAAATGGATTCATTTTTCTAGAGTGAACTTAACAACAGATGAAAAGAGAAAGCAATTTTTAAAAGAAATATCCCAGATTATTTGATTTACAGTACAACAAATAAGGCCCATCTTCTACGACCGATTTAATTTCTTGAGAAGGTCGTAGAAGTTTTGAAATTTGAAAGAGGTGAGATTTAGACAAACAAAAGGATAGACTTGTACAAGAAGGTAAATGTAGATCCATTGTATGATCTGATAAACAATAGTCGTATAAGAATCCCACTATTTAAAGTAAAGCTTTATAACTTTAGTGCTACACGTTTCAGTAGACTCTTTATCACCAGTCATTTAAGCAACAACAAATCGAGCCTGCCTAATTGACCTCTTGCAGACAATTGATCATTGCTTTCTCCTCCAAATACCCCACTATTTAAATCCATACCATTTCTGTGTTTTTTTAATATTTCTTTTAGCACTGCCGGCTCAAGCAGATTGTTAACATCATTTCATTAAAGAAAATACTGACTCATACCATTTCTAAAGATAGGCAGGGTCTTAGTCACTAGCTCTTCTGATGAAATAAGTCTTCCATCCTTATTCCATGTGTATGCAGCTCCGTATATCCCCCAACTTAGCATAGTAGATAGGGTTGCTACCATTTGTTTATCCTCTAATTCGATGATGTTTTTAGTTCCTTTTAGCATAAGATCAGCTATTAGTTTCTGTAACTCCTCTTTAATTTTACTTTCGATAATAGTTCCTAAAGAATGATAACCTTTGGGACATAGGTCGCTTATCTCTTTATGGTGATCACACATGGCTAGAAAAATATTTGCAATGACTTTTTCATTGAATCCATCGTGATCATTGAGTCTTTTTTTCAATTTGTCTGTAAATGTATTGGTGATTGTAGAATGTAATAAATCAAATTTATCGTCAAAGTGCGCATAAAATGTAGCCCGGTTAATAGTAGCCTTTTCTGTGATATCACGTACCGTTATATGGTTGAAATCTTTTTCACTAGCTAACGAAAGAAAAGAGTCTACAATCAATTGTCTTGTACGAAGTATTCTCGGATCTTTTTTTGGCATAATTATTTTTTCTTCTCCTTTTAGGGTTCATCATCTTGTCTAAAAACGACAATACATTAGAAGTGTTGCGTAAACTACATATTGGCTATTTTGGTTATTGTTTATTATTCTTTTTCATCTTATCATCAATTATACAACGCGCGTTGCTTAAATAACACATGTTATTACGAAAGATTTTTGATCAAGGAAATCATTGTGATCATTCTGAATAACAAAAGGAGATAGACGACCATGAACATCACTATTTTTGGTGCAACTGGTGCAATCGGTCAACTTTTAACACAGTTTGCATTAGAAAACGGAGATATCGTTACGGTATATGTTAGAAACCCTGAGAAAATCAAGCAAAAGCATTCGAATTTACGCATTGTAACGGGTGAACTAACGAACACTTCAGCTATTGAAACGGCAGTTTCAGAAGCTGATGTCGTGATAAGCACCTTAGGTCCCGGCATTGATTTGTCTCGAAAACAAAAAGGTACACCGATCGCCGATGGACATAACCGAATTGTCAAAGCGATGAAGAAGTTCACCAAAAAAAGGTTGATTACACTCGCGACGCCAGCCTTGCAATCTGAAGACGATAAGAAAAGCTTATCGACGATATTGCCAAGAATATTGCCTAAACTTCTCATGCCAAATGGTTATGCCGAAATGAAGAAGATAGGAGAACTGATTAAAGAATCGAACCTGGATTGGACAGTCGTTCGAATCATTAATCCTAATATCAAATACAACGGGCAATCTTACGGTTATTCATTCGGCGATCAGCCAGCTAAAATGTCCGTATCTAGGGAAAATGTCGCTAAACTCATGTATGACGCTGCTAGGCAACACCAATTAATCGGAAAAATGCCCATTGTCTATAATCATTAAATCAGCTTTTTGTATGAGGTTGTTGATTCAGCAGAAATTATAGGAATCATTTAGGGTCATACCAAAATATTGCGTGTGCATTCTTTTTATAAGTATTCAAAATCAAAATCATAAAGGGGACATGATCATGTCAAAAGTATTATTTGTTAAAGGAACACCTCAAAGTGAGGAACAATCAAGAAGTACGCAAGTTGCTAGAGCATTTATCACTGAATATAAGAAAGTAAATCCAACGGATGAAATAATAGAAGTAGATGTCTATTATGCAAATGTGCCATTAATCGATGCTGATTTTTTAACTGGACAAAAGAAGTTAAGAAGTGGGGAAGTGCTAACAGATGTTGAATCACAAAAAATAGAAGCAGTGAATGCATTCACAAAGCAATTTATGGAAGCAGATAAATATATCATTCAGTCTTCAATGTGGAATTTAGGAATCCAACCTTTATTAAAAGCCTATTTTGATACAATCATGAGTGCTGGAAAAACGTTTAAATATACATCAGAAGGTCCAGAAGGATTGATGAAAGGGAAAAAAGCAATCCATATTCATGGTATGGGAGGATTTTATTCGCAGGCAATTGGAATGGAACATTCCGATTGTTACGTAAGAGGTGCGCTGAAGTTTGTTGGAATTGAAGTGGAACCAACGATTTTTGTTGAAGGTATTGACTATGATCCAACTAAAGAAGAAGAAATTGTTACTTCAACAATTGAAAAAGCAAAAACGGTAGCACGAACGTTTTAAAAAAGAGCATTGGTGGGATTAGTTAAAAAGATTTTAATTAACATCATCCCACCTCGCACGTTCAAAAGCGTAATAAAGAAGAATAGACAAAATACATTCATTAAAATCATAAAGGGGGAACATAGGATGAAAGTAGAAATTTGGTCTGATTTTGTTTGCCCGTTTTGTTTTATTGGCAAACGTCAATTTGAAATAGGGTTAGAACAGTTTGAACATAAAGAAGAGGTCGAAGTCTTATTTCGACATTTTCAATTAGATCCATATGCGAAAAAAAATACAGGAATGGATATCCATCAAGTATTATCCTCTAAGCATGGTGTCCCATATGAAAAAGCAAAAGTACTGAACAATCAATTGAAACAGAAAGCAAAAGAGGTTGGGTTAGATTATCAATTTGATACAATGATTCCTACGAATTCATATGATGCACTTCGTCTTTCTTATTATGCAAAAGAGAAAGGGAAGATTCGGGAGTTTATGGAACGTATTTTGAAAGCTCATTTCACAGATTCACTAGATATCGGTGATCACGCAACACTTGCTCAACTTTCAAGTGAAATAGGTCTTGATGGCAACGAAGCTTTGGATGTTTTATCAAATGATCAATATAGCGAGAATATCGCAGCTGATAGAGCCGAGGGATCTAAAATTGGGATTCAGGGCGTGCCCTTTTACGTTGTGAATGATAAATATGTCATCTCAGGAGCACAACCTAGCGAAGTGTTTTTAGAAACATTACAACAGGTATGGAAAGAAGAGTACGGGAATCGTAAGGTTGAAGAGCATAAATTAGAGTCGTCGCTCGATGAATATTGTTCAGATGGAACATGTAAATTTTAATGGATATTCAAAAAAGATATAGAAATCACAAAAGATTGATATAGCTACTTTAAATACCACTTTATAATGAAACATTTACTTCCAAAAATCAAAGGGGTTTAGCGATATGAAAAATACAATTTTCCAAGGCACAATCGAGCATTCAGGATTTGTAGTACCCGATATCGAAGTAGCAGTTGAATTCTTCACTCATATTTTGGGTTTTGAAGTCTTGTTCCGGCCAGGACGGATGCAGTTTGAAGACGATAGTTTAAAAAGATACTTTGGGGTTCACGAACATTCAGTTGTAGAAGGGGCGGCATTTTTGCAATATGGCGGTAGAAAGATTGAACTGGTTCAATGGTCGACGCCAGATCAACAGAATGTTCACCTAAAACCCAGTGATATCGGTGTAGCCCATCTAGCTATTACAGTCACCAATATAGAAGAGGCTTTAAAATATTTTGCAGAACAGTCTGATGTTAAAGTTAGAGAGCTGAGCCCTCTTGGATTTTTCTATATCACAACTTCATGGGGAATGGAGATTCAAATAATGGAATTACCCCAAAAACCTTTATGAACTATCTAATTTGTACCAAGTCAAGAACAAGGGTCCTTTAATTAGTTGAAACAATAACTGTATCTTTATTAATGGACCCTCTTTCTCCTTCTGATCAAAGGACACCAAGAAGGGTCCTTTCCATCTAGTTGACCTCTTGCAGGCAATTGATCATTGTTTTCTCCTCTTAATACCTCACTAATATCCTGCTTTCTTAAAATCCATATCATTTCTGTGCTTTTTGATGTCTCTCTTTAGCTTTGGCAGCTCGAGCAAAGTGTTAACAGCAGAATGCCCAATGCCAACTACTGCAATTCTGATACCGAGTCAGATCGCGATTTAAAATATCAGGAATACCATTCGATTGTTCATTTTCTGTCATAATCCCTTCAGCATTTATTGGGTTAGGGTTTTTCCACGTACCAGTGGCATGTATAACCGCCTTTGCTCGTAAGTTTTTTCTTCTTGATTATTTAATTTCACTCGAATGATAAAAGGCACAAGACCTCTGTCTTTTGTTTTTATCAACACCTTTTTGCCAATTAGGAGGACTGGGCTATTTAAATAACTATGTGGTTTCATTTAAAGAAGAGAAGTGGGTATTTAAATCAATCATTTTCACACGAATGAATCTTTGTTTGAATTCATATAATCAATTGATTATATAAGTTTTCAGTTATATACTATTGAAGGAGTTGAAAAGAGGGGGAATCATTGTGACTACAGATGTTTCAATTGGTGTGACACATATGTCGAATTGTTTAAAAACACTCAGTGATCAAACAAGACTGATCATGATGAAATTGTTTTTGGAGAAGGAATATTGTGTGTGTGAACTGGTAGATATGTTCGAAATGAGTCAACCAGCGATTAGTCAGCATTTACGAAAATTAAAAAAAGCTGGATTTGTTCAGGAGAACAGAAAAGGGCAGTGGCGTTATTATTCAATCAATACACTGTGTCCAGAATTTGAGACGATTCGGATCATCTTAAATCAAATTGATAAAGAAGACGACCTTATAAAAAGTATACAACATAAAGCAACAAACATGTCTTGTTCGTAAGGAGGGATGGGTTTGAGTTTTGCCGTTTTATCATTAATCATATTTTTGTTCACTTTGGTATTGGTTATTTGGCAGCCAAAAAATTTATCCATAGGGTGGTCCGCTTGTGGAGGAGCTATTTTAGCTTTAATCGTAGGTGTTGTGAATGTTGACGATGTGATCACCGTGACAGGCATCGTTTGGAATGCGACTTTAGCTTTTGTCGCCATTATCGTCATTTCACTTATACTTGATCGAATCGGCTTTTTTGAATGGGCAGCATTGCATATGGCAAAGGCTGCAAAAGGCAGTGGGCTACGTATGTTTGTGTATGTGACCATCCTTGGGGCAATCGTCGCTGCTTTATTTGCAAACGATGGTGCAGCACTTATTTTGACACCCATTGTTTTAGCCATGGTCAGAGCATTACACTTCAATGAAAAAATTGTATTCCCTTTTATTATCGCGAGTGGGTTTATTGCAGATACAACGTCGCTTCCACTTGTCGTAAGTAATTTGGTGAACATTGTAACAGCCGACTATTTCAACATTACGTTTATTGAATATGCATCCAGAATGGTTGTTCCAAACCTTTTTTCATTGCTAGCGAGTATCACTGTGCTGTACCTTTTCTTTAGAAAGAGTATACCAAAACGCTATGATATGACTGAGTTAAAGCAACCTAGGGAAGCAATAAAAGATCCAAAGATGTTTAGATTATCTTGGTATATATTAGCTTTTTTGTTGATTGGTTATTTTGCAAGCGAATTTTTATCTATACCTGTATCGGTCATAGCTGGAGTGATTGCCATTTTATTCTTGGTCATTGCACAAAAAAGCCCTGCTGTTCAAACAAAAAGCGTTCTAAAAGAAGCTCCCTGGGCGATCGTATTCTTTTCCATAGGTATGTACGTTGTTGTCTATGGCATGCGAAATGCAGGGCTTACTGATGCTCTTTCTAGCGTGATTCAAGCTGTAGCAGATCAAGGTTTATTGGCAGGGACTCTTGGTATGGGATTTATCGCAGCGATTCTTTCATCTGTCATGAATAATATGCCGACGGTCATGATCGATGCATTAGCCATTTCCGGCACCGATACACAAGGAATGATGAGAGAAGCGTTAATATACGCAAATGTCATTGGTTCTGATTTAGGACCAAAAATTACGCCCATTGGCTCCTTAGCAACACTACTATGGCTCCACGTCCTTTCTCAAAAAGGTGTGAAGATTTCCTGGGGGACATATTTCAAAATAGGGGTCATTTTAACTGTACCAACGCTATTCATCACACTTTTAGCATTGTATTTCTGGCTAATGATTATACATTAAAGGAGACGATCAACATGTCAAAGAAAACAATATACTTTTTATGTACCGGTAATTCTTGCCGCAGTCAAATGGCTGAAGGTTGGGCTAAAAAACATCTTGGAGATGAGTGGAAGGTCTATAGTGCTGGTATCGAAGCTCATGGATTAAATCCGAATGCTGTAAAAGCAATGAAAGAAATAGGGATTGATATTTCTAATCAAACGTCTGACCTGATTGATCAGAAAATATTGCATCACGCTGACTTAGTCGTCACACTATGCGGGGACGCAGCTGATAAATGCCCGATGACTCCACCTCATGTCAAACGTGTCCATTGGGACTTTGATGATCCAGCAAAAGCAGAAGGAACAGAAGAAGAGAAGTGGTCATTTTTCCAAAGGGTAAGAGATGAAATTGGAGATCGATTGAAACAGTTTGCTGAGACTGGAAAGTAGTGCTGCGTTTGAGTCGATTGAATATAAAATCTAATAATAAAGAGGATCAAGTCAAAGATTCTCTTTTTGCATTAATTAATATCTAGTTTACATAATATATATTCTAGGAAGTTAAGAAACAATTGAATTTTCTTTGTCTCATTATTAAGTATACTTATCTTATTGAGATAAAATAAAAAATGAAAATCCAACGGTTGATTCGTCAGATTTTCATTCCTCTAAATGTTTTAAGATTTTTGCAGGATTCCCGCCAACAATCACATTTGACGGAACATCTTTTGTCACAACGGATCCTGATGCAATGACAGCATGATCTCCGATTGTCACACCTGGATTGATAATGGCACCACCGCCAATCCATACATGATGTCCAATTGTGACTGGTTTGCCGAATTCAATACCTGTTTGACGTTCTTCTGGATTTAACGGATGTCCAGCTGTATATATATGGACATTCGGACCTAACAAACAATGATCTCCAATTGTAATCTTGCAAACATCTAATAACACAGCATCAAAATTTGCAAAAAAATGCTCGCCAACCTCGATATTGTATCCATAATCACATTGTATTCTGCCTTCAAATACCACATCATCTCCGCAAGCGCCTAAAAGCTCCTTTAAAATGGCCATTCTCTGTGATGGCTCATTTGTTTGCTGATAGGCAAATGTCAATTGTCGCGCTTTTGCTCGATCTTTCATCAATGTGTGGTCATTTGGGTGATAGTATTCTCCCTTGATCATCTTTTCTTTTTCTGTTTTCATGTTCATCTCCCTTTTATTGAAACTTCATTCATCGTTTGAATGAATGCCTCGGTGAATTGTGTCGTCGTCTCATTTCCTCCTAAATCCTTCGTTTTCAAGTTCTTTTTTAAGGTCTCACCAAGAGTATGTTCGATCAGACTGGCTGTCTGTTTTAATCTTTCATCTTGATATTTCACATGTAGCCAGTTACAAAGCATCACTGTAGAAAGAATCATGCCCATTGGATTGGCGATATTTTGACCAGCTATATCAGGTGCTGATCCATGTGCCGCCTGTGCCATCGCTTGATTTTCGTTACAATTTAATGAGGGTGCCATTCCTAAACTGCCGACTAGTTCCCCTGCAAGATCAGATAATATGTCGCCAAACATATTTTCTGTCACAATCACATCAAAATCACCTGCACGTCTCACTAAATGAGCAGCCATCGCATCAATATGAATATCCTCAACCTCCACTTGTGGATATGCTTTCGCTACCTCTTGACATGTTCGTAAAAACAAGCCAGATCCTAATTTGATCACGTTCGCTTTATGAACAATGGTGACTTTCCCCCTCCTCTCCACTGAACGTTGAAAGGCTGCGTGGGCAATACGGGTAATTGCTTTTTTTGTAAACACACCTGTAGATATGGCGACATCTGGTGTAATCATCCACTCTCCTGTCCCCTGATACATATTCCGGTCTGGATAAAAGCCTTCTGTATTTTCTCGAAAAATGACAAGGTCGACGCCACTGGCAACGCTTTTCACACCTGGCAGCGATTGCGATGGACGAATATTTGCAAATAAATCAAATGTATGACGCAGTTCTCCACTTGGATTTCTTCTTTCTTTCAATTGATCAGGATATGAAGCTGAATCATGAGGTCCTAATATCCAGCCATGGCATTTTTTCAAGGCGGCTATAGTAGATGCTGGCACTGGATCTTGATGAGAATGAATGGCTTCAGCACCGATAGGACACTCTACAAATTCCACAAATGGTTCATTGAACTGTGACAGCGCTGTCTTTAAAATACGCATACTAGAATTAACAATTTCCGGTCCAATCCCGTCTCCCTTTAAAACACCTATTCGATATGACATATGTATCGCCCCTTTTGTCTTTATTCTATCAAAGAATGATGAAGTTGGAATATTTTCTTCATGATGATCCTCCCTCATGTTATTTACGAATCAGGAAGTCTCCTTTATAATCGAGTAGATTTGTTCTGTATGACTACATAGATATGAGGGATTAGATGAAATTAAAGTGGTATAAAGCGATCATTGTTATTTTTACGATGTCTGGGATCTCCATCTCCACTTGGTTTTCAAGAACACCAGAAGTGAGAGATTTGTTGCAAGCAGATACAGGCACTATGGGACTCATTTTACTCGGCCTATCTGTAGGTTCCATTGTCGGGCTGATTCTTTCCAATGTATTCGTTCGCAAAAAAGGCGGCCGAGTGGCGATTGTGGTCAGCGCTTTTTTGATGTTTATTGGATTCTCAACCCTTGCAATCGGAGCCGCCCTCTCTTCTACGCTAATTGTCACTGCTGGCCTTTTTCTTTTTGGTTCAGGATCAGGCATGTGCAATGTAGCCATGAACTTAGAAGGAACGGAGATTGAGTATCAGATCAAGAGAACGATCCTGCCGATTTTGCATGCTTCTTTCAGTATTGGAACGTTAATTGGTGCAGGTGCCGGAATTCTCTTTATTTATTTAGGTGTGTCTGTCCTCATTCACCTTCTCACCATTGCACTCCTTTTCTTTCTCAGTATCCTGATTTGTACACGGTTTATTCCGCACGGGACAGGAAAAGATCCGGATGAGACGCAGTCAGAATCAGTTGAGGCTTGTCAAACATCATGGCTGAACAAACGGACGATCTCATTAGCGATGATTGCCTTATGTCTCGCATTTGTAGAAGGTTCTGCAAATGATTGGATTCCACTAGCAATGGTTGATGGCTATCAGGTTTCTCATTCAATGAGTACGGTCATCTATGCATTATTTTTGTGCGGGATGATTAGTGGAAGACTACTGAGCGGACGTTTCATTGATCGCTTTGGCAGGGTGCTATTGCTAAGAATCGCGATCTTATCTGCTGCCGCCGGACTATTCTTGGTGATTTTAAAGATTTCACTCGTCGTGTGTATGATATCTATCTTTTTATGGGGACTTGGCGCGTCCTTAGGCTTCCCGCTGACCATTTCAGCAGCTGGTGATGATAGCCGCTATGCTGTCAAACGTGTCAGTATCGTCACTTTATCTGGGTATACAGCCTCTCTATCAGGGCCCCCTGTTTTAGGACTGCTCGCCAATCAAGTCGGTCTGCTTCATGCGTTTATTTTTGTTCTGTTTGCCATTTGTATTGCAGGAATCTTTACAAAAGCTGTTGCAAAACCGACATCAATACATTCTTTTTGAAAAGTGCCAGATCTTTGATCTCGGTACTTTTTTTAAATTTAAAAAATAAAATTGAAACCTTTCATGAAGTGAAACAGTCCTATAGATGTCTTGATGTTTAGCGCTTTTTTAAAGAGGGAAAGTAAAAAAATAAGACTTTTCAAATAACTGAAAACGTGGTAAGATCATGAAAATAAACAGGAAGGGGTGAGAAAAATGAAAAAAAATATGCTGTTAAAATTAGCAGTCTTATTCATAGCACTTGCAAGTTTTCATTTGTTCTCAATGCCTCATTCCGTTCAGGTATACCATCATGCAAAGGTGGTTGCTGATCAAGAATCACATGAAATGAAAATCGTTCAGACAGCAGGCGATGAAAAGAAACAAAAACATGTGAACGCAGTATTTGCGGCATTTACAGCACTGCTAGTCATTGGCAGTATGGCAGCTGGATTTGCACGCATCACTTATACTGATCGATTTGACCGGAAAAAGAAGCATTTACTTGCAGTGTTCTACCAGTCTTCGAATTTCCGAGTAGCTCGTGTTAACCCAACCATTTAAATCAAACAAAAATTGGGAGGTTTTACACGATGTTATTTTTCTTAAGAGTATTCATTCTAGGTCTGTTCTCTGTCACTTCACTTTCTCTTTTCGTTTACCAAGGAATTGAAGTAGTGCATGCCATCACAAGCATGTTTGGCAATCACGAGAGTTAAATTGACCTCATCATAAAAAACCCCCTGCCTTACGCAGGGGGTTTTCATTTTGCTTATTTATTGTCATCTTGGTCAGATGCAGCAGGTGATAAAAGAACTTGAGTTACTTCTCCCTGCTCTTCCTCATCTAAAATAAACGATCCATTGCTATAACGATCATTTGCCCTTAGTGTGGAAATATCGAGCGGGATCGTGGCACCCTTTTCCGTATCAATCTCAAGTGTATCGTGTAGTGAAGCAGCAATCACAGCAACAATTCTGTGAGGGTTTTTCTTTAATTCTCTTAGCATGATCACTCCACGTTTTGCCCTTGATGTCTTATCAAATTCAGAGAGGTTCATCCGCTTCACAGCACCTCTTTGTGTCGTGAGAACAAGCACATTGTTCTTCGGATCAATCATTTGTCCAGAGACCACCTCGTCTCCGTCCTTCAAATTGATGCCTTTCACACCAGCCGCTCTCGGACCGACCACACTCACTTCTTCTTCATCAAACCATAATCCATAGCCATTTTTCGTTGCAATAAACAATTCTTGCTGACCTGTTGTGACATGAACATCTACAAGTTCATCATCACCTTTTAAATTCAAGGCGACAAGCGGTTTTGAATAACGCTGCGCTTTATATTGGAGAAGCTCTGTTTTCTTCACCATACCGCCTTTTGTGAAGAACAGGAGATACGATGATTCATCGAATTCTTTAATTGGGATCGCTTTTTGAATGGATTCATCGCGATCAATCGAAATAATATTCGTAATATGCTGCCCCATGTCTTTCCAGCGTATATCTGGCAGCTGATGAACTGGACAGTAAATATAGCTCCCTTTATTCGTAAAGAGCAGAAGAACATCTGTTGTATTCATTTCAAACTGGTGAATCAGTCGGTCTGTATCCTTCATACCGAAGTCCTTACCGTTTGATGCAGCATAGGAACGCTGGCTTGTCCGTTTGATGTATCCATCCTTTGTGACTGTGACGTACACGTCTTCTGATGCGATCATCACTTCAAGGTTAATCTTAATTTCTTCAATTTTTTCCTCAATGACAGATCGTCTTTCATCAGCATACGTCTTTTTCAACTTCTTCAAGTTGTTCGTAATGACTTTAAACAGCTTTTTCTCATTCGCTAAAATGTCTTCAAGTTCTGCAATTCGCACGTCAAGCTCTCTTGCTTCGTCTCTTAGTTGGGTGATATCTGTATTTGTTAAACGATATAACTGGAGAGAAACGATCGCTTCTGATTGTGCTTCTGTAAAATCATATTTCTCCATCAAATTGTTTTTCGCATCACGCTTATCATTAGACGAACGAATCGTCGCAATGACTTCATCTAAAATGGAAAGAGCTTTAATTAATCCATCTACAATATGATGACGTTCTTTTGCTTTTCGAAGCTCGTATGCTGAGCGGTTCGTCACCACTTCTTTTTGATGAGCAATGTAAGCGTCTAGTACAGTTGTAAGCGTCATTAAAGTCGGTCTTCTGTTATGTATCGCGACCATATTAAAGTTATATGGGATTTGCAGATCAGAATTTTTATATAAGAAATTCAAGACACCATTCGCATCCGCTTCTTTTTTCAGCTCTACAACAATCCGAAGGCCGGTACGATCCGTCTCATCCCGAACCTCAGAAATTCCTTCTACTTTTCTTTCAATGCGGAACTCGTCCATCTTTTTGACAAGATTGGCTTTATTCACTTCATAAGGAATTTCTGTGATCACGATTTGCTGGCGTCCACCGCGGATGGTTTCAATCTCCGCTTTTCCGCGAATCATAATCTTTCCTTTTCCTGTTTCATATGCCTTCTTAATACCATCCACACCTTGAATGATCCCGCCTGTTGGGAAATCAGGCCCTTTGATGACTGTCATTAAATCTTCAACCGTACAATGCGGCTGTTCGATTCGCTTAATCACGCCATCAATTACTTCTCCTAGATGGTGCGGCGGAATATCAGTCGCATAACCGGCTGAAATCCCTGTTGACCCGTTCACAAGAAGGTTGGGAAACATCGCTGGTAAGACAACAGGCTCTTTGCTTGTATCATCAAAGTTCGCGACAAATTCGACCGTCTCCTTGTCGAGGTCCTTTAAAAGCTCTGATGCAATGGCAGAAAGCCTTGCTTCCGTATAACGCATGGCAGCAGGAGGATCTCCGTCGATACTCCCGTTATTTCCATGCATCTCAATCAGCACATTTCGCACTTTCCAATCCTGGCTCATTCTCACCATGGCTTCATAAACAGATGAATCACCATGCGGATGATAGTTACCAATGACGTTACCGACTGTTTTGGCAGCTTTACGGAAGTTTTTATCTTGTGTATTTCCTTCTGCATACATCGCATATAAAATTCTTCGTTGTACAGGCTTTAATCCATCACGTGCATCTGGAAGTGCACGATCTTGGATAATATATTTACTATAGCGACCAAAACGGTCCCCAATCACTTCTTCTAACGGTAAATCATGAAATCGTTCTTGTTGTGCCATGTTTAAACCTCCTCAGCTAGCGACAAGTTTTCATTTTCAAGAATGTTGCTTTCCTCATCAAGTCCAAAGGCGACATTCTTTTCAATCCATTTACGGCGTGGTTCTACTTTGTCACCCATCAGTGTCGTGACGCGGCGCTCCACCCGTGCAGCATCATCGATCTTCACCCTGACAAGCGTTCTCGACTCTGGATTCATTGTCGTTTCCCATAGCTGGTCGGCATTCATTTCACCTAAACCTTTATAGCGCTGAATCGTATATCCTTTTCCAACTTTCTTTAGTACGTCATCCATTTCTTCATCAGACCAAGCATATTCAATGACTTCTTTCTTCCCTGAGCCTTTGCTGACTTTATATAAAGGCGGAAGGGCAATGAATACTTTGCCATGCTCAATCAGCGGCTTCATATAGCGGTAGAAGAATGTAAGCAATAGAACCTGAATATGCGCGCCATCTGTATCAGCATCTGTCATAATGACAATTTTGTCATAATTGATGTCTTCTACATTAAAATCGACACCAACCCCGCCGCCAATAGCATGGATAATGGTGTTGATTTCTTCGTTTTTGAAAATATCCGCAAGCTTTGCTTTCTCTGTATTAATGACCTTACCTCGAAGCGGCAGCACCGCTTGGAATTTTCGATCACGTCCTTGCTTGGCTGATCCACCCGCTGAGTCGCCCTCTACTAGATACAGTTCATTTCTTGCCGGGTTTCTAGATTGAGCAGGTGTTAATTTTCCGCTTAGTGTCGCTTCAGACTTTTTCCGTTTCTTGCCGCTCCTTGCTTCTTCTCTTGCTTTTCTAGCCGCTTCTCTTGCCTGCTGCGCTTTAATTGCCTTTTTCACAAGCAGCGTTGCCGTTTCGCGGTTTTCTTCAAGGAAATAAGCCAATTTTTCAGAAATCACGGCATCAACAGCTGACCTTGCCTCACTCGTTCCAAGCTTTCCTTTTGTTTGTCCTTCAAATTGAAGAAGTTCTTCAGGAATTCTGACAGAAATAACAGCTGACAGGCCTTCACGAATATCTGTACCTTCTAAATTTTTGTCTTTTTCTTTTAAAAGGGTCACTTTGCGTGCATATTCATTAAAGGCTCTCGTCATGGCCGTTTTTGCACCAGACTCATGCGTACCGCCATCTTTGGTTCTTACGTTATTGACGAACGACAAAATATTTTCTGAATATCCGTCGTTAAATTGAAAGGCAAAATCGACTTCAATGGACTGATGTTCCCCTTCAAACGAAACGACTTCACTAAGTACATCCTTTTCCTCGTTTAAATAAGCAACGAACGCTTCAATACCTGTCTCATAATAAAAGGTTTCCTGCACATCATGGCGCTCATCAATCAGCTCTATTTTTAGCCCTTTTAATAAAAAGGCTGATTCTCTTAAACGCTCTGATAATGTATCAAAATTATAGGTGGTGACACTGAACATCGTTGGATCTGGCTTAAAATGAATCAGTGTACCGGTCTTTTTCGTTTTCCCGATTTTTTCAAGTGATGTGACTGGCTTGCCGCCATGTTCAAAGCGCTGGTGATAAATAAATCCATCGCGTTCTATCGTCACGGTGAGCCACTCTGAAAGTGCGTTCACAACGGACGCCCCAACCCCGTGAAGTCCACCACTTGTTTTATAACCGCCCTGACCAAATTTTCCGCCTGCGTGCAGGACCGTTAAAATGATTTCTGGTGTCGGTTTTCCAAGCTTATGCATACCAGTAGGCATTCCGCGTCCTTTATCTTGGACGGAAATGCTGTTATCTTTATGTATTTTGACAATGATATGATCTCCATGGCCAGCGAGCACTTCATCGACAGAGTTGTCTACAATCTCATAGACAAGGTGATGAAGACCTCGTGAATCCGTCGATCCAATATACATCCCTGGGCGTTTACGGACGGCTTCAAGCCCCTCTAGCACCTGAATAGAATCATCGTTATAATCTACTTGCTGCTTTTTAACCAAATGCTTAATCCCCTTTCACTAACAAACATAACCGGCTAATCATCAATGATCTCTCTAGATTTTAATGATGATCATGCTGCTCATTACTGTCCACTTTAATAAGCTGCATCATCACCATGCATGTGTGATTCAGCGATACATGCTCTTTTGCACGGTTATGAATCATGTTCTACATTTTGCAATCAGAACTAGAAGTCCATTATAAACAAGACTGTTTCATAAGCCAAATGCAATCATATGATGGTTTTAGCAAAACAGAACAAATGTTCTATATTTATCTTATCGCTCTTTTTCTCGATATGCAAGGTCACCGATAGGTCCCTGTCGCCTTATTTTATCGCTTTCTTCTAGAATCGCAAATATATTTCTGCAACAAAAAAGCAAAAATCCTTGAAAAACCAAGGATTTTTGACGATTTAATGAGTTTTTGTCATCGCATGAGCCACTTTGATACATAAATCCATGATGGCGACCTTGCCATTTTCCTCAATCAGCCTTTTTGCCTCTTCATGATATACGCCTTGCTGCGCCCAAAAAACAGGTGCGTCTATTTCAAGAAATTCTTTCGCCACCTCAGGCAAAAACTCAGAACGTCTAAAGACATTGACGATATCAACAGGCCCTTCTATGTCTTTTAAAGAGTCGACCGCTTTTACCCCAAGTGCTTCATCAATCGTTGGATTGACAGGAATGATGTCATAACCGGCATCTTGCATGGCTTTTGAAACCATATAGGACGTTCGGTGCGGCTGATCTGACAAACCAACAACCGCAATTCGCTTACTGCTTTTTAATATACGCCCAATTTCTTGTTTTGAAGGATGTTTCATCCAGACACTCCTTTTCTTCTATTTTAGCGAATTTCTTGTTAAAAACAAAGCTGAATTCATCGGCCATCGTTTTTTTCAAAAAAAGATCGCCATGTTTTTCATAAGATCATGTTAAAATGTAAGACAAGAGGGAGAATATAAAGGAGTTATGCAGATGTTAATTGCTTTGATGTTTATTTTGGCTTATCTTCTCGGCAGTATTCCATCAGGTCTCATTGTCGGGAAAGCTGCAAAGGGAATCGATATCCGTGAACATGGCAGCGGGAACCTAGGTGCGACGAATGCATTCCGTACGCTAGGTGTGAAAGCAGGGTCCATCGTTATCACTGCTGATATTTTAAAAGGGACTCTTGCTTCGGCTTTACCGTTTTTCATGCAACTGGACATTCATCCCTTATTAGCAGGAGTTGCTGCTGTTATCGGTCACAGCTTTCCTGTCTTTGCAAAATTTAAAGGGGGAAAAGCGGTCGCTACATCAGGCGGCGTGCTGTTATTTTATGCCCCGTTCTTATTTATCACGATGATCGCTGCTTTTTTCTTATTTTTATACATTAGTAAATATGTTTCATTATCATCTATGCTGACTGGGATCTACACATTCATTTACAGCATATTCACCCAAGATCTATTTTTAATTATTGTTGTTGCTGTTCTTGCTGGCTTTGTGATCTTCAGACACATCGCCAACCTCAAACGAATTCTCAACAAAACTGAACCGAAAATCAAATGGCTTTAGCCGTTTCATCAATTTAAATATGTGGTAAAAGTAAAGAAAAGCTGTTTTTGCATCCTGCATTTAAAAACAGCATGACTTCAAAAAGGGGCGATCACATTGAAATTAACGATAAAAGATGATGCACTCAATTGGTACAAGAATGAACTGGATTTAGAAAAAGGTGATCATGTTCGCTTTTTTGTCAGATATGGCGGGTGCAGTAATGTACAAAAAGGCTTTTCTCTCGGCGTCGCAAAAGATGAACCTCAAAATGCCGGCGCAACCGCTGAAGTAGAAGGCATTACTTTCTTTGTGGAAGAAAGTGATATTTGGTATTTTGACAACCATGATCTGCATATTGATTATAACGAGTCCGTGAAAGAACCAGAATTTCATTATGAATAAACAAAAAGATACCTCATCCCTCGGGTATCTTTTTTGTTTATCACTCAATATAAAGTCCATACTCCTGAATGTTTCCTAACGACCGCTCTTTTTGTAAAATCCGTTTTTGCGAATCACCGATGAGATCAAAATGAGGAAAACCTTCGCGAACATGGATCCATTCTTTCTTTAATCCATGCTTTTGTCCCCAAGCGATTAATTGCTCCATATCCTGACAGGCTGCCTTTGTGACAGTATTCGCATGCGGAAAACGGTCATCAAGCCAATAGTGTGTCAAAAAAGCCACATTCCCTTGCCGAACAGCTGATTTCCAAGCATGTAGATCCTTTCTTTTAATTCCAAATGCCATGAATCAAACCTGCTTCTTGGACTGTTCGTAAACGCTGTGCCATGCAGGGAAAGCTTTTCTAAATTGAATCGGTCTAAAGGTTTCTTTGTCCACACAAATATGTGAGGTGGTCCCTGTAATAGCTGTTTGTCCATCAGGTTTTTGTATTTCATAGCCATACACTGTTTTCACGCCGTTATATTCTTCTATCCATGTGTGAACTGTAGCCGTTTCACCGTACAGTAGTGGTTTCTTATATTGAACCTGAAGATCGACAACAGGTGCAAGGACACCGTCTGCCTCTAACTGGGCATAGGAAAAGCCTAATTCTTTAATTAACGCTGTTCTGCCGACTTCCATCCAGATTAAATAGTTGGCATGATACACAATACCCATTTGATCTGTTTCTGCATAACGGACTTCTATTTCTTTTTTAGATACATACACGTTTTCATCGCTCTCCTATCAAAACCTAACGTCTCTGACATTTTACCACATTCCAAATGGTTCTTCTAAAAAGAGGCAATAAAATAAACCAGGAATCCCTGGTTTATTCAGTGTAACCGCTCTTTCTTGCTGCTTCCTCGTCCTTTATTTCAGAACGCATTGCGTCAATACTTGTTCTACGGTTTTCATTTTTTTGCTTGATCATCTGCTTTTCTTCCTCTGTTGAAAGACCCATTGCTGCTTCAGATTCATCAATATTTTCAAGTGTGTTTTCGATCATATCCTGCAGCTTCTCAACATTATCAGAACGATCATCTGGATTGGATTGATATGACTTGTCATTCATCATGCTTACCTCCTATTATTCGCCCTTCGTCTGTATCACATCAGGCTGTTCATTCGATTTATTATGCATCTTTTTGCCTTTATTTCGTTTGTATGCTACAGGTTTTGTCCCTAAATGGTCTGGTGTAAACTGCGCTTGTTTATCATGCTCTCTACCCATCATTCATCCCTCCCTCTTCTTTAGGATGAACGAAAAAGGTCAAAACATAACTTATTTCTGTCTAAATCGCTCTTCCAACTTTTCTTCAAGCTGGTTTAAAAATTCCTCATTGCTTAATAATTCTTTTTTATTTTCAAGCACAAGTTCTTCAAATGTACGGCGCTTTCTTCTTCTCATGTCTATCACCACCTCCACTCTGTTCATACCATTTTCGCCAAAACATTTAGAAAATAAGCAAAAAGAGCTGAATCATTATAGATCCAGCTCTTTTTCAATTTCTTTTTTTGTGAGCATTTGATGCTTTACAGTCAGGATACGCCCTTTTTCATCTAGTATGTATGTCGTCGGATAGGAAAGTACCTGATATCTCGCTTGAATACCTTTTTGATCTAATAAAACAGGAAAACTGACCTTAAGTTCATCAATAAATGAGGCGACGTGATCCACACTCTTTTCAGTGTTCGTCAAATTCACCGCTAGTACCTCAACTTGCTCATTTTCACTTCTAATTGCGTCTAGATCTGGCATTTCTGTTCGGCAAGGCTTACACCATGTCGCCCAAAAATTGAGGAGTACTTTTTTCCCTCGATAATCAGATAACGATGCCGTTTTGCCATCAAGGGTTTTGAGCTCAAAATCAGGGGCTTTGTCCCCTGTTTCAAGACCGATGGATGGCTCTTTTGGTCCGAATACATTCCATGCAAGTAAACCAATCAACACAAGTAAAACAGCGCTTGCCATTCCTTTTTTCCACATGATTGATCCTCCACTATGTTAAAAAAGAAGAGAAAGCTGTCTAAGCGCCTTCTCTTCTTTGCTTTATTAGTTGCTTGCCAATTTTTCACGCAATACCATTTGAAGGATACCACCATGACGGTAGTAGTCAATTTCGACTTCACTGTCAAAGCGAACAATTACTTCAAATGTTTTCTCGTTGCCATCTGTATCAATTGCTTTTACAGTGATAAGATCACGCGGACGAACTGTTTCATCAACATCTACTTCGAATGTTTCTGTTCCTGTTAGTCCATAAGTTTCTGCACTTTCTCCATCTTTAAACTGTAAAGGAAGTACACCCATGAAGACAAGGTTACTTCTGTGGATACGCTCAAAGCTTTCCGCTAGAACGAATTTAATTCCAAGAAGATTTGTTCCTTTTGCAGCCCAGTCACGAGAAGAACCCATTCCGTAATCTTTACCTGCTAAGATCGCAAGACCAGTTCCATCTTCTTTATAACGCATGCATGCATCATAAATCGATGTCACTTCACCAGTTGGCCAGTACGTTGTATACCCGCCTTCTGTTCCTGGTGCGATTTGGTTCTTAATACGGATGTTTGCAAAAGTACCTCTCATCATAACATGGTGGTTACCACGGCGAGATCCGTATGAGTTAAAGTCTCTAGGCGATACGCCTCTTTCTTGCAAGTATTTACCCGCAGGTGTGTCTTTACCAATCGCTCCAGCAGGAGAAATATGGTCTGTTGTGACAGAATCACCGAACTTCGCCACTACGCGCAATCCTTTAAGTGGTTCAACTTTACCAGGTTCAACTGATAAGTTTTCAAAAAATGGCGGGTTATCAATGTATGTGGAATTTTCATCCCATTTATACAATGCATCGTCCGTCGTTTTAATTTCATTCCAGCGGTTATTGTTGTCAAAAACAGTTTCATACTCTGAACGGAATAGCTCAGGTGTGACAGTGCTTTTCACGACGCTGTTGATTTCATCCATTGATGGCCAAATGTCATTGAAATAAACGTTCTCGCCATTTTTATCGACACCGATCGGATCTTTTGTTAAATCAATATTCACCGTACCAGCAAGTGCATAAGCCACAACTAATGGTGGAGATGCAAGGTAGTTTCCTTTTACAAGCGGATGGATACGACCTTCGAAGTTACGGTTACCTGATAAAACAGAAGTGATCAGCAGATCATTTTCAGAGACAGCATCTTCAATTTCTTTTTCAAGCGGTCCTGAGTTTCCGATACATGTTGTACAGCCATACCCAACAATGTTAAATCCGAGGTCTCTTAAATATGGAAGAAGTCCCGAATTCACAAGGTACCCTGTTACAACTTTAGAACCCGGTGCTAGTGACGTTTTCACGTAGTTTGGCACCTTCATACCGAGCTCACTTGCTTTTTTCGCAACAAGACCTGCTCCGATTAAGACGTATGGGTTCGATGTATTCGTACAGCTCGTAATCGCTGCAATCGCAATCGCACCTGTCTTCATCACAGCTTTTTCACCATTTGCTAGATCAAATTCGATTTGTTTGTCTAGCTCTGATTTTTCTAAGCCAAAACCTTGGTTACCAGCTGGGCTTTCGATGTGTTTATGGAACGTCTCTTTCATTTGAGAAAGTGGAATCAAATCTTGTGGACGTTTAGGACCAGATAAGTTTGATTCAATTTGAGAAAGATCAATTTCCACAACATCAGTAAAGATTGGCTCTTCTGCATCCGGCGTATAGAATAAGCCATTTGCGCGAGAATATTCTTCAACGATATTAATTTGCTCTTCATCACGTCCAGTAAGGCGAAGGTAAGCTAGCGCTTCTTCATCTACTGGGAAGAATCCGCAAGTTGCACCGTATTCTGGCGCCATGTTCGCAATTGTTGCACGATCTGCTAACGGCAATTGTGCAACACCAGGTCCGAAGAACTCGACGAACTTGTTAACTACGCCTTTTTCACGAAGAACTTGTGTCACTTTTAATGCAAGGTCAGTTGCAGTTGTTCCGTTTGGAAGCTCTCCAACTAATTTAGCACCAATAACTTCTGGTACTGGGAAGTATGAAGGCTGACCGAGCATACCAGCTTCTGCTTCGATACCGCCAACGCCCCATCCGAGTACACCGATACCGTTAATCATTGTTGTATGTGAGTCAGTACCAACTAATGTATCTGGGTAAGTGATGATCTCGCCATCTTCTTCGATTGCATGAACAACACTTGCAAGATACTCTAAGTTCACTTGGTGAACGATCCCTGTTGCAGGCGGAACAGCTTGATAATTGTTAAACGCTTTCTTTGCCCAGCTAAGGAAATTATAACGCTCTGCGTTACGTTCGAATTCTAAATCCATGTTAATGTTTAATGCATCTTCAGTTCCAGCTTTATCGACTTGTACAGAGTGGTCAATGACTAGGTCAACTGGAATTTCAGGGTTGATTTTATCTGGGTCTCCGCCCACATCTGCCATTGCTTTTCTTAAAGAAGCAAGGTCAACGACAGCTGGCACACCCGTGAAGTCTTGTAAAATAACACGAGAAGGTTTAAATGGAACATCAATTTCTTTTACCTCGGCAGTTCCCCATTTTGCCAAGTTCTCAACGTGTTCCTTCTTGATCACTCTACCGTCTACTTGGCGAAGCACTGATTCTAACAGTACCTTAATGGAATAAGGCAATTTAGAAACATTTCCGATTCCTTGTTTCTCGAGTGCTTCTAACGAATAATAGTGATACGTTTTCCCATTTGTCGAAAACGTTTTTCTAGATTGAAAAGCGTCTTGTTTAGCGACTTGCTGCTGTTTCGACATGTCCAAAATCCCCCTTTTGATGATCAAGATCAATTTCAATTCTCAGAAAAATCGTCGTATTTCACCACAATTTTCTCACAATTTCATCTTAAAACAAATTCATACATAAGTAAATAACAATGCTTTTATTAAATTCAATAAGTTTAGCTTATCACAAGGAAATGATTACTCTTCATAAACTGAGCAGCACGGGTTCATACTAATGCTGAGGTGATAGAACATGACAAAAAGAAAAGCAAATCATGTAATTGAAGGCATGAACGCAGCCAAAAGCCAAGGAAATGGTGCAGGCTATATAGAAAATGATCAGCTCGTTTTAACAGAAGAACAAAAGCAAAATAATAAAAAGCGTAAAAAAAACCAATAAGAAAGGAGTGAGTAATGATGACGAACAAAAACACCGGGAAAGACATACGTCAAAACTCTCCTAAAGAGCATCAAGGCGGGCAGCCTGAGCCACTATCAGGCAGTAAAAAAGTGAAAAACCGCAACCATACAAGACAAAAGCACAATTCACATCATGATATGTAAACATTTTCTCTTAAGCCCGTGACCAAACGGGATGTTTTAGGTCTTTCACACATTTCAGCTTTCATCATATGATTTATTATGAGATGTGATGGAGGAGTGTTTATGGAGAATGAAAAGCAAGTGAATTCCTCTGATTTTCTTGAAATAGATGATTGGCTGAGTGTATTAATCGATGATCCTTTTGCATGGTATGACGAACAGCTCCCAATCGATCTTTACGAAACGAGCCGTGATTATATTATTGAGATCGACCTCTCCACCCTATCGATCACTGATTTAAAACTGACCTTTTCCGGATGTGAGCTCATCCTCGCTTATTTGATTGATGAAAGAGAACAGCCGATTGAAAAAAGTGTCATGCTCCCTTTTTATTTGAATGACAAAGACATTGATACAGATTACGAAAACAGAATCATATCAATCAAAATCAAAAAGGATGCCCATCGTCAAGACGGAGCATTTTCCTTTCAAATGCCACACTTCAAACATTAAGAGCCCGCCTGTATACAGGCGGGCTCTCTTCCGTTCGTTTCAAGTCAATACCTTGTGCGAACCACCATGGCCAAATAGTAGAGTCGCTATACAATAATGTATTCCATTTCTACTAAATGGTTTGGGTCATTCTAGTAAATGGGCGCCTCTTGATCAAAAAAGGCATTTATAGAGAAAAAACACATACATTTTTGTTATTTTCTTCTACCTTCTCTTCATGTAAAATAGAATAGAGAGAAGGGATATAGGGAGTGAGAACATGTTAAGCGGCTGGTTTTTGTGGTTCATTTTATTTTGGGGTACAGTGATGATTGGATTACTAGCGATCGGTGGCTTTTTTATGTTTCGCAAGTTTTTAAAACGATTGCCGAAAGAAGACGGGAAATCAGAGCTTGATTGGCAGGATGAATATATTCAAAAGAGCCTGCACCTATGGCGTGATGAAGACAAACAGCTATTAAATGAGCTAGTTTTACCGGTTCCAGAGTTGTTTAGAGATGTCGCCAAAGAAAAAATCGCCGGTAAAATTGGCGAGCTGGCACTTAAAGAACAAGCGGCCAGCATTAATTTAGACTTAATCATTCGTGGCTATATTATCGCTACACCGAAGCGGGATCATAAATTTCTACTAAAGCGCCTTCAAGAAAAAAAGATCGACCATTCACCATATGAATCTTTATTAAAATAACCTCCTTTTAAAAAGGAGGTTTAATTTATTTGGGCCTGCTGCAGATCTAATTGTTTAGACATCTTTCTAAACGACAAATACATCGCAACCCGCCAAGGGACAATCATGCCAAAGGCTAGAATCCAAAACATCCCGCTAAGCGCACCATAATCAATGGAAGAACTTAAAATCGTCTTCATTCCGATACGAAGAACAAGAAGCCCAATGAGAATAAACACAAATGCTTTTGAACGCTTCAAATAGATTTCATTGCCTCTAATTTCAAATTTCGATGTTTTAATTAAAAAGATAGAGAAAAACATCCCTACAGTAATCGCCTCTAAAAATTCAGCTCCAGTTACTTGAAACATTGGCACAAAAAACATCAGTGCACCAGTGCTCATAAAGATAGGAGGTAAAATAATTTTTTTCGCGGTTGCAGGTTTTGCAGATGATTTAATGCGAATAAACATGACGGCTACCGCCATACATACCGCCACTATAGAAGAAATTATGATCATCATATCAAATCATTCCTTTATTCTTTAAGGTCAGCCTATGTATAATATACTCCAATTGACGAAAAAAAACCATTCGCCGCGACTGTAGAAAACGATTTCAAAAACCAGTAAATCCTCCAAATAATGATGAGAACATAATAATGATCCACGTCAGAAGATCAAAGAACAGCAAGATTCCTACCACGATCATAATAATCCCGCCAGTTTTCATAATGAGCTGCTGGCGCTTTCTGATCCAAGCCATTTTTGTGATGAAAAAGGAAAGAACAAAAAATGGGATAGCAAAACCTAATACATACGCAATCATGTAGGTCACAGCGGACTCTGGCTTGTTGCTGGCAAGTGTGATGACGGCTGATAAAATCGGGCCGGTACATGGTGTCCAACCAGCAGCAAAACCCATTCCGATGAGAATCGATCCAAAAAAACCGGCTGGACGATTCTTAAACTGCAACCTCTTTTCTCCCATTAAAAAAGAAGGCTGAAATACACCAAGAATCATAAAGCCAAAGAAAATAATGAGAATGGCACCAATTTGACGAATCGCATCTTGATATTCAATGAAAAACTTCCCAACAAACGATGTCCCAAATCCAATGGCAATAAAAATGAGAGAGAATCCAATTAAAAAGAATAATGTATGAAGAAGACTTCTCCTTCTCAGCATCACCTTCTCAGATTTCACTTCATCTATACTAACGCCCGTAATATAGGATAAAAAGGCTGGATAAAGTGGCAGACAGCACGGTGAGATAAAAGAAAGAAACCCTGCTCCAAACGCTAAAAAGTAATTCAAATCTGACAAAAGAACACCCCCTTCTTACAATATACAATAAGAGATGACAAATTCATTTCATTTTTTTTACATCATCTCAATAAAGATGGTCTAATCTCTTAAAACCTTATATAATTTAATTTGACATCAAGATACCAAACCCTTTAAATTTGAAAATAAACCTTAAAATGGATATAATAGAACCGATTCTTTTTATCAAGATTTGCATGAAAGGAACATGACTTTGGTAAAAACATCATTATTAACTCAAATTGAAGAAAAAAGAGAAGAGTTGATGAAAGTTGTCTTGCATAATGGGATGACATCAACAGTGACCATCGAACATAGCCAGCAGCTAGATCATCTCCTCTTACAATATCAACGACACTTACACTCAAACTCAGCCAACTAATGATATCTCAAGATAGAAACAAATGCCGCACGATTTTAGAAAAGTTGATATGTGTGACAATAAAAGAAACGAAAACCTCTGCTCACAGGGGTTTTTTGTTTTGTCTTTAACGGACGGTTCACGGCAAAATAAAAACCACTTTCCCTGCTTTATTCATGCAAGTACAGTGGTTTTATGCGTCTGATGAAGGTGACTTCAATAAAGAAAGGACATCGCTTGTCCAATCTTTAGGGACCATGTTCCATCTATGATCATAATAACGTACGTATTATTTCGCTTGGTTGTTCATGGCTTTCATCATTTGATTGATTTTCTTTTGGGACGGTTTCATGCCCATTTGCATCATCATCATTCGAAGCATTTGTTCATTAATTGGTGGATTCTTTTTCAAGTAGCTCATCATATACTTACGAGCAATAAAGAATCCGAGTGCAACTCCTGCAAGCAGTGCAACAACGCCTACAAGGATGACAACCCATAAATCCATAATTCTTCCTCCTTCATGTTGTCTCGTATAAAGTGTACTAAACAAAAGGCTATTATACAACATTTCACGTTCAATTTTATTTTTTTAAACAAAATTCCTCACTTTTACCGGATTGAGCCAACCATGCTTCTTTGATCCAAAGTCCATAGCTAGGAAACAAGGACTAATTTTTCTGAGTACTTCAAAAAACACCGCTTCTGCCTCATAACTGCCTGTGGCAGACATTTGAATGTAACGGTCTTTTATAATGAATGCGGCTGTGCCTTTTCCATCTGGCAGCGATGCACTGTATATTGAGCCTATTTGTGTATAGTGAATGTTGGTTAAATTGTTCATTAAACGCTGGTGCATATGAAAAGCAGGGATACGTTTCGTTACATAATCCACTTGCTTAACAAGCATGACTAATTCGTCATCACTGCGGTTCGTCCAGTGTAACGATTCAAACAAATGAAACAAAATAGATTCTCTACCAAAATAATGATGAGCAAACTCATCCTCAATCCAATAAATATAATAATGGCGTTCCATGTCTATCCCTTCCTTTCACATTTCGTCAATCTCGCTTATTGCTTGTATTATACAAAAATGTGAAAGAAAGAATTGTCTATATATGAAGCAAGAAGAAACTAGTTTTGTCAAAAAAACAAGAAAAAAGAAAAAAGTTTGCAGAGCATAGTGAAAAGCTCTGCAAACCGACTGCAAAAAAGCATGATGCTTGGAGACTGATTATTTATTTAGCTTTGCCTTTACGCGGCTCACCACGTTGCTGACAGTGAAACCGTATTTTTCAATAATGGTTTCGCCTGGTGCAGAAGCGCCAAATTTATCAATCGCAATCACATCGCCATCAAGGCCAGTGTAACGTTCCCAGCCAAGTGAAGCACCCATTTCGATTGCAACACGTGCTCTCACTGCTTTAGGAAGAACGGACTCTTTGTATTCGTCTGACTGCTCATCAAAGCGATCCCATGCAGGTAAGCTCACGACAGAAACGCGAATGCCTTCTTTTTCAAGTGCTTTTTGCGCTTCAATGGCTAAACCTACTTCAGATCCTGAAGCAAGTAGAAGAGCTTCTGGCTGTGCATCAGCTGCTTCAACGACGACATATCCACCTTTTTCTACGCCTTCATACGCCTTCTCTGGTGCTTGATCAATCGTTGGAAGGTTTTGACGAGTAAGAACAAGCGCTGTCGGTTTATTCGTTGAAGATACAGCAATTTTCCATGCTGCAGCTGTTTCGTTTCCATCAGCTGGACGAATCACAGAAAGGTTAGGCATCGCACGTAATGAAGCGAGCTGTTCAACTGGCTCATGCGTTGGTCCATCTTCCCCAACCGCAATGCTGTCATGCGTAAATACATAAGTGACAGGAAGTCCCATTAATGCAGCAAGACGAATGGCAGGTCTTAAGTAGTCAGAGAAAACAAAGAATGTTCCGCCGAATACACGAAGTCCGCCGTGAAGTGCCATACCGTTTAATGCTGCACCCATTGCGAATTCTCTCACACCAAACCAAATGTTTCTGCCAGCGTAATTCTCTCTGCCAAAGTCAGTTGTATCTTTGATTGTTGTTTTATTTGATCCAGCAAGGTCAGCAGACCCGCCAATAAAGAATGGTACTTGTTTTGCAATGCCATTTAATACTTCTCCAGAAGAAGCACGAGAGGCAAGGCTTGAACCTGCTTCATAAACAGGAACCTCTTGATCCCAATTCTCAGGAAGTTTTCCTTCAATCGCAAGCTTCAGCTGAGCTGCTAGTTCTGGATATTCTTTTTCATATTGCTCAAACAGTTCATTCCACGCTGCTTCTTTTTTCTGTCCAGCGTCTTTAACAGCTGTTTTGAAATGATCGTACACTTCAGAAGGTACATGGAAATCTTCTTCAAACGTCCAAGAATAAGCTTCCTTCGTTAGCTTCGCTTCCTCACTGCCAAGCGGTGCACCGTGCACCCCAGACGTTCCCGCGCGGTTTGGAGATCCGAAACCGATTGTCGTCTTCACTTCAATAAGTGTAGGTTTGTCTGTACTTTGTTTGGCTTTTTCAATAGCAGCCGTCACTTCATCAATGTTATTGCCGTCTTTTACATAAAGAACTTCCCAATTCATCGCTTCAAAACGATTCTTCACATTTTCAGAGAAAGAACGATCGAGGTCGCCATCTAAAGAAATGTCGTTTGAATCATAAAGAACAATTAAACGGCCTAAGCCTAAATGACCAGCAAGTGAAGCAGCTTCAGAGGAAATGCCCTCCATTAAGTCTCCATCTCCGCAAATGCTGTATGTATAGTGATCCACAACATTAAAGTGATCTTTGTTATACGTTTCTGCAAGATGTCTTTCTGCAAGTGCCATTCCAACAGCCATCGCAATCCCTTGTCCTAAAGGACCTGTTGTCGCATCTACACCCTCTGTATGTCCAAACTCAGGATGTCCAGGTGTTTTGCTTCCCCATTGGCGGAATTGTTTTAAATCTTCGATGCTCAGATTGTATCCGCTTAAATGAAGCATGCTATATAAAAGCATAGAGCCATGTCCCGCAGATAACACAAAACGGTCTCTGTTAAACCAATTTGGATTTTGCGGACTTACGTTTAAGTGATTCGTCCATAAAGCGTATGCCATTGGTGCAGCGCCCATCGGCATTCCAGGGTGACCGGAATTCGCTTTTTCAATTGCGTCTATGGAGAGAGTACGTATTGTTGCAATAGATTTCAATTCAATCGTTTCCATATAAATCCCCTTCCGTATCTTGTGTACACCATTATCATAAATCTACTGTCCTTTTTTCACAACTATTTCACGCCGAAAAAGAAGGATTTTGTCACATTTAGTTTATCGATCACCTAAAAACTTATGCAAATATGAAAAAAGATGAGAATATTCCTCCCATCTTTTCAAAAATCAAGAAATGATGACCTTTAATGAAGATTCTGGTCTCTTTCTCTTTTTAATTTTTCTGGTGTGACATCGTTTCCTTCTGGATCGACGATTTTCACGGTTTTGAGTGTATTTTTCATAGAAGAACGAAAAGCCTTTAAATATTCCTCTCTTAATTGCTTCTGTTCTGTTTTCTCAGCGTCCGACAAACCGGCCTCTTTCGACTTTTTTGAAAGCTCATTGATTCTTGCAAGCTGTTCTTTAGAAATCATGACAAACTCCTTTAAAACATTTTCTCTACATACTACTAAATATCAGTCATTTTTACAACAAATCACGCTTTAAGTCGCAAGCCCTTTTTCATATTCTTGGTACCTTCTATGGACGGTTGCTTTTGAAATGTCAAAACCAAGTGCCTGCAATGTCACTGCAATTTCAGCGAATGTCATGTTGTTTTTTCTTAATCGAACAATTTCAGAAATCGGTACTTCAATACGTTCGCGGCCGGGCGCCTGTTCTTGGTGTTTTAAATTTAGTTCGGGTTGATACCCTCGCTCAACAGCTTTTTTCATCCCACGCTTAATTTTTAAATTATGAATTTTCCGCTGATACTCTTCTACAACGCCTACAATTTCAATGACCATTTCATCTGCTTCTGAAAGCTCAAGCTCTCCTCTATGAAATACGCTGTACACCTTGACTTTTTCTTTAAACAGACAATGAAGAAGAGCGATTTTCGCCTGCCCTCTTCCAAGGCGTGTCTCATCTTGAATGAGAACAGCATCGATTTCTTCCTCTTTCAGCGCAGCCAGCATGTCAAAAACACCGTCACGATCAAGATCGTAACCACTCGCTTTTTCTTTAATCACTTTGACTACATTCATCTTGTGCGCTGCAGCTAAAGCAAGCAGTTCTTCTTCTTGTCTTTTAAGCGAGGTTTCTTGCTCTTCTTTGGCAGTACTTACTCTCGCATAAATGATTGCATTCATGTCTTCAATCGACCTTTCTACTGTACTGTTGCAAGTTGATATACGACTGGATGCTCTTTTTTAACTGGAATCACAAGGATATCTCCCGGCTGGATGTCAGTTGAAGCGAGATCATTGTGTTCAGTTACCCAGTCAATAAAAGCATTTTTATCGATTGATTTACTGTCGTTTACTTGATCAGCTAATCCCCAAAGAGTATCACCTGATTGAACCTCTATTTTAACATATTGATTTGGATCATTATGGCTAGTGACTGCAATAAGTGAGAGAAATATGCCAACGATGAATGAGAATAGCCCAATAAAAATAATAGATTCCTTTAACCTCATAATGTCATCTCTCCTAATAGAATGTGTGTTCGTTCTTTCTGACACTCATTATAAATACGAACAAACGTTTCTGTCAAACGTTTTTTTCGAACCTATGTTTGTACTGTTAGGAAAAACATGCTATAATTTCTTTAAAATTGACGTTTTGAGGTGCAAAAGATGACGAAGCTATCAAAAAGACAACTCGATATCCTGAAATTCATAAAAGAAGAAGTAAAAAGCAAGGGTTACCCCCCATCCGTTCGTGAAATTGGCGAAGCTGTCGGTCTAGCATCAAGTTCAACTGTCCATGGACATTTAGCTAGACTAGAAACGAAAGGTTTAATTAGAAGAGACCCGACGAAACCTAGAGCGATCGAAGTACTAGATGAAGAGGAAATGAATATTCCAAAGAGCGCTGTAATGAATGTTCCAGTCATCGGAAAAGTCACAGCAGGCTTGCCTATCACGGCTGTTGAGAATGTAGAAGAATATTTCCCACTTCCAGAAACTTTTGCAGCGCCAGATGAACAAGTATTTATGCTTGAAATTATGGGAGAAAGTATGATTGATGCAGGTATTTTGGACAAAGACTACGTCATTGTGCGTCAGCAAAGCACTGCCAACAATGGAGATATTGTGGTGGCTATGACAGAAGAAGATGAAGCAACAGTGAAACGTTTTTATAAGGAAGATACACACTTTAGATTACAGCCCGAGAATCCATCAATGGAACCGATTATTTTACAGAATGTGAGTATACTAGGTAAAGTGATTGGCGTATTTAGAAATATTCATTAAAAAAAGCCGGTATTTCATCAATTGCTGATGAGAGCCGGCTTTTTCTTTTATGAACAAGAATATGCAAGAATACTGGAGCTTGGGAACGAGCCAAATGTAAAGTTCGGCCATATAAAACCCGTTGTACGGCCAAAAGGCTGCGAGGAAAGAACATACATGAGAAATACTTGACCGTTTCTAAGGAACACAATGGTCCACCTTCTATTACATCCAGCTGCAAATTGAACCGTTTGCTGGCTTCCGCCTACACTCTGCCCTGCAATGAGCGGCTGCATACTTTGAGGCTGAGAAACTGCTTGTTGATATTGCGAGATGATATGCTGCGGCGGGGCTGGCGGGACCGACTGTCCTCCTGCACCTTGCCCTTGCCCAGTCCCTCCGAATGGCAAGCCGGGAAATCCTCCAACTTGAGAAATAGGAAACGCTGGCATGCTTTGTACCTGCCGATCGTACAAGTATCCATTCCACGTACCTTCATATGGATTATACATACTAAACACCACTTTCTTAGACATTCATCACGACAGTATATGTCATACATAAAAAAAGAGTGTTGAGGAGACAAATAGAAATCTTTCCAAAAGACGTTTTATTCTCCTTTAGAACGGTTAAATACTAATGAGGAAGAAAAAAATAAAAAAATGAAAACTTTTTGTCTCCCTCAAACGTTATATAGATAGAAAGAAAAGAAATAAAAAACATTTAGATTTAATACTTGTAATATCTATGTAACTATTGTAACATTTGTAACATAAGAAGTTTTCATTGAGAAAAGGAGGCAATCGCCTTGAAAAAATTATTTGTTTTATTAACCGCTATTATGCTTATGATCTCATTACAAACAACAACACTGGCCGCTTCCAAAAAATCAGCCGCTTTGACAAATAAAGAAGCGTTACATATTGCCCTTGATGCAAGAGAACACTTTTGGAGTGCGATGTCAGGCTACAACATTAAAGAGCATTCAGATTACAAATTAAAATCATTTACTTATAAAGACATGACTTACAACTACCTGTCTAAAACATTTGACACAAAGAAAAAACTAAACAGCTATCTATCTCAAGTTTTCACAAAAGATGCCATTACTCACGGTTTAAAAGACTATCAGTTCATCGTTCATAAAGGAAAAATGGCTGTGCCAGTTGGTGACGGAGACAATATGCTTAATTGGGATAAGGCAACACCTAAACTCGTCTCTAAGAAAAGTACAATCCGCACATACGAATTCACAGTTCCAACACTTGATGGACGCAAAGTAAAACGTACTGTCACTTTCGAGAAAGTACAAAACGAGTGGAAAGTAACAAAAATTGACGCTGTGATCTAAATAAAAACCAGGCCGTTCACTAGGCCTGGTTTTTATATGGATGAAAATTCAGTCATACGATCTAAAGCGTGAGCAAGTGATGAAGCCGTTTGAAATTCATTAAAAGGAAGTCCAAGCTGTACAGCCGTTTGAGCAATTTCTGGTCTAATGCCTGAAATGGTCGTATCAACCCCAATTAATCGAAGTGACGTGACAAGATCAAAGATTTGATGTGCTACCATCGTATCAATGATGACGACACCTGATAAATCAATACATAAATGTTGAACACCTTTTTGCGAACACTGTTTTAATGTATTTTCTAAGATAATCTTTGCTCGCGCAGTGTCAATATCTCCAACTAAAGGCAATAAGGCAACATGACTTTTTAACACAATGACTGGGGAACTCAGCTCATAAATCATGTCTCTTTGTGCAACGAGTTTTTTGGTGGTATTTTTCACATATTGCTGAATAAAGACATGAATTGAAATGTTAAATGCCTCAGATATCAAATCATACCAATAAAATATTCGGTCAATGTCAATATCACCTTGATGCTGTTTTATAAACTCTTTTAAGTAATGAAGAACCACTCTTTGATTGGACATATATTCTCTCACGACGTAATCTAATGGTGTGTTCAAGTGCTTCGGATCACTTGCTAAGTCTTCAGACCATTTTTTAAATTTCGTATGTAAATACGTCTTGTCTTCAATAAGTGCGCGGATAAAATGCTGATAATAATCTTGATTTTGCCGTTTTAGCTCTGCTATGATGCTGGAATCTGTTGAACGATAAATGGATTCTGGATCATCATCCTCAATTGATTCATACCATGTTTCAGTCAGTTTCTCTGCATGTTGCATGAAAAAATCGTATAATGCACGGTTCTTTTCCATAAGCATATGTCCCTTCACATTTTCTACTTGTCAGTCTTTGTACCTGATGGATTAATTGTACCACTGAATCTTTTGTACCTGCTAGCTCGAATACGCTCCTGTTGAACAAAAAAAGCCCCCCTCAAGGAGCCTCTTGTCTATGTTTATTTGACAATAAATAAAATTCGTTTCCCGTCAGGATACCCGCTGATTTGATGCCCGACCCATGAACCAGCGCCTCTATTATCTGATGGACTGACATATTGAACGCTCGCCCCCTTTCCTCCTTCAAGACACACTGCCATCGGCCATTCATCCCGGTCAAAACCAGGTTTTGTGGGAATTCCTTTTAATGATTCTTGCCTGCGGGCATCTGCCCCATTTCGGTCAATGGTACACACATCTGAGTGCCCTTTTCGAATAGCTTCTTGAATATGACTGCCTGTTTCAGGATACCGTTCCTTAGGAAATTGAATCACATGATCATAACGATCTGCCCCTTTTGCGGAACGATCCTCTCCAAAACCACCTAATAACGCACCCATCCAAATGACAAAACAAAGAACGACAGCAGCGATCCAGCCTTTTCTCATCTTCAAAAGCTCGTGACCTCCTCATACTTTTGATGAAATGATGTTGACTTGAAGGAAATGAGTCATTTTTAATGTATGAGTGGCTGCGTGATGACATGTGAAAAACATGAGCTGAATCTGCCTAGCAAAAGATTCATAAGAAAAAGCGAATGATTTCTTCATCATTCGCCTTGTTCTACTTAAGATATTTCATCTACTCTATATAATATTTCATTTTGCGAAGACATCTCGGACGGCATCCCTTCTTCAGCTGATGAGGATTGTTTATATTCTTCTGATGAGATGACTGTACCATGTGATTTAATCCAGCTCACCAATTTGCTGTTAGCTGATGACTGATTGTCTGGTAATAAAAAGTATTTCACCTTTCCTTGTTGAATAAGTGCTTTTAATTTATTGACAGTCAAAATAGGATCTGTCCCATTAAAACCGCCTAAGGCCATGACATTCTCATCTTCATCAATAATATATGGCGCTGCGGTAACAGTCGTAAGCGTTGCAAATAAATACGTTTCTCCTGTTTGATGCGCCTTTAAATAAGTGAGTAAGCCTTGATCGACACTAGATGTAAACATGTTCCCTCCTCGTGAACTAGCCAGCTGTACACCTGCCTCTGGAAGAACAGCATTTCCACCATAGATGATTGGGGTGGCGGACCAAAAACCTGGAATCAGTAACAGCGTTGTCAAAGCGGTGATGAGCAGTCGTTTCATGATCAATTGTTTTTCTCTGTACATCAGCAATAGGATAGCGATAATCATCCCTGCAATCGCAATGGCATACATCCAAATACTACTGATTTGAGTCGTATAGTTACTCAAAATATACCCTTGGAAGATGGCTGTAACAGCGATTGCTGCTGGAAGCAAATACGCAGATACTCCTTTGTTGGCCTTAAATAAATCTCCCATCTTCTTAGCTCCTATGCCGCATAGTGCTGCAATAGGCGGGGCAAGCATAATGAGATAGTAATGGTGAAAGAAACCCGCAATACTAAAGAATCCGGCAGCAGGAATCAGCCATGCTGTCCAAAACATCGTTTGTTTCCATTCATTTAATTGAGCTTTTCTCTCCTTCCACCAGCTGATGATCATCCCTAAAAGTCCAAACAAAGCAAACGGCAGCATCCAGCTGATTTGACCTGACAATGCAGATTGAAATAAACGAAATATACCGGGATTCCCAGTGCCATACATATTCATGCTTTGTTGACCTACAGCACTTCCAGGCGGAGAACCACCACCTGGACCATGTTGAGGTGGCATCATTTGATTTTGGGATGGCGGCGGCTGATTTCTGTTTGACTGATCCTCTGACGAATCGCCTAATCCAGAATTGTTTGGCATCACCATACCTGCTTGCTGGTTCATGTCACCAAAGGATTTCCCTGTCGTCTGACCAAGCAGCCGTTCCGTGCCGTTATACCCAAAGGCAAGTTCTAACACTGAATTTGTTTGACTGCTTCCCACATAAGGGCGCTCACTTTCAGCTGTCATATCTACAGCAACTGCCCATGATAGAGATAAGCAGGCTAATACAACGATCGAGCATAAGAGAGAGAAAATTTTCTTTTTTAACGGTACGCGAGCAGCAATAAAATAGTAGAAAATAAATGCTGGAACGACCATAAACGCTTGCAGCATCTTCATATTAAATCCTACCGCTACCAAAGCGAAGGCCATAAGAAGCCAGCGCATCTTCCCGCTTTTTACAGCACGCATCAAGAAATACGTACCCGCAAGTAATGTGAAGACGAGCATACTGTCTATATTGTTTGTTCTGCTCACAGCTGCGGCAATTGGTGTGAGAGCCATAACGGCCGCTGACACCCTTGCAGCACCTTGACCGAAAGCCGGTTTTATCATGAGATAAAGAAGAAGAACAGATCCCACTCCAGCAAGTGCCTGCGGCAATATCACACTCCATGTATGAAAGCCAAAAATAAGTGCACTGATGGTTTGAATCCAAAAAACGACGGGTGGTTTATCAATTGATACGAATCCAGCTGCATCAAATGAGGCATAAAAAAAGTGATGGAAGCTTTTGGACATACTTTTGACTGCAGCTAAATAATATTGATTGGCACTGTCATTCTGCCAAATTTGATAAGTGTAGAGAAAAGCTGCAATCAATAAAATCAACAACAATATCATATCTATTTTTTTATTTTTCACTCATATCTCTTCTTTCTTTTTCATTTATTTCATTCAGCATAGCTTTTAAATATGAAATAGTGATGAACAAAAAAAGAAACTTTTCTGCAATTGACGATAAAAAAAGCCTGTGCCCTGTAAAGGAAACAAGCTGAATGCCCTATTTTTTATTGCGCCTTCGCATAGTTGATAAATTCAACAAAAGCAGCAGTCGCTTTTGGTCCGCCGTTGATCGTTCCGTTTGAATAACCCGCATTATGGACCCCGACGATTTGTTGGTTCTGATCTAGCATCGCAGAGCCAGAGTTTCCGCTAAATGTATCGATCGTATAGTATGCGAGATTCGTATCTTCTCTCGTGACTGGACCTGACATTTCCCATTGTGACACTTTGCCAGTCGATCTCATTTTATCACCTGGATATCCAGAAATTTTAATCGTTGTACCTGTTAGACTTGTCACTTGACGAATAGAGCGGTAGCCGACCGTATTTCCAATGTTCGTATCTGTTTTAATGACGGCAAAATCATATTGACTCGCCCCCGTGTTGATATATCCGCTTGGTACATAGAATTCGGTCATGTTTGCTGAGCCGTTCACAGCCGTGCTGTCATTCATGCCTGGGTAGACAGACCCTTTTGCACTATAGCTTCTTGTGGCTGTATTGTAGACGCAGTGTCCGTTTGTCAATATTTTGTTTGGAGCAATGAGTGTTCCTGTGCAGCTAGATCCACCAAATGTAATATAGGCAATAGAATTATAGGGTGCTACTCTTGTATTCGTCACTTTTGTTCTACCATCGTCTCCAATGACTACTTTTGTTTGAAAGTCTTTTAAATATTTTGTGAGTGGTTTTACTTTTTCGCCAATAGTAGAAGAGAGATCATCCACTTTGTCAAAGGATGAGGGGGTTTTCATATCGTTGTGGAAGTCAGCTGAAGAAATCACCTTTCCGTCAGAAGTCACCATGTCATAATCAGACGTAAGTACTGAATCAGATGCTGCATGGGCAAAACTAGGCACACTTAAAGCACCAAAAACGAGTAGAGAAGGGATTAATTTTTTCACCTTTTTCATCATATTCCTCCTTTATGTCCTATATCAAAAATGATACGATTGTTTCATATTGGAGTAAATGAGAGAATATTCTTATTTTTTACAAAATATTTCATTTGTAAATTAGGTGTTTCGTATCTTCCAAATATTTATTCTAGCGATCTCTCTATGAAAAAAGAAAAACCGCCATTTTGGCGGTTTCAAGATTGTTGACGAAGGGCTAAAAAGTGATTTATTTTAGCCCTTTGTCTTCTTTTCAACATGATCAGCTCCATACATCTTTTACATATCTGTTGTCATTGGCTAAAGATGTCAGCCATTGTTCAGCTGTTTCTTTCGCACACTGTTTCTCAGTCTGATACAGTTCAATAAGTGTTGCCTCGACATCTGGTGCCATGACCTTTCCATCCCCGCAAATATACAGGTAGGCGCCTTTGTCGAGCAATTCAATGAGCTTGGCTCCATCATTTTTAATGAAGTGCTGGACATACACTTTTTGCTCCTCGTAGCGAGAGTAAGCACGGTGGATGGTGACGGCTCCTTTTTCTTGTGCAAGCTGCATTTCGTCATAATACAGATCATCTTCATGCGGGTGGCGGCAGCCAAAATAAAGATGGGCTTCACCTAACGACTTCCCTTCATTTTGCCATGCTTCCCTTGCCTGAATGAACCCTCTAAACGGGGCGATACCTGTTCCTGGTCCAATCATGATCATTGGTATTTCAGGAGAAGGCGGCAATTCGAATCCTGCTTGAGCTTCATGAAGGAAGCAGGCCACTTCATCTCCTTCTTGCAGTCCGCATAAATAGTTTGATGCGACGCCTGCGTATTCACCGCGTCCGCTCCATGATTTTCCTTTCACAACAGCTACTGTGATACTAAGCCTCTTTTCATCTATCTTTGGCGAACTGGAGATCGAGTAATAACGAGGCTTCAATCCTGGTAAAAGGGCTAAGAAATGATCAAATGGCAGTTCACATGCTTCGTACTGTTCTAGTAAATCAAGCATGGTCACACGCTTCTTTAATACAGCTTCTTGATAAATTTCTCCCGCCATTTGTTCAAGTTCAATACGATGAGGTGGGCATACCGTATATTTTGCAAGATCTCTTAGCTGAGTACGTGTCACAGGCTCTTGTAGCTCTACATGTGACGCCAGCAATTCTCCGACTTGAATTGGCTGATTTAATGGTAAATGACTTGCTTCTTTTTCCGAAGAGAGTATCATGTGCTGCTCTGGATCCAGCTTAAAACGATCGGTCACTCGCTGAACGAGTGTTGCACTATTTTTTGGCACGATTCCGATATGATCTCCTTCTTTATAGTGCTTGCCTTCAGGTAATTGAAGTTCGATATGCCTTGTTTGGCGGGTACTTTTTTCAGATTGTAATTCTTGATTTTTCAATACAACAGCTGAAAAGGCACCGTATGTTTTAGCAACAGGACGTTCCACTAGCTCATTCGTATATGCAATGGATAGGTTTGGCTTTTCTTGACGTTTCTCCTGCAAGGTTAATTTGAATTCTTTTGCAAGCTCATTGAAGACTGTCTTCTGGAATGTTTCTTTATCTTCATCCATATCACCGCCCGCATCGCCTTCACCAATATCCGTTACACGCTTCGCCCCTTTTCTTTCAAGTGCTTCATCAATCAGACGAGGAATACGCTGATACGTGCTCGCCCAATTTCGATCCCCGCACCCAAAGACTGCAAATGTCACATTTGATAGATCCTGCTCCTCATCCTGCGTTACCCAATCCACAAACTGTTTCGCATGATCAGGCGGATGACCGTTGTATGAAGCCGTTACAATTAAAACTGCGCCTGACTCTGGTAACTTTCGAGTATAATCATCAAGCGGTGCCGTTGTCACGTCAAACCCTTTTGCTTTCCCGTCTTCAGCAAATTCGTTTGCCATCTGCTTTGCTGTGCCCAGATTTGATCCGTACAAGACCAATAGCGGTGTTCCATGACTCGCTATTTTTGCTTCAGCAGAGGCCGTGCTTTTTGTTGGTTCTTCTTTCGGAGGCGCCATAAAGAATTGCTGCTTTCTTGGCCGCACTTTGATTTTAAAATCATTCGGCTTAATCGTCAGGGATTCTTTTAAATCCAGTTCATACGACGTATGGTCAATCAGTTCAAGGTTGTGCAGAACCATCGCCAGAACCATCGTGGCTTCATGAAGGGCAAATTGCATCCCAATACATGCACGCTGGCCATTTCCGAACGGTTTATAGGCATGCTGTGGAATCTTTTCAGGATGCATAAAACGTTCAGGCTTGAATTCTTCTGCATCCTCCCCCCAAACCGCTTGATCCCGATGTAATTTAGGAAGCAGCACATTGACACTTTGGTTTTTTTTGATCGGATATTTTCCTCCAATGACTGTATCCTCTTTCGCATAAAGAGAGAACGTAGGCGCCGTCGGCCAGAGGCGAAGTGCTTCATTTAAGACCATACGCGTATAACTTAGTTTTTGAACCTGCTTAAATGTCGGCAGGCCGCCTTGTAGCACGTCGTCTGCTTCTTGTACGGCTTTTTTTAATTTGTCTGGATTCTTTAGTAAAAAATAAATCGCAAATGACAACAATCCACTTGTTGTTTCATGACCCGCTATTAAGAAGGTAATGATTTGATAACGGATATTTTCATCTGACAGGCGTTCACCTGTTTCAGGATCCTTTGCATGTAGCATGAGAGACAGTAAATCATTGCCCGTTTTATCTTGTTTTTTCCGTTCTTGAATAATGTCATCTACTAATTGCTTCATAAAATCAACATCTTGTTCAAATTCTTTTCTTCTTTTGATCATTAATTTATCTGCGACCGGCAATCTGCTTGCTTGATCCATCGCTTCATTTAAACCATTCAGCATACTTTCAATAAATGGATGTTGATTTTCTTTGTAAAAGCTGTTAAATCGAAAATCAAAACCGCATAGCCCGATCGTATCTAAAGTGAGCTTTGTCATATCCTCTGCTACTTCAATTTCTTCATCACGGCCCGTTCTTTGCCATTTTTGTACAAGCTGTGTGGCAATATCGAGCATCATCTCATGATAGCCCTTCATGGCCTGCTGGCTAAACGCCGGCATCAAGATGTGATGAGCCTTTCTCCAATTCGGCTCTTCTGTCCAACTTGTGAATAACCCATCCCCTGAAAATGTTCTCACTTTATTGAGACTGCTTCCAATGAATTTATCAAAACGCTTCTCATCAAATACTTCTTTGGCAAGTTCATGGCTGGAAACAAAAATACTTGTTGCTTTTGAAAATTCAAACTGAAAGATCGGCCCTAATTCATCTGCCAGCCGCCAAAAGGTTTGAGAAAGCTCTCCTTTTTTGATATGAGGAATATTTTTTAAAGGTCCGTATGTTTTTGGTTTTGGAATGATTGATGTTTGTTGCATGTGCCCACTCCCTTTATTTCTTTATGATGCAACGCTAATGGCACGCCATAAGCATTGCTCAATATCTTCTAAAAATTCAATCGTTGGTTCAATTTCCTCTGCTAGAATCTGTTTATGAAGCTGAACGAACGCTCCAAATACAATGGATAAAATCGTTCTCCCTGAAAGATTTGGATGAATTCCATCCTTTTTGCCTTCTTCAAAAATATGAAATAGCTCATTTAATAGCTGCTGCATCTTCTCTTTACTTGTCTCATCTAAATAGTGTGAGCGTTTGTCAATTTCTAAGAAGTACAGACCACTTGGATTCTCTTTTGTAAAGAGCACTAAGCAGTAAAAGACATGTTTGAAATAAGCCCTGATGCTTGCTTTAGGGTCTGGACTGTTTGTATTCACCTTGTCGATAAATGCAGTCAGGCTTCGCTGGTATAAAATGTTCACAAGAGCCTCTTTACTATCAAAATAACGATAAATGGTTCCTGCTCCAACATTGGCTCTTTTCGAAATCATCGGCATCGTTGTACCGTCAAAACCCCGTTCAATAAATAAGTCCAGAGAAGCCTTCATAATCTGCTCCTGTTTATCAGTAGTTGCTGCGGGCATTTCATCCTCTCCTTTCGATTTATCAGGAATGAATGTTCATTCCGCTTGATGTATATTATATTAATATTTTAAATTCTTCTATTTATACTTAAACATACTTATTTTTCTCCGTCACTACATTTTCTGAAAATAATAATAATTGAGAAATGATACCTAGATAGATGACATCCAAACGACTTATAAATATTGGCAGTTTTGTGACGCGCGGGTGTCGTCTGAACTATATGTTCATTCTTGGTCAATTGGAGAATGGATGTGATCGTCATATGTATCAATGTATAAACTGCCATTACTTGAACGAACCGCATAAACAATGTCTTTTAAAGACAGCTGCCTTTTTTGAAGTTCTTCATAGATCCACTGCTCCGTTAATTGGTTTTCATGAAGGTTTTTCAAAATGAGCTTTCCGTCCATAATGACTTCAATGGGCATGTAACGCTCTGCCTGCATCCATAGGTTAAGATCTTTTCGCGTGACATAATCAAATGAAGGGTATTTTTTCACTGACATATGCCCATCTGTTTCAATCATTGCAAATTCAACTTCACTAATGTCAAACACATTCTTTTCTCTGAGCTGTTGATTTAAATAATCAAGTGTATACCTCATTCCTTTCATATTCTCTTCAAGAATTTTGCCATTTTGAATCACAAGCGTTGGTTTACCGGCCATAAAACCTCTCATCTTCCGGCTTCTTAAAGCAAGTAAAGAAATCACATAAATAATGATCACAAGTGTAATAAAAGAAATGGTTGTGTGATGAAGCGGAAGCGTAGTATTAAACGCCAAGTTCGCCGCAATTGAACCTAGACTGATCGCCGCAATGAAATCAAAAATATTCATTTGTGCAATGGTTTGCTTTCCAAGAAGACGGGCACCGCCGAATAAAATAGCAAAAGCAAATATGGTTCGAAGTATGACTTCAATATGATCTGGCATTTCAGCTTCCACCTTTCGATTTCATGAAAAAAAGCCTTTTCTTTAGAAAAGACTCTTTGTTAGACTATGCATTTATTCCGTCATTATTCAAATGGGCCGCTTCTGTTTGCTCAAATTGTGAACGCAGCTCAATGATTGAGCTGTTTCTCACGTTTACTGGATCTTGCTCGAGTAGCCATGTATAAAATCTTGCTTGCTCTGCTGTTTGCAAAGCCTGCATATATTTTTGGGTGGAGCGCTTATCTGCAACACGCTGTTTAATGGATCGCATTTGCTTCCAAAATTGATAATAAGGAAGCTTTAACTTGGTCATAAAGCCGCTGTTATCCTCAATGACATAACCTTCTTCTTTGATTGTGTCATCATGTGATACAGATTGATACCATTTATAGAAAGAGGTCCAATCATGAAACACTGCCACTTGCTGTTTGCACCGCATGCCAAGCTGTTCACTGAGCCTTTTCACTTCAGCAAATGGTTCTTTTTGATAGCTCAGCTGACGCTTCACGATATCAAGTAAAATGAGTTGATCATGATCATATGTGATAATATGCGGGTCTTTCTCTGGCAAAATGACTTCAAATACAAGGGATACATGGTTGTCGCGTACGTATGATTTGATGTAATCGACCTGCACATCGTCAAAGGTCGCATAAAATAGCTCTTCGACCCAAGCAGCATGCTGATTTTGCTTCACATGTGACGTATACGATTTGGACGTAAACACCAGTTCATCTTTTATGTCGTTAAACCCAACCGTGCCTAAGTATCCATTTGCTTTATCATAGACCGTCACAGGAAATTGAAGATGATTCACTAAATGCTGCATTCTGGTTTCAGGACGTTCATCAATATTAAAGAACTTATTATAACTTCTAGACACAATCTGCTTTGAAGTCATATTGATAAACAACCCTCTTGCTTTGACATTTATTTCATCCCATTGTCTTTCACTAAATGCTTTTTTGGTGAAATTAAAAGATGAAATATCGTGTGGCAGCTTTAATTCTTGTACATATTCATGCTGATCTAAATGGGATAAAAAATCATCCAGCGTCACATTGGGCTGAACAAAGACCGGTTGCTTGTTTTCAGAAGCTCTGTAGACAGGATTGTCAATTTCATGTGTCTCAATCCCGCCTGCTGTAATTTTTAACACACGCAACTGTCCACCAAATTCAACCTGACCTTCGAGGTTATAAGATCTTTCCGCCGCTTGGATAGGCAGTCTATATAAATTGCGATGACCGTGAATTTGAATGATATCTAATCCAGAAGTATTTTGCACAAATAAGTGGTCAATGTCATCTGAATATTCACCTACTCCGTGAATAAGCTGCTGCGTTGAGACATGCAGAAGCTCTTCTGGCAAATGGGCAAGCCCACCATGGGTGACAAGAAATGTCTGACCATGATACGTAAAATAGGTGAGCTGATGAAATGTTCTGACAAACTTCCTTAATTCTTTTAGGTCAAAACCTGCTTCCGCAATTTCAGGCGCAGTATGACGGTTAAACATATTACTTCTCACTTTTTCTTCATGTGCATATTTGTAAAGATGCTGATCATGATTTCCTTCAATGACGATCACATTGCGGCATTCTCTATGTGCCAGCATCCATTCTAACACTTCCTTGTTTTCTATTCCTCTATCAAGCAAATCACCTGCAAAGATATAAAGCTCGTTTTCTTTCAAGTCTCCTTGCAAATAAGTATTTAGAGCTGTGTAACAGCCGTGAATATCACCGAAGACGTGAATGGCCTCATACTGATCAAAAGACCTGGGCTGATACGTCATAATGGCTGGATATTCCTCAGGCGTCAAAACGGTTACCCATGAAGGCACCTTCTCTGTCTTTAACCGTTCATTCATTTGATATAACACAGATTCCTTCACTACTTTGTGCGACTCTCGACTGCGATTATGCAGCAGGGCTGTTTCAAGAGGCACTTGCGTAAAATCGACGACATACACTCTGTAGCGATATGAAGTAGCTAATGACTTATACTGCGAAATGGACTTACTTGTGACATGTGTTGCATCAATGACAGTAAAGTCTCCTCGTTCCATTCGGGCTGTGAGGAGTTCAAATAATAAAGACCAGACTTTATGATCATGTTTGCTTGAAATTTCCGGTTTCCCATTGACTGATAACTGCGGAGGCTGGGTTAACAGACGGATCTGATCCGCTGATAATGTATATGGTTCTAAGCCTTGTTCTTTGATCCAAGTTGATTTACCTGCACCTGGGAGACCTCGTAAAAGGACTAAAGTTCTCATAATGGTTCTCCTTTAATGAGTGATATTTTACCTATTATAGATAAATTATGGATAAATCTCAATCTTTTATTGAATATGGAAATATATAGATATCAAAAGGAGGGGTTACATATGTCTAATGAAGAGAGTGCTGCATTCAATATTGGGGATATCGTATTCTCTTCTATTCATCGCATTGATCGTGACCATCGTTGTCATCGCGATTCGAATGATAAGAAGAAAACAAGTGGAATTAAAGAAAGTAGAGGCTAGATGAAACAAAGTGATTGAAAAAAATCATTTAAAAGAGTAAAAATCCGGGAGTTAGCCGGATTTTTGTGTTTTCATTACGATCCCTTGTCGCTGCTGCATCAAAAAGAAAAAGACACCTAAAAGAACAAGAAGACCACCGAACATTTGTAGCAGCGTGACTTTCTCTCCAAGCAGTAAAACAGCGAGTATCGTTGCCCCAACAGGTTCGCCTAGAATACTCATTGAAATAGTTGTCGCATTCACATAGGTTAACAGCCAGTTATTAATCACATGGGACATGGTAGGAATAATGGCGAGCAGTAAGAAAATCCCCCATTCTTTACCCGAATAGCCTATAAAAGGCGTTTGCTGTATAAGGTTAAATAAAATTAAAAAAAGGCCGGCAAAACCAAATACACAAAAACTATAAATCCAATGAGATATCTTTCTCACAGCTTGTTGACCGATTAATAAATAACAAACAACAGCGATTACACTGAAAAAGGATAAAATGTCTCCTATAATGGCGTCTTGGCTATGTCCAATATCCCCCCATCCAATCATGAGCGCACCAACAATCGCCGCACACATTGTGAAAATGGCTGACTTCGTTGTTCGTTCACGAAAAATGAGAAATCCGCCTAATAATGACACCATCGGCTGAAGTGCAATGATGATTGTAGAACTCGCCACTGTGGTGAGCTTCAATGAGCCGAACCACAAAACAAAATGGAGCCCTAAAAAGAAACCTGACATACATAAGAAAAACCAGTCTCTCCGCTTTAAAGAGACAAACTCTTTTTGACGCGGCAGAATAAACGGAAGCATCAAAACCGCCGCAAATATCATTCGATACATACTTAGAATAGCAGCAGGCGCACTTGACCATTTTACAATAATGGCCGAAAACGAAATCGCAATGATGGAGATCACAAGCGGCACCGCAATTGACTTCTTTGGAGCATTTGTCTTCATTTCCATTAGCAGCTTCCTTTACATCAGCAGTAGATGAGCTTCTCATCTTGTATGACGTCATCTTACTATGACTATTCGCCTAGAGGCAAGATGAATTTTTAGAATGTTTACATAAAAAAAGCTTTCTTCACGAAAGCCTCAGATTGTTGACAAAGGGCTAAAATGAACTTTATTTTAGCCCTTTGTCTTCTTTTCAGCGTGATAGAAAACCTTTGCAGCCCTAGGAAGGACGAGCATCGGCGCGGAGCGAATTTAACATTCGTGAGCACCGAAGCGCAGGACTGACACCGAATGCGAGGGTTTGTCTACACGCTGAAGCTTTCTTCACGAAAGCCCTTATTCATCATCTATTAATACATACACAGCCCGCACCGGGCCATGAACACCAACGACTAAATTCATTTCAATATCGGCAGAATTACTTGGACCTGATATAAAATGAATGGCGCCTTTCGTCTGCTCTCCTTCTTCTACTAGGCGATGAAGAGCTGAAACAGCATGAATCATCCGCGGGACAATTGTGCTTTTTTCAATACATACGATATACATCATCGGTAAAAAATGAAGTGCTCTCCCTTGACCTTGATGGGAGGAAAGAACAACCGTTCCGGATTCTGCAAGTGTGTAATCACTGAATACCACTGCATATTTCGCTTGTTCTGCCTGCCTTATATTTTCTTCTCTTGATGTATCTGCATTCCAGCTAATAACTGAGATTCCTTCTTTCCGCAAGGCTTGAAACATAGGATGACATTCATATTGTGCAAAACGTCTATCGCTCGAAGTCATCACAGGACCTTCTCCATACTCTTTCATCAATAGTCGTAACGTTGAGGGTGCTTCTTTTGGCGTTGTTTCTACCACTCTCGTATGAATTTGCTGACATTGCACCTTCAATTGCTCTACCAATTCTTCTTTCGACAGACCTTCATTTGTTTCCCAATTGACTCGATGCTTCCAAACCGGACGCCGAATAGATGCAGGCTTGGAGGAGCTTTTGCCTAATTGTTGCTGGATATGTGCTAAAAATGGATCTCGATGAGAAATGGTTCCTTTCATTGCCGCTCCTCCTTTTGTTTCTTTTTAAACCAATCCCGAAACCTTTCTTTGCTTGGCGCTGGGAGGTCACGAATTTCTGTCCAATTCTTTAAAGGACCCGCACCTTTTGAAATCTGTCCGTTTGAAGCCATACGTTTCAAGAGCACAGGGGCTGCTTTTGTTCCAAATCGATACATTCTAGGAGTGGATGCGCCCATTCCGAACATTTTCATTGCCATCATTTCCGCTTTAGGCGCTCTCCCCTCTTTTTCAACGATGACTTGTCGATGTTTGATTAATAATTCGTGAAGTGGAATTTTCACTGGACAAGCATCTGTACAGGCTGCGCACAAACTTGAGGCGAAAGGAAGCTCTTGGTAGTCGTCATATCCTCCAAGTAGCGGCGAAAGAACAGCGCCAATCGGACCCGGGTAAATTGATCCGTACGAATGACCGCCAACATGCCGATAAACGGGGCACACATTGATACAGGCTGCACACCGAATACATTGCAAAACTGGCTGAAATTCCGTCCCTAATATGTTTGACCGTCCGTTATCCACAATGACCAAATGGAACTCTTCTGGCCCATCAACTTCTTCTTCTCCTTTTGGCCCCACGACAGAGATATAGCTTGTTAACTTTTGACCTACTGCGCTTCTGCACAATAGACCGACAAGGACATCGAGCTCCTCCATCGTTGGTACAAGCCGCTCCATCCCCATGACTGCGATATGTGTCTTTGGAATAGACGTGACAAGATCCGCATTCCCTTCATTCGTCACAAGACAAATCGATCCTGTGTCAGCCACAGCAAAGTTACAGCCCGTCACACCAATATCTGCTTCAAGAAATTTTTCTCGTAACAAAGCTCTTACAAATTTGGTCATTTCTTCAGGAGTCTCTGACATATCATATCCAAGCTTTTCGTGAAAAACTTCCCGTATTTGTTCTTTCGTCATATGAAGGGCTGGTGCCACGATATGTGAAGGTGGTTCATGGTCATCAACTTGAAGAATATATTCTCCAAGATCGCTTTCAACTACCTCGCAGCCAATCTCTTCTAGCGCTTCATTCATTTCAATTTCTTCTGTGACCATTGATTTTGATTTCACGATCTTTTTTGCTGCTTTTTTTTGTGCGACATCTTGAATGTACGCCGATGCCTCTTCCTTTGTTTTTGCAAAAAACACATGACCTCCACGTCTGCTCACGCTCTCACTTAATTGATATAAGTAGTCATCAAGGTGGGCAAGTGTATGCTGCCTAATGTCCTCTCCAAGTTCACGCCACTTTTCCCAGTTTCCAAGCACTTCACTTGCAGTCATCCGTCTTTTATACAGACGCTCTTGTGCAGAGGAAACAGCTCCTCTCATCACAGCGTCTTCTAATCCTTCGCCGATCCGCTCTTTAAAAGCCTTCTCTCCAATTTTCATACTCATCTGCCGTTCCCCCTCTTAGCTTCAGCGGCTATTCAACACTTCTGCGATATGCATCACTTTAACTGGCTTATGAAGACGATTCAGCCTTCCTCCGATATTGAGCAGACAGCCACAGTCAGCACCAATGATATATTCAGCGCCTGTCTCCTCTATGCTTTGTACTTTTTCATCGACCATCTGCTCAGAAATGGGTGTCATTTTGATTGAAAAAGTTCCTCCAAATCCGCAGCAATTTTCAGCGCGAGGCAATGGTTCCATCACCAAATCTTTGACATTTGACAACAGTGTGAAAGGCGCTTCCTTAATTCTAAGCAGTCTCGTCATATGGCAGGAGGTATGATAGGTGGCTTTTCCTTTCAGACTCGCACCTACATCTGTTACATGTAATATATCAACAATAAATTCCGTTAATTCATATGTTTTCGCAGCAAGTGCCTGAGCACGGGCGAACCACGCTCGGTCTTCTTTAAAAAGGTGCGGATATTCTAAAAACATGGCCTTACAAGAACCTGATGGTGTGACGACATATTCAGCTGATTCAAAGGCTTTCATCATATTTTTGGCCGCTTTGATTGTTTCTTTTGTATAACCGCTGTTAAAGGCGGGCTGCCCACAACACACTTGTGCTTCAGGGAATTCCACTTCAACACCAAGCCGCTCTAGTACCTCAACAGTCGCCTTTCCTACATGTGGCTGCATCGTGTCAATGATACAGGTGACAAATAAACTGACTCTCATCGGCGAACTTCCTTTCTTTTACTGCACCTTGATTTATGTCTGGTCATCTGATGACTAAATAATGGCCCTTCATTTCATTTTAATCCCAAATTTCTGAAATTTCAACGAACGGATTTGTCTAAAATTTGGACATCATGCTTGTGTGATACATGAAAAAACGCCCTTTTTACAGGGCGTTTGAGAACATTCATGTTTTTATTTCTTCATACTACCGAAGGAAGTGTCGTCTTTCACACAAACCGCCTTCACTTCATGATTTTCTTTATGTGATGAATTCGTTTTTCAAAAGAAGGATGACTTTCACGCCATTCAGATTTTCTTTCGTCATCTCCATCTTCTTCAATCAAATGACTTAATTTTATCAAAGTATTGAGATATAGAGTTTGATTCTCAAGATGGTGAACAGCAAAGCGATCCGCCTGAATCTCAAATAACCGACTCATTTTCTTTGGCAACCACTCCGTCATAAATATTATGATTAATACCCCTACTGGGAACAACAAAATATATTGCCACCAACCATTGGCAAGCATCACCTGTCTGGCATAATACATACTGATTCCCATAAGTAAAGTGACAATCACAGTGAGGTAAATGGTGAAATGCGCATGTTTTAATTTTACATGTCCCATTTCGTGGAATAAGATCGCACGAATTTCCTCTGTATCAAACTTATCTAATAACCCTTCCGTCACATATAGATTGACTTTTCTTCTAAATGGAAGTTGAAATGAATATATCCAGGCATTCACATCATGTTGTGAGTCTTTTTTTACCCATATTTTTACCTTTTGGTTCGTTTGATGCTCAATATCTTTGCAAATATTTATGAATTCGTCCGTCCGTAAGACTTCATACTTATTTATCATTTTTTGAATGAATGAGTAACCCATAATAAATAAGATGACTAGGGCGAAATACCAAGCACAAAATAGAATAAGATGATCCATAACCTTCGCTTGAAACGCCAAAGGCATGACTAAATAAGAGCCGAAATATATCAAGGATAATGTGATAGCACCAAATAAAACGGCTTGCTCCCTAACGTTCAGGAAGAATGAATTTCCTAAAGTGTCTTCATTTTCTCCTAATACATCAGAAGAATCTTTTGTCACATACTCAAATGAATAAGCTGTCAATAAGACTGACAGGAAACTAGGCAATAGTATAGAGAGAATCATACTCAACACATAAGATCCTGTAACTGATAGCACGTATCCCATTAAGAAATAATAATTTAATCCCAAGGGAAGAAAAATGGCTAGAACAAAGGGAATGAATAATGTGAATAGGTTTTTCATCGATTCATGAAGGTTAAAAAGGAAAAATAACAAAGCGGGCAAAAGAATTCCCATTAAAGTCATGAATGTAACAAATGTGGTGCTATGCTTAAAGTTTGTGTTGATCTTAGTTGTTTCTGTTAGATTCGTTAGATTGTATGTAGAAAAGAAGGGATTTTGCGTTACCTGTTCCATCATGATCGTATCATCATGGATAGGTACAAAGCCTTTTCTTAGAAAAACCAATGCCTTATCATTCATTATTTTGTCTGTTTCAATCTTACTGATTCCATTCGCAGATGGGATCTGTGTGAGATTTATGTACTTTCCACTTAATTGAAAGGATGCTTCTGATGGGCCATTGAAAGAACCGTCTTGATAGGTTAATAAAACGTCACCCTGATATAGCGAATGAGCGACGAATACTTTTGGATTGCTTTCTTTGTTCGAATCAAGTAAAACAAATGGTGAAACAACGGCTGAACGAAAACCGAGTTCAATCATAATGACGATGATTGTGATCATACTGGCAGTCAAATAAGAGAGGAAGGCTTTGCGTAACATGTCATCACATCCTGCTGTTTAATAGGATTAAAACAAAATGAATATCTTGAATAATGTATTTCATAATAAAGTAAGCGTCATTCATTTGCTGGAATCATCTCATAAAATTCTAACATCTACATACAAGAATATGTACGACAAAATGGACATTACACCTATATTTTCAAAATAACGGATCAACAAGGATAGAAAAAGCGCCCTTTTTACAGGGCGTTGTTAATTGTTTAGTTTGACATCATTTCTCGTATTCTATCTTCAATATGTGTTAAAGAGCGGCCTAATAGTTTTTCGAAATCATGGCTTTCGACTGCTAATGCCCCATCGCGAATTCCGCTTTGCATCGCTTTGACAAATGGAACAGCTTCTTTCGGTACACCATTTGACGCTAAAAATTCTCCAAATGTATCTACATCCATGTGCTCTACTTTGATTTCTTTCCCGCTCACTTTGCTGACCATTTGTGCAAGTTCAGTGTGTGTGCGAAGCGGTCCTGACAATTCATAGATTTCCTGATCATGTGTCGGCAGTGTTAACGCATTTGCTGCTGCTTCTGCATAGTCATTTCTTGTTGCCCAGCCGACTTTACCTTCACCAATTGGGCTGATAAACGGCGCTCCGTTCACTGATGCCAGAATCGTATCTTTTTCATTTTCCACATACCAATTGTTTCTTAGAAAAACATGAGGTATGCCAGAGGCCAAAATTGCTTCTTCTGTTTTTGCATGGTCATGTGCTAGGTTAAGCTGACTTTCTCTTGCATTGACAACACTTGTATAAGCAATAAATGACACATTCGCTGCTTTCGCTGCTTGGATGGCATTGATATGCTGCTTCACGCGATCTCCATCCCCAGACGAAATGATCAAAAGGCGATCAATCCCTTGAAACGCTGATTGAAGTGTATCCGGCTGTGTGAAGTCTCCCTTGCGCACATCCACCCCAGCTTCCTTTAGATGAACTGCTTTTTGCGGATCTCGAACACTGACCGCCAATTGTTCAGCTGGTACTTTTGCGAGCAAATGTTTGACGACGAGCGATCCAAGTTGTCCTGTTGCACCTGTCACTAATAATGTCATTGATTTGACCTCCTCATTTTTCGTTCAACGGTGATGTTTCATGTATGAAGCAGCTGGTTTCTTGCATCAGATCATTCGTTATAATCGAAATGGTTACAACGAAGGGGTAAAAAAAGCTCTATGTATGAGCTTTTTCTACTCCGCCTCGATTAATAATTGCTTAATTGTCACTTGTTTAAGGTGATGCTCAAGTGCGGACTGTGCTTCTTTAAGTTCTTGCCGCAGTCTCGTATCCATGGCTTGACCAATTGGACATGCAATGACTGGTTGATGAAAGTTAAATAACTCTTCATCTTCGCTTACATCCACAGCCCGGTACACATCTAGTAGAGTAATGTCCTCTGCCGGCCTTTTTAAAGAAGCACCGCCAACTCCTCGGCGAATCTCAATGAGATCCGCCTTTTTGAGCATAGCCATCATTTTTCTGATAATGACTGGATTTGAATTAACACTTTCTGCAATAAAATCCCCTGTGCACTCTTTTGAAACACCCGCAATAAAAGACAAGATATGAACAGCAATGGTATATCTGCTGCTAATTTGTTTCACATTCCTTCACCACCGTTGTAATCAATATAGTTACAATAAGCGGTTTTGTCAATCAATAAACGGATGTTTCTTTCTTTCCCAATCTTCAAATGTCATCATCTCATGATGTTCTCCTGCATCGATTTCAAGCGGTGCAATGCATTCAAGCAAATTGCCATCTGGGTCAAGAAAGTAAATCGCGGCATGAAATTGTGGCGGATTATCAAGTACTAAAGGCTGTTGCTCTTCCGAAAAGCCAAACATCGGATGTATGCTGATCCCTTTTTCTATCAGCCATTCTTTGATCTGCTCAATGCTGGATGTTTCTATTTGGAACGCAACATGTCGAGTGGCTGGATGATATGGAATAGTGGATATATCAGCCTTCCATAAGCCAAGCCAGCTCTTTCCTTTCTCAATCCATAGAAAAGCCACTCGTTCATTTTCATGAGCAAGTGTTAATTCCAATTTTTCATAAAAAGAAATGGATGCCTTCAAATCACTCACAGGTAAATGTGCTTCATACAAGCCTTTCATCATCATTTCAATCACTCCTTTACTATCTTCTATTGTGCAGGAATTGAAAACATTCTTCCTCAGCAAAACGATGTATTTCAACCAAGCCATTGGATTGAGATGGTTAAATGTTTGATCCATTGCATATGGGGGAAGGTGTTCAAATAAAAGAAAGGAGCGTTCAATATGCCTTGGACAATGGAAGATTATCCAGCTTCATTCCAATCACTAGACAAAGTCATTCGAAAAAAAGCACTTGAGATTTCCAACAAAATGGTGCAGGAAGGCTATGAAGAAGGTAGAGCGATTCCAATTGCGATCAATCAAGCGAAAGAGTGGAAAAAGAATGCGACGGAAAAAGAAATGGAGGACTTTCACTCTCATGGTTCTGTGACTCCTTCTAAGAAAAGCAGCTCTGCACGACCTGAGCTCATGGATCATGCGCAGCATGTCGTGAAACATGATGAAAGCTGGGCGGTTCAAACTGAAAAAGCGAAGCGTGCAAGTGAGGTAAAAGAAACGAAACAGGAAGCCATCGACCGCGCGAAAGAGATTTCATCTAAAAAAGGAACAGCAGTTGTCATCCACCGAACAGATGGGACGATTCAGGATGTGGTGAAGCCCAAATAAGACCGCCCTTTGGCGAGCGGTCTTTTCTTTATGCATTCTTTTCTTTTTTAGCGGGTGCTTTTCTTTTCTTAGGTGCTGCTTTTTTCGTTTTTTCTGGTTTTGATCGATCGATAGAAGCCTGCAAAGCGGCCATCAAATCAGTGACATTGGATGAAGCCTCTTTTTTACCTGTCGTTGCTGGTTGAACGGTATGTTCTCCAGAAATTTTGTCTCCAATGACATTCATCAGCTGCTCTCTGTATTCATCCCGATAAGCGGCTGGATCGAATGTGGTGGTCAGCTGCTCAATTAAAAGGAGTGCTGTATCTAACTCTTTCTTCACGATGTTTTCCTCTTGCGGGATATTGGGGACGTCTGATACTTGCCTAATTTCGTCAGGGAAATGAATGGTTTCCATTAGTAAAATATGTTCGTAGCACCTAACAATCGCTAATTGCTCCTTTGAGCGAATCATGATCTTGGCTACACCGATTTTCCCTGATTCTTGCAACGCTTTTCTTAATAATGAATAAGCCTTTGCTCCGCCGGTATCTGGAGATAGAAAATAACTTCTTTCATAATAGATGGGGTCGATTTCTTCTATCTTCACAAAATCAATAATTTCGACGGCTTTTTCTTCATTTTCTTTTCTCAGCCTTTCGAGTTCTTCCTCATCCAATTCAATGAATTTATTTTTGGCATACTCGTACGCTTTTACAATTTGCTCTGGCGCTACCTCCTCGCCGCAGTTAGCACAAACCTTTTTGTAGTTAATCGGCGTATGGCATTCTTTATGAAGCTGTCTTAATTTAATATCTTTGTTTTCTGTAGCGGTAAACAGCTTGACTGGAATATTCACCAGTCCAAAGCTAATGCCGCCCTTCCATACTGTATGCATCGTAACGCCTCCGTTCTTTTCTCCTTACTATGTAATGTTTTCATCAGAGTTATGTATGTTTATGAAAATTTCATCCCACCATAAGAACACATGATGTAAGGAAGTGAAAAACACAATGAAACCGATGCGTTTAACGTCTGCACATGGTATTCCTGTTGGAGCAGACTGGCTGTATGAATTAAAATATGACGGCTTCAGGGCCATTCTTATTTGGGAAAAAGACGCCATCCATTTAGAGAGCAGAGCGGGAAAACGATTAAACAAACAATTTCCTGAAGTCATTGAGCAGTGCCAGCAACTAACAAAGCAGCTTGCACCTTTTTTACCGCTGACCCTAGATGGAGAATTGGTCTTTTTACTGAGTGAACAAGAAAGCGACTTTACTAAAGTTCAGCAAAGAGGCCGCCTGAAAAACACAGAAACCATTCAACGCCAGGCTAAGCGGTTTCCATGTCATTTGATTGCATTTGATCTATTGAGATGCAAAGGGAAATCCCTCGTTGATTTACCGCTGATTGAAAGAAAAGCTGAGCTGCATGAGGTGTTCCAAGCTGCAAATCTTCCTCCCTCCGTTCAGCTGAATCACCCCTCTCTTCTTCAAATCATCCAAACCGATAGCAGCCCTGATGACATGAAAAAAATCATGCTGACCTATTTAGCGGAAGGATTAGTTGCTAAAAAGAAAATGAGTAAATGGCAGGAGCATACCCGCTCGAAAGAATGGCTCAAAATCAAAAATTGGCGGTATGTATCTGTCATCGTGACTCGTTTTGATAAAGACAATGGCTATTTTCAAGGATGTCTTTATCAAGAAACGAATCTCTTAGAGGTTGTCCAATTTAAGCATGGTTTTTCTAAAGAAGAAGAACAAACCCTGCGCACCTTATTTCTAACCAAAGGTCAAATGACTGGAGCATCACATTATGAAATCCCACCATCCATTGTCGCAAAGATTGCCTGTATCTCTTTTGATGGATCAGCCTTACGAGAGCCCCGGTTTTCTTCGTTTTTATTCGATGCAGATCCAGCAACGTGTACCTTTCAACACATGCTCAAACAGCTTTATCCGCTCCCAGCTTTGATTGACGTCACCCACCCAGAGAAACCGGTTGTACCTGCCCTTCATATCACAAAGGCAGATTACTTACTTTATTTGAGGCAAGCCGCTCCCTATTTATTGCCCTTTTTACGTGAAAGACGTCTTACGTTAATACGCTTTCCTCATGGCACTGGTGGAGAATCTTTTTATCAAAAGGCAACGCCCGATTATGCGCCTGATTTTGTTGAGACAGATCAAGCGCACGATATGTCTTACACAATCTGTAATGATCCTAATACGTTGCTTTGGCTTGGTAACCAGCTGGCGATGGAATTTCATATTCCTTTTGAAACGAGAGATACAGATCGGCCTGTAGAAATTGTATTTGATTTAGATCCGCCTTCTGTTAAAGAGTTTCACCTAGCAATAGAAGCAGCCAAACGAATCAAGGCCATTTTAGATGGACTCTTTCTCACCGCATTTATTAAAACAAGTGGTGGGAAAGGGCTACAAGTTTATATCCCATTGAAGAAAAATGCCTTTACATATGAACAAACTAGACAATTCACTGCGTTCATCTGCCAATTTTTATGCGAACAAGCACCCGAGCTGTTTACGCTAGAGCGTCTAAAGAAAAACCGCGGCAACCGTTTATATTTAGACTACCTTCAACATGATGCTGGAAAAACAATCATCGCCCCGTATTCCCCGAGAGGAAACGAGCTCGGACTTGTTGCAACACCGATTGAATGGGAAGAATTAAATAGCGAAGACTGTCACCCTTCTTTATTTACGATGCCGGCTGTTATGAAACGTCTAAAGGAAAAAGGCGATCCATTCCGGAAAATGAGGCACCATGTGAATGATGATTCTTTTCGACAAGTTTTATATCAGCTGCAGGACATGTTACCAGCTCATAAAATGGACATACGCGGTCATTAAGCGTTACACTTATTCATTAGATAGGAAGAAAGGGATGACTATTTTGACCGCACACTCAATACGAAACATTGCCCTGATGTTCTTATGTCTTACCGCAGGAATAGTGGATGTTATTGGCTATTTAAGCCTGGGGCATGTGTTTACAGCAAATATGACGGGAAATATTGTACTGCTTGGCATTGCAGCAGGCAGTTCATTGCAGTTAACCGCTCTTCATTCCATCACGGCACTTAGCGGATTTGTTCTAGGTGTTTTACTAGCCGTTGTCATAGGTGGAAAACAAGAAAAAACATTTTGGCCAAAAGCCGTTACACGCATCTTTATCATAGAAGTCATCATCTTGCTTCTATTTGCTCTTATGACCATTTTCCCTTATACGCAAGGTGCTTATTTTATGCTGATTATCCTTTTAAGTATGGCGATGGGCATGCAAACGGCGGCCGCACGCAAATTAAATGTCGCTGGCATTTCTACAACAGTTTTAACGAGTACACTTGCTAACTTATTTGAAGATTTGGCGCAGCGCTTATCAAATCGGGAAAAAAGAAAAGCCCCTATTCAACATGTGAGCTTGCTGCGAATCGGTTCTATTGTCTTTTACTGCCTAGGAGCTGCTTTAGCAGCATACACAGATGCGTACGATCCGTTTATCATCATTTGGCTGCCTATTTGCATCCTAGGGGTTATCGTGATCACAGCTACATTTAAGCACTTTCACCAATTGAAATAGCCAATCTTAGATGGCTATTTCAACCACTGTGATAAAACATTAATAACTTCTTACATAAAAACCAGGAGGACGCCCCATAATGAATGTGGAGCCATATGGAGAATATCCAGAAAACGTCCCGAACCCTCCATATCCAGGGTAACCTCCTAAGCCCGAGAATACGCCAGGGCTCACATAATACCCGCCAAAGCCAATATGAGGGGCCACTGCACCTCCGCTAAAACCGCCGCCATGAAAGCCTCCATATACCCGAGGATCCATACAATCACCTGCCTTCAACTTACACTTCATCTCATCATATGCGTGACAAATGGAGCGGTGTTCCCACTTTTGTAACAATTTCTATGTACTATAGACCAATTTGATGAAATTTGAATGAAAAGTCCTGCAAAAAATTAAATTAAGCAAAGAAAGGTGACCTTTTTAACTTGTTGCTCTGCCCTATATTTATTTAGAATAATGGAGCAGGTAACAAATTTGCACACCCCCTTTGTTGCGAATTCTTCTTATTAAACGTTCTTGCAGCGTTTAATAAGAAGAGCCTATTTTCACCCATATAAAAAACCCTTGCTGATGATCATCAACAAGGGCGAGATATGATTGGGTGATTAACCACCAATGATTTTTTCTGCTACTTCGAAAGAACCCGCTACATTTTCAGTTAAAACAGCCGCAGCGACCGCTAAACCCACAACGAATAATACTTTTAATCCTGTTTTCATCTTATATCAACCCCATTCTTTTCATATGTAAATCCGCTTCTAAACTTTTATTCAAGTAAAAAACAGACTGCTCATAAAGTGCTTGCTTTTCACAATACTTTGCAGCAAAGTGAGAAAGCTCTTTCACTTCATGATATTCATTCTTTTCTTCTAACTTTCTTAATTTCTCATTAATTTGCTGAAATCTTTGTGGCACATTCGTTAAGTAAAGATCATGTACGATGCCTATTTTGAGCTGAAACACTTCATGAGAAGCTTCTTTCATTCGGGCATATGCAGCATCTATATACTGACTTGCACGCTGCTTTTCACCAATCACACAGAGTTCCCGGCTGATCAGATACGTAGAATGGAAAAAGAAATCTGAATCATAATACTCTTGATGAGACAATGCTTTTTCAAGATGTCGTATAGATTCTTTCGGTTTATTCCAAAATGAATATAAAATGGCGACATTATGATGGTGCTGAGCCAGCATAAAATCATCCTGTTCGCTCGTCAACACCTCTTCCGCCAAACGATAATTCTCAAGCGCTTCTTCGTACCTGCCAATCTCTGTAAGGTTGGCTGCAATAAGAGAATATGAAAGTGCAGTTCTTCTTTCATAGTGCTTGTGACGTTTATAGACGTGTAGAGCCCTGCGAATATAACTTAATGAAAGCATGATATGACTCAGGCGATAGTAAAGCCACGCGACCTTAAAATCGAAATCAGCGCGTTCGATTTCACTTGGAATTTTATCTAAGAGCTTTTCCGCACTTTGATACATCTGTAATGCAACCTCATAATTCCCCTGATGCTGTTCATACACACCCTCATAAAAATCAAAATAGTAAGCAAGGCGATTAGACAAATCATCATCTTTTTTCCCATAATGGCCTTCTTTACTTTTCGTTGAAACATTGCCTTTTTGCCCTCTTAAATTGTACATCAGAATATGATGCCTTTTCTCAAGAAGAGAATAATACATGAGGATGTCAGCATCATCAATTTCCTCTACTGCTTGTTTCGCTTTAGCAAATAGCCGTTCTGCCTCATCTGCATGATCTTTTTTGATTTCCATGTTCCAGTCATTTAATAGTGATGCCAATTCCGCCACAGGAACTTTGCTCATTCTACACCCCCAATCACCTTCAGCTACACCACATGATTTCACTAAATATGGAACTTCTATTAGCAATTGCTAATTCGTCCATTTGACATCATTTTAATATGAATCACTTGAATCTTCAATAACCGATTCCTTTGTTATTGCGTTTCTTTCTCCTAGTCAATGATGCATACACTAAAAAATCCGTCTTTTTTCTATTAAAGGACACGGTTGAATTGAAAAAAAGCCCTTATTGGGCTTTTTGGATTTATTCCAATCTGATAATGGTTAATGCCGCTCCAACAGATCCCCCGCCAAGTAATACTACGGTTGCGACTAAACCGAATATTTGAAGAGAAATTTGATTCCCTGCTGCAAGTGTTGTAATGAGAGATACATTGTAGGTAGATGTAGATAAAGCAGGTGTTAAAATAGACCCTGCTATGGGGGTTCCGTTGTTAATTACTCTTGTTCCTGCCAGAAGTGCAGCGTTTGTATTTACTTGATACGTGATGAAATATCGTCCTGAAACAGGTACAGTAAACACCGTATTACCACCACTTACGGTAAATCCATCTAAACTTTGGTTATTAGGCAGCGTCACTGCCGTTCCGCCCAAAACAACCAGCACCGTACTTCCCGACGTATTGGATGCGTACATCGAGTTAGTTGTTAAACTAGTACCGGTTGGACCTGTGTCACCTGTGGCTCCGGTTGGACCAGTTACTCCTGTTGGACCTGTGGCACCAGTTGTGCCCGTTGCACCGGTTGAACCCGTGGCTCCAGTCGGGCCGGTTATTCCTGTTGAACCCGTGGCTCCCGTTGGGCCAGTTACTCCCGTTGGGCCAGTTACTCCCGTTGGACCCGTCGATCCCGTTGAGCCCGTGGCTCCCGTTAAACCCGTCGATCCCGTTGAGCCCGTGGCTCCCGTTGGACCGGTTATTCCTGTTGAACCCGTGGCTCCCGTTGGGCCAGTTACTCCCGTTGAGCCCGTGGCTCCCGTTGGACCAGTTATTCCTGTTGAACCCGTGGCTCCCGTTGGACCAGTGACTCCGGTTGAACCCGTGGCTCCCGTTGGACCAGTGACTCCGGTTGAACCCGTGGCTCCCGTTGGGCCAGTTACTCCCGTTGAACCCGTGGCTCCCGTTGGACCCGTGACTCCGGTTGAACCCGTGGCTCCCGTTGGGCCGGTTACTCCCGTTGGACCCGTGACTCCGGTTGAACCCGTGGCTCCCGTTGGACCAGTTATTCCTGTTGAACCCGTGGCTCCCGTTGGGCCGGTTACTCCCGTTGGACCCGTGACTCCGGTTGAACCCGTGGCTCCCGTTGGGCCAGTTACTCCCGTTGAACCCGTGGCTCCGGTTGAACCCGTGGCTCCCGTTGGGCCGGTTACTCCCGTTGGACCAGTGACTCCGGTTGAACCCGTGGCTCCCGTTGGACCAGTTATTCCTGTTGAACCCGTGGCTCCCGTTGGGCCGGTTACTCCCGTTGGACCCGTGACTCCGGTTGAACCCGTGGCTCCCGTTGGGCCAGTTACTCCGGTTGAACCCGTGGCTCCGGTTGAGCCGGTTACCCCCGTTGGACCAGTTACTCCGGATGAACCCGTGGCTCCCGTTGGGCCAGTTGCACCGGTTGGACCGGTTACTCCGGTTGAACCCGTGGCTCCCGTTGGACCAGTTACTCCAGTTGAACCCGTGGCTCCCGTTGGGCCAGTTACTCCCGTTGAGCCCGTTGCACCGGTTGGACCAGTTACTCCGGATGAACCCGTGGCTCCCGTTGGGCCAGTTACTCCGGATGAACCCGTGGCCCCGGTTGGACCAGTTATTCCTCCACACATATTAAGTTGGGCGCACATGTCTCTCACTACTTTCAAACTGTGGAATCATCAAGACATACACACTAATACTGATAATTGAGAGAAAACGAAACGACAATACTTCCAGTCGAGGTTCCACCAGTAGCTAAAATCCCAATTGAGTTCAGATCACTGAGCGTAATGGATCGACTCTCTCCTGGCGGTACCGTGAAATCAGGAACAGCTGTACCGTTTACCTCTAAAGCCACGGTAGGTGCCACAGCCACAATCCCATTGTTTTCCACCATGATGGTTCCGTTTATGACATAAGGTGTTCCATCTGTCCAGACGACAACTGCATCAGCTGCTGCTGCTAAATCAAGTGTGAAGCATACTGCATCATTTACAAAGCCCGCTTGTTCATTACTACATCCGCCTAAAATAGCCATTTTAACCCTCCTTCAACCTAATCTTGATAGACTATGATCCATTGATATTGGATGATTGTGCGATTATCACAGCTTCAAAGCTTTATTTTTCTTCTTTGCACCATGTTGATTTGCATGTCTAATCGTGCTTGCACACTTTCAGTTGATGGAGATTTCAAGATAAATTTCACATCTTTCACAGTAATCGCACGACTTTCTCCTTTTTGGACAAGAAGATCATAACAAAATGTACCAGTTTGAATCCTAATTGCGACTGGTACATCCTGATGATCTTGATGATGCAACACAACAGTTGCCGTATTGAGAAATTTTGTTCCATTCCGCCATACTTCCACCGAACTGGACGATGTGGAAAAACAAAGAAAGATGTGGTGAGATTCTATGTTTTTTAAAATAAGCGCATCATATACAGGAAGCTCTACTTCAATCATTCCACATAAAAAAGAAAGATCGACAAGAATTTTCGAACTAGATCGATACAAAACTTTTTGACAGCATGTTGATCTATTGCAGCACGGTACAAGAAGTTCCAACAGCACACAATTTTGCTTTTCATTGATAGAGCTCAAAGAAAAATAGCAAGTCTTAAACACACTTCTTTCAAAAAACACCCATGAGTAAAAAGGTTCCCCATCTTCCATGGTGAGCAAAAAGGGAGAACTCATCGAACGTTTGTGAGTAAAGCCTTCTAATTTTGTTTGATTGTTTATCTCTTTTAGTTTACTCATCAACAGGTTTGTCACTTACAATCAGCCCAATTCCATGCTGTATACATAACTATATGGTCTTTTATCATATGTGCCTTTGACTATTTTGTGCGCGATTGGATTAGATGATGAGCATAGCTTTTCATTTTTCAAGTTTCTCTATATAATATGAACAAGAACTTCCGTGCCTCAGTAGCTCTAGAAGGGAAGAGCGCCGTAAAACAATTGTAGCTGGCGGGTCGCAAGGCAAGGGTTTCAGAAGCACCGAAAAGCAAATGAGCTGAGACAGGTGAAACTCCTGTCGGTGAAATTCCGTAGGGAAGCGTGTTGCCCCCTAGCCTATGCTTACGAAAGGAGTGCGGGTTCGAATCCCGTCTGAGGCTTGATGAATATGGAGGATGAAAACAATGCAGGTTTTTGAAGAATATGTAAGCAACATCGGTCATCCAGAGCTGAAACAGCGCATGCAAGACATCTTACAATGGATTTCAGACACATTCCCTCAATTAGAGCCCAGAATTGCTTGGAATCAGCCCATGTTCACAGATCATGGCACATTTATTATCGGATTTAGCGTCGCAAAACACCACATTTCTGTCGCACCAGAAGGAAAAGGGATTGATCACTTTTCAGCAGATATTGTACAAGCTGGTTATGACCATGGAAAAAAGATGTTTCGGATGAAGGAAAGCTTACCGATTGACTATCCTCTACTTAAAAAAATCATTGAATTTAACATTGAAGACAAAGCAGATTGTTCCACATTTTGGCGAAAATAATAAACACCCCGATCTGATTTCATAACAGATTGGGGTGTTTTTTCGTGGACTTACATTTTATTTGGTTCTCTCTCCTGCCCATTTCTGCTCCACCCATTCAAAGCACGACAGAAGCAGGCTAACGCCCTTTTGGAATAGCGGCAAATAAACAACCGTTACCGCCGTTAAACAAGCGATCACAGCACCTGCCAGCACATCAAATGGATAATGAACACCTACCCAAATCCTTGAAAATCCTACAGCGCAGGCAATGAAAAGCCAATAAATACGACGCTTGTGAAAAAGCCATAAGACTATACAAATGGAAAAAATAAAAATGGTGTGATCACTCGGAAAAGAGTTGTTCACTTCCTTTTCGATTAAAAGATTAACATGATTCAATTCTGCAAAGGGCTGCTGATTGGAATAAAAGAGCCCAGCGACTTTCCCTAACATCTCTGCCAAGATAAAGGTCAACCCAGCAGATATCATCATCCATCTGTTTCTTCTGCTCCGATTTTGAAACCACATGATCAAAAATATGATCGCAATGAACATCACTGAATATTCAGCCAATCCAATAAGAACTGGATTTAAGACATCGTGATTCATACTAAGTTGATTAATCGACCGAAATACCCGTTCATTAAACTCCTGCATCTCATTTCATTCCTTTTGCTTCGTTTAGGAAAAGGATAAATGAAAAAAGAAGACCGTGACATCGATCGAGCGAACAAAATAAAGGGATCATCTCACATTTTTGTTACTTCGTTGTCATTCGGATACCAAGAAACAAAGCACTATTTAGAATGATACTGCTCCCATTCTTTTTTCAGCAAAGCATATTGATAGGTGTTTTCATATTTGAGGGTGCCATCCTCATTTGTAGTAAATGAAACAAACTCAAGAAAGAAGCCTTCTTTCCTCATGCCTAAACGTTCGCATAATGTTTGAGATCGATCATTGTCATCCTCTACATATGCATATAAACGCCTTGCTCCTTGATTGACAAAAAGATATGACAAGAGCGCTTCAGCACTTTCACGGGCATATCCCTTTCCTTCATATGACGCATGAAAATTCCAGCCAATCGAATACGTATCCGGCTCATCTTTTAGATAAAACAGTTCACCGATAATCAACTGACTTTCTTTTAAACAAACCGCCATATAAGAGTGATCTGCTTTTCTTTTTTGCACCTTAGCTACCGCTTCTTCTAATGTAGAGATTTGATCATCCAGAAAACAATTCACTCTTGGTTGAGACAAGTATGCAAGCATTCCGGGTGCATCTTCATCACGAAATGGTCTAAGAATTAACCGATTTGTTTCTATTTTATCCATAAGACTCTCCTTACTACTTTTTCTTTATCTTTCACTATTTTAGATGTCATGGACTGTTTTTGCCAATTTGATCGTATGAACGTATCCATTTTTTTAAACATAATGTCATCAAAACTGATATAATAGAACATAAGTTTGCATTTTATTGAAAAGGGATGACTTGAAATGATCAAAACGGTAGAAGGCAATATCTTAGACGCAGAAGAAGACATCATCTGTCACCAAGTGAATTGTAAGGGTGTCATGGGAGCAGGGTTAGCAAAGCAGATCAAAAGCAAATATCCAAATGTGTATAAAGACTATAAACGGTTATGTGCAGAACAAGGAGATGATTTATTAAGCTCCGTTCAGCTCATCACAACGAGCGACGGAAAAACCATTGCCAACTTATTCGCCCAAGTTGGATACGGAAGAAAAACAAAACAAACAGATGACGACGCATTACGCAGCTGCTTTGAACATCTAAAACAGACAGTGACAAATCTAAATGAAGAGCATCCCCTTCATTCTATCGCCATTCCTTATGGGATCGGCTGCGGCTTGGCAGGCGGCGATTGGACGATTGTTCGAGAGATGATGGAAGAGGTTCTTGGCGATTGTGAAGTGACGGTTTATCGGTTTAAATAGGTGAAATGAGAAATTCTAGAGTGAATAAGAGCACCCTTTCTGCTTGGAATGAGTGCTCTTATTATGTTCTCTAGTCTGTATTTCTTTAATATTCTCAAAACGATTTTTACTCCAAAGTAGAAAGGTACTTTTCTAAATGTTTTTTACCCGAATTGCTTTTAGGTATAATGCCTAGATGATTATATTTCCAAATAGTTTTTCTTTCATGAGGGTTTGTATTCGAAAGGTCATCATAATTAAACTCTATATTTAAATATCCTGTTTCATCAATTATCATTGTAAAATTTGTCCAAGGTGCTTGACCACTTTGTTCAAACACTCTCCCAAGTTCTTGGATGTAGTCGACTAATTGATGCCACCTTTCTTTGTATTCATGTTCACTCACTTCAAACAATTCAGTTATCTCATGACTATATACCGGCTTACTATCATTTTCTTCAGGTAAAAAATAAAAGTAAGCAGTCTGTGAACCTTCAACTACCTCACCATATAAATAGACCTTTTTCCACTTGACCGGTATGGTTTCCACTACAACATCAACTATCAGCTTATATACATATTCTAGTTCTTCTTTCATTACTTTTTACCTCCATACACATTATCAAATCGTCTGATTTCCCATTCATCATCACCGATTTTATACTTAATATCAAAAGTTTCAGGACGTAGAGAATCAGCCTTATAGTTAGGAGTTATTTTCACTTTAACTTCATCACCATTTTGAAGAGCATCAGCCCAAGTGTTCTCAAGTTTTTTCCATTCACCTTTGTTTAAATTTCCATTCATTGGAACAAGATTATCAATATCGCCTGACCCTTTGAAAATTGACGCAATTAAATGTCCACCATCATCATCCAGTAATCTGTCCGGCTTTCCTGAATTAGATTGAGCATATTGGTTTCTTTTGACCTCTCCATATTTTAAATTATTTGCTTCGACTTTGACAATGCGGCCATAGTGATCTGTTGTGTAGGTGTAACCTTGCTTTGTTGAATAAACGACATTCGGTTTTAATACCTTTTTGCGTTTCCATCGCACATAGTGCTCTCCGTAACTGACAACGGTCGGTGGTGATTTAGGTGCTGGTAATCTTCTGCCTGTCTGAGAGATACCGTATCCTGAGTTGTTGTCTAGACGCTTTGCCATGGAGAGAAGTTTATTTTTGAGATTTTCTCCGTCAAATACATTGTACGGGAGCTTCGGTCCACCAGCCATTTGAAACTTTGGTGAGTATGGCAATAGATTCGGAATAGAGACTCTATCTAATGATTTTGCTCCTTGTTCAAGGCCTTTCTTCACTGTTGTTTTGGCCGCTGTTGTCCCTGTTTTTGTGATGGCTCCTGCCCCTTTAGAACCAAAGACAATTTCTGCAAGAGAACCAGTCGCATAGGCGAACCAGTGTGACCGAGAATATGCATCACCATAATAAAAAGTCTTCCCATTGATGACATAATACTTCGTGGATAATCCTGATAAAACAATTAAATATACAATGTTAAAAGCCATCCTGATTATCTTTTAGATGATCATAATCATGCATTACATCCTATAGCTAATACAAACTAAAACATCCCTAAAGAGTGTTTTTTAAAAAAATAAAAAGGATACACTTTAGCACCCTTTAAACTTAAAAGTTATTCAGATTAAAATGAATTTCCATATAGATAGAAGAAACGTTTAGTCTTCTTGAAAGAATTTGTCTAAATTTTTTTAATTTCTTTCCTTTAACATTTTTAAGAGATCGTCACTAAGTTGGATATCAATATCTTCTGTATCACTATCTTCATCATCATCTTCAACAACAAATAACCCTTCAATGAACTCGGTAAAAGTATCAGCAATCAGAAATAGGTCTTGTTCACCATCTCTTAGTTCATGATCCCAGAAATATATTTTCCCTTGATTTATTTCACTAACATCTAAACAAATTAGGTCTCCACCATCTGCATCTGCGATAGGAATTATTTGTTCTGGTAATTGCTCTTTATATGTTTTTATGGCTTCTCGTATATCATAATCATTCTGCTCCAACCCATAAAACAATTCGACTGGCACTGATTCACCAACTAGCCACACTGGTTTTTCTTTTAAATAGGTATATACATTGTCCTCAATCCAACATTCTCCGTATTCATTAATAAAACTTTTATAATCAGGAGAAATGTGATAAGCATTTTCTTCTTCCATTTTATTCATTTCGTTTAACGAGTTGTTTGTTTTAGTTGATCTAATATCAATAGTGTATTGATCAAGTTTGTCTTTAATCCGTTTAAAGCTCATTTTAATAGCCTCCTCTTAAGTCTGATGCTGCACCAATATGTGGCACATTTTTATGTAAGTCAGTCAAAACAGTCCGTCTACTTTTTCCTTAATAATATGCCTATTATAATAAAAAACCCTCCTTTAATTGGAGGGCGGTAAGTTAGTTGTTACTTTTATCCTTTGTTTTTAATATATTGATCCAGAAACTCTCTAACTGACTTTCTTTTTGGATGTATCCCTAAATTTTCGTATGCCCATATTGCTCTTCTTTGAGATCCGTTAATTTCTTGATTCAATACATTTTCATAATTTAAATCTAAAGAGAATTTTCCATTCGCATCTAACTTCATAGTTAAATTTGTCCATTTTTCAGGATTAATTAATTCATGCGCTTGTTGTAGCTCTTCAAATAAATCATGTAATTTTATTAAATACTCGTTATAGATTGATTCACTTACATTATGATCTTCAGGTATATTATGTGAGTAACGATATTCATTTTCACCCATTAATTTATAATAAAAATTAATCTCTGCAGAATCATCAAGTATCTCTGCATATAAACAAACTTCTTCCCATTCTTTTGGTATCATTTCATCAATAGTTTGTGCAATTTCTCCGTAAAGAGTATCTAGTTTCTCCAATTCCATTTTTATCCACCTTTTTGATTTTTAATAATTGTTCTTTTAAAATCACCATCTGCTATTGAATATTTAACAATGAAACGATCTGGTCTCATTGAATCATTTTTATAAACAGGTTCGATATTAACTGATACAGTCTCAGGCGGCTTTTTCCTCAAGGCTGCCAACCATTCCTGCTCCATGTTGTACCATTTTCCACCACTTCGATTAATCTGTGAATTCATCGGAAGTAGGTTATCAATATCGCCTGATCCTTTAAAAATAGACGCGATCAAGTGTCCGCCATCATCATCAGGTAATCGATCTGGCTTACAGGTGGCGATTGGACGGTTGTTCGAGAGATGATAGAAGAGGTCCTTGGTGAGTGTGAAGTGACGGTTTATCGGTTTAAAATGAGAAATTCTGATGAAAACAAATATTACAAAAACCCTCCTTCATTTATTTGGAGGGTCATTTACTATTTGTTATTTTCTTCTTTATTTTTCAAATAATTTAGCACAGCTTCTTTATCTTCCTCATCTTCAGGTAGAAATCCGAACGTTTCGTATTCCCAAACGGCTATTCTTTGTACATTGTCAATACCTAAAGAATAAACATCTTCGTATCCAAAATCAGTTGAGAATTTACCCGATTTCTCCAACTCGAGAGTAGCTGTTGTCCAAGCACCTAGACCATTTTTTATATATTCCTTCTTCAACTCTTCAAGAATTTCACTGAGCTCGACAAATAAATGTTTATATGTAGAGTTACTTACACTATATCGTTTTGGAATATCGTGCCCATAGACTCTTACTTCATTATTAGGTTCAGTAAAATAAAAGGTAATTCCTGCTGAATCATCCAATATTTCTGCATACATCCAAACTTTATCCCAATCACATGGAATCATTTCATTAATTGCTTCTGCTATTTTTTTATAATTCAATTCTAATCCTTCCATTATCTTTAGCCTCCAGGTTGATTCTTAATTTTTTCAAGATAGGATCGTTTTCCAATGTTATATTCGATGACGAAACTATCTGGTCTTAAGGAATCATCTTTATAGATAGGTTCAATGCTAACTTCTACATGTTTAGGTGGATCAGCCCTCAATGCCTTCAACCATCTTTGCTCCATCTCATACCATTTCCCACCACTTCGATTAATTTGTGAACTCATTGGTACAAGATTATCAATATCTCCAGACCCTTTAAAAATAGAGGCAATTAAATGACCTCCATCATCTTTTAATAATCGATCCGGCTTACCTGAATTGGATTGAGCATATTGGTTTCTTTTGACCTCTCCATATTTTAAATTATTTGCTTCGACTTTGACAATGCGGCCATAGTGATCTGTTGTGTAGGTGTAACCTTGCTTTGTTGAATAAACGACATTCGGTTTTAATACCTTTTTGCGTTTCCATCGCACATAGTGCTCTCCGTAACTGACAACGGTCGGTGGTGATTTGGGTGCTGGTAATCTTCTGCCTGTCTGAGAGATACCGTATCCTGAGTTGTTGTCTAAACGCTTTGCCATGGAGAGGAGTTTATTTTTGAGATTTTCTCCGTCAAATACATTGTACGGGAGCTTCGGTCCACCAGCCATTTGAAACTTTGGTGAATATGGCAATAGACCAGGAATAGAGACTCTATCTATTGATTTTGCTCCTTTAGAACCAAAGACAATTTCTGCAAGAGAACCAGTCGCATAGGCGAACCAGTGTGACCGTGAATACGCGTCACCATTTATGACTTCTTTTTGGAATGAGTCTGAAATCGATTTTCCAATCGCTTTCGATGTTTCAATTGGATGTGAAACAGCCGTTACGACTGGTTCCACAGCCCCACCAGGATCAGTGACTAGATCATAGATTCCGGTCACTGTATCTTTTGCCACATCATATAGACCCACTGCAGCACCTTTTACACTATCAATGAACACCTCCGATGCTTCTTCCTGTGCTTTGATTTGGAGAAGCTGGCTGTAATACATTTTTTGAGCATATGTGAGATTCTCATAACCGATCTCATCTACAATCTCAAAGTATTTCGCTTCTGATAGACACGAAGGATCATTGAGCTTTTCTTTCAATTCTTTGATTCTTCGTTTTTCTTTTTCTTCTTTTTTCACCTTTAAATAGGCTTTCACTTGAGCATCAATCTGATCATGGTTCTTGTACACGTCTGTCTCATGAAATGCTTTTGCATCATAATACATTGGCTGCGCATTCTTTTCTTTTCCAGTAGCAGCCATCATCTTTGCATAAAAAGTGTTGAGGTGGTTCTCAACCGCTTCTGACTTTGCGTATTCCGTTTTCAAATCATTGTCTATTTCATGTAAAACTTCAATGGTCTCTTTTCTTTTTTTGTTCGCATCGTCAAAAATAGTGGAAAGTGCCTCTTTTTGTTCTTTGACCATATCTTTATTGTTCTGAATCCCTTGTTTCAATTGAGTGTCTAAAAAGTGCTCATCAATAAAAGTACTCCCGCCTAATGATTCATCATCAAGCTTTCCTTTCACCCCATCTAAAAAAGCTTTCTGCATATCGATAAAATCAAGATATGTGTCTGTGTACAGCGCAAGATCCTCATAAAAAGATTTGATATTGTCTGCACCTTTTCCAGTAAATTCATCACCTAAGCCCGACACACTTTTTAATGCTTTTTTCACAAGTTTCATTTCTTCTTGAAGCTCATGATAAGCCTTTGATCTCTGTTCTACAGCTGATAGTAAAGATGGAGCATCTAATATTTTCATATAAAAAGGAATCCTTTTATGGCATATTCTTTTACTAGAATACCATAAGGAGTCTGACACTTTAATCCACTTTATCGTTTTTTAACCAATTTTGAAGAATTTGAACATACTCATTGAATGAGATGCTGTTATCAATAGGAATTAATAAGGAATCCTAACAAGGTGAAGGGCTTCACTCTTCTCTTATCTATCTCCATATACAAAGCTATATTCTGTAACTAAATCATCTCCCCAACTATCGCTAAAACTTATTGAAGCTGGGCCAACACTAATGGAAATACCATTTATTGTTGCATAAGTGTGATGATATTTTGTGATAATATTTGCAGGATCTCCTTTTTTAGACGTTGGAACGAGTACATCTCTATCCATTGTTATAAATTGAGTATCTCCATAGCCAGGTGAAAGACTAACTCCATGACCATAATTTTTGTATGAGTCTGTATCAGCTGATAGTTGTTTATCTTCTGTTACATGTGTGAGGCCACCTTTACCGTCAGCAACGGCCTTTTGTTGCTGCCAATCCCCCTCAAAAGCACCTGATAATGGGACTGCAGATGTATCCCAAGCTACTGCAAACGCATCTTTTTTATGGTTAACAGGCTTTTTAAACCATTCGGCATAAGAATGATATTGATATTTATAATTAGTTCCAGATGTACCTTTATAAAAAACTTGTTGAGAAATAAGCAGTTTGCTATTTGTTGCCGGATCGGTTGGCGGTAAAGATGATAAGGTATGTATTTTATCAGATTCTCCTAAATCACCATTATCTTTCAACCCTACATCTTCGTATGAAATACTTTTTCCTGTGAGCTTTTTATACTTCTTTATGTCCTTTAATTTTGTTTTTGCAATCCGCTTTTCATTCTCAGAATTATATTCAATTCTTTCTCCATCTAGTGAATTATAATATGTAGTAGACTTGACAACTTCAAGTTTGACTGAATGTTCTTGGCTTGTATTATCTTTAGTTTCCTTACTTTTTGCACTTGAAATACCCCCAAACATTGTCAATGAGAATACGAAAGCTAGTAAAATGAGTATGAACCTGATTTTCATCCCAAACACCTCCGCCCACACACTACCATATAAAGAAAAAACCGTAAATATCGGGACTGACCCCCGTTTTTGAGACAGGGATCAAAACACCTTTATGAAACAGCCAATTGCCGATAGTTTATCGGTGATTGGTTGTTTAGTTTCGTTTG
>NZ_JBQEPF010000010.1:0-106557 GCF_052045575.1 Bacillus sp. 22190 | reverse complement strand
CAACCGGAGTAGGGTTAGCTGGTATTTTGGCATTTGACCCAGCAACAGCTCCAACCTATCCAGTAGGTCAAGTGGTGACATATGAAGGTGGAACTTATATCGTAAATACAGCGCCACCAACTGGCACACCAGATACGTCTCCAGATTATACGTTATTGGCAGCCGCAGGTGTGACAGGCGCCACGGGAGATACAGGAGCGACCGGAGTAACCGGAGCCACAGGTGTAACGGGAGATACGGGAGCGACCGGAGTAACCGGAGCCACGGGTGCAACGGGAGATACGGGAGCGACCGGAGTAACTGGAGTCACAGGTGTAACGGGAGATACGGGAGCGACTGGAGTAACGGGAGCTACAGGTGCAACAGGAGATACGGGAGCGACTGGAGTAACCGGAGCAACTGGCGCTACGGGAGATACAGGAGCGACCGGAGTAACCGGAGCTACAGGTGCAACGGGAGATACGGGAGCGACCGGAGTAACCGGAGCCACGGGTGCAACGGGAGATACGGGAGCGACTGGAGTAACCGGAGCCACAGGTGCAACAGGAGATACGGGAGCGACTGGAGTAACCGGAGCCACAGGTGCAACGGGAGATACCGGGGCAACCGGAGTAGGGTTAGCTGGTATTTTGGCATTTGACCCAGCAACAGCTCCAACCTATCCAGTAGGTCAAGTGGTGACATATGAAGGTGGAACTTATGTCGTAAATACAGCACCACCAACTGGCACACCAGATACGTCTCCAGATTATACGTTATTGGCAGCCGCAGGTGTGACAGGCGCCACGGGAGCAACCGGTGTCACCGGAGATACAGGTCCAACAGGAGCGACCGGAGTCACAGGCGCCACAGGTGTAACAGGAGATACGGGTGCAACAGGGGCTACAGGAACAGGCGCCACGGGAGCAACCGGTGCAACAGGCGCCACAGGTGCGACAGGATCAAGTGCGATTATTCCATTTGCATCTGGTACGCCAGCTGTTTTAACCACAATCGCAGGCGGTCTAGTTGGAACATCTAGCTTGGTCGGATTCGGTAACTCAGCCACTGGTGTCAGTATTGTAGGAGGAATCATTGATTTAACCGGAGCAGCAGGAACATTGTTAAACATGGCATTCTCCGTTCCAAGAGCTGGAACCATTACGTCATTTGCTGGCTATTTTAGCACGACTGCAGCCCTTTCTTTAGTTGGCACGAGTATTACTGTAACTGCTAGTCTGTTTGCTTCACCAACACCAGATAACAGCTTCACTCAAGTAGCGAGCGTTACATTGGCTCCAGCGTTAACCGGTGTTTTAACGATAGGGGCTATTACAAACGGTATCGCTACTGGTTTAAATGTACCAGTCACACCGCAAACAAGATTGCTTGTTGTATTCTCGGCAACAGCTACTGGTCTTTCCTTAGTGAATACTGTAGCAGGCTATGCAAGTGCTGGTTTATCCATCACGTAATAGGCACACAGGGATGACTCAATACTGAGTCATCCTTTTTTGTCTGTGTGAATTTTCTCTTAACTTCATGAGAAAAAATGATATGATTTTCTTAGAGTCTATTCGGGTGAATCTACTGAATTAGGGGTTGTGGCGGTGAGGATGGGCAAAAGGAAAGTCACTTTACAAACAAAAATTTTGGGGTTAATTATTGGTCTTTTGCTTGTTGTTATTGCCTTATTGACCATTTGTTTTGGTTTTTTGCAGACATCAGAAAGGCAGAGTCAAGCTGAACAGCTGGCGGTGCAAACTGCTAGAACGATATCTTATATGCCGCCCATTAAAACATCGGTGGCTACGGGAGATTCGCAAAATGAAGAACAGGCTGTGCTTGAGCAAATGAAAGAGCAAGTAAGAGCGCATGCCATTTTTATCACCAATCAAAAAGGAAAGGTTCTTTTTCATACGAATCATGAGGATGTAGGGAAAACCATCAGTGTGTCGGAAGGAAGAAGTACACTGCTATTTGGAGGAACTTCCATATCAACGGGTGATTCTGATGGTGAAACCGTTGTCAGAGGAAGTGCTCCGATCATGAAAGAAACTGGCAGTTATGAAGAGATTATTGGGACAGTCAGTGTCGAATTTTTAAAAAGAGATATCGACCAAGCGACAGCTCATCAACTATTCAAATTAAGTTATATTGCCCTTCTTGTGCTCTTGCCTGGGGTTTTTGGAGCGATTTTTTTAACAAGGAGTATTCGAAAAGATATATTAGGGCTTGAACCGCATGAAATTGCTTCATTATATCGAGAAAGAGAAGCGATGCTGCATGCGATTAAAGAGGGAATCATTGCATTTGACCGTAAAGGTGCCATTACGATGATGAATACGTCAGCTGAACAGATGCTGCGCGTCTCTTCAACGCTGCCTCTTCATATTGATCAAGTGTTGCCAAATGCCAATCTTCTTTCCTATCTAAAGGTAGAGACGATTGAACCTAACATAGAATCAGTCGTCAATGATAAAACCTTCGTGCTAAATGTCAAAAAAGTGGTGCAGGACAATCGGGTATTTGGAGGAATTGTGAGCTTCAGGGAGAAAACCGAGCTGACAAAGCTGCTGGATACATTGACAGAGGTCAGTCAATATTCAGAAGACCTTAGAGCACAAACACACGAATTTTCGAATAAGCTGTACGCTATTTTAGGCTTGCTTGAGTTGAAACAAGTGGATGAAGCCATTGAGTTAATTAAAGAAGAGTATACACTTCAAAATCGCCAGCATGATTTACTCATGAAGCAAATTCGCTCTCCGAAGATACAAGCCATTTTACTTGGGAAGTTAGGAAAGGCATCTGAGAAAAAGGTTCATTTTCACATTGATGAAAATAGTTCATTGGAGCCGCTCCCAGCCCATTTAAGTTTATCTCACTTTATTACCATCATTGGCAATCTCGTAGACAATGCGTTTGAGGCTGTATTGAATAAGGAGAAAAGAGAAGTCAGCTTGTTCATCACAGATATTGGATTTGATATTATCATAGAGGTATCTGATTCAGGGGATGGTGTAGATGAAGGAGCCATTTCACAACTTTTCACAAGAGGACATTCATCAAAGGGAGAAGGGCGAGGTTATGGACTTGCCAATGTCAAAGAAGTGCTAGATGAACTTGGGGGCTGGATTGAAGTTGCGAACCAAAAAGAAGGCGGTGCCATCTTCACTGTTTACATACCGAAAGGCACAAAGGGGGAATAGGTTGTGATAAAGGTACTCATTGCGGAAGATGATTTTCGAATCGCTGCGATTCATGAATCTTATATACAAAAGGTACAAGGCTTTCAAGTGGCCGGCAAGGCAAAGAGTGCAAAGGATCTGTGGGAGGCACTTCAAAAAGAACAAGTGGATCTCATTTTGCTTGATGTCTACATGCCTGATGAGCTCGGCACGAACCTTTTGCCGCTGTTAAGAGAGCGCCATCCTGAAGTGGATGTGATCATTATCACGGCTGCAACGGAAACGATGCTGTTAAGAGACGCACTGCATTATGGAGTCGTTCATTATTTAATCAAACCAGTGACCGCACAAAAATTCACGCAGGTTTTAACCGAATATAAAGAGAAGAGAGAGTTAATCAATTCAAAAGATGAAGTCAATCAAACGATGATTGATCTGTTTTTTGGTCAAATACAGGAAGAATCGCAGCAAAAGGATGAACGAGACTTGCCAACAGGCATTAATTCATTAACTTTGGACAAAGTGAAAACATTCATGGCAGCAGAGATGAACGGAATTACAGCGGAAGAACTCGGAGAAAAAATGGGCGCATCACGCACAACAGCAAGACGATACGTAGAGTATCTTGTGACAACGGGAGAATGCCGGGCAGAGCTGGCGTATGGAATCATTGGTAGACCAGAACGAAAATATTATCCCGCCAAAAAACAAACGGAGTCATAAAAATGAAAAAAGGAATACTCTTACTCATTTTGGTCTGCCTTTGTACAACGCTCACCTTTAATGAAAAAACAGCAAAAGATTCTTTTCTGGAGCACAGCCCATTATATATTGTGGTATCAGGTGTACCTGACGGCGGATTTGACCAAACAGCTCAAGTGATGAAAACCGTGCTAGAACAAGAAAAGCTAGTGGAAGAGCCTGTGCATATTCTTTATCAAAGAGGCGGAACCGTTGATAAAGGATGGACCTATATGATGGAGCGAGATGCCAATTATATCAGTTTAAATTCAAGCTTATTATTAAGCCGTAATTTGCTGGGCAGCAGTAACGTGACCATGAATGATGTTACCCCGCTCGCTATTCTTGCGGAAGAGTGGCAGGTAGTCGCAGTGCCAGTTGATTCTCCTTTCTCAAATGGAAAAGAGCTATTACACGCACTAAAAAAGAAACCGGATTCCTTAAAAATTGGGTTTGCCCCGGACTTTGGAAATGATGATCAAATCTCATTCGCACGGGCTGCCGAAATGGCAGGGATAGATCCGTACCGCATTCAGTTTTTAAAATTTGACAGTGCAGATGATTTATTCCAAGCACTCATTGACCATGAGGTAGATGCGGCAACTACAACCATTACGGAGGTTCGCCACGATTATGAAAAGAAAAGACTGAAGCTTGTTGCGACCACAACGAATCAGCGTTTAGAAGGATTCAAAGACGTGCCCACTTGGAAAGAACAAGGGATTCCGCTCATTTTCTCTCATTGGCGTGGTGTGATGGGACCAAAGCAAATGAATCAGCACGACATTCGAGCATGGGATCAGCTTCTTCAAAAAATGACGCAAACGAAGTCATGGAAAAAGCAGTTAAAACAAAAAGGCTGGACAGGCCGTTATATGAATAGTAAAGAAGCAAAGGTCTATATGGAAGATCAATTAAGGCGTTATGAGCAATTTATACAAGGAGAAAAAGCGGTCAAATGAGACCGCTTTTTTCATGGAACCAACAAAGAACAACAATTGCACAAAATGAACAAAAAGCATTTATCGACCAAAAAAGAATTAAAATTCATAATATTTACTTCAATTAAGGCGTCAGATATCATGACAGAAAGGGTTGGAAATGGGATACCAACATTTAATGAAAGCGTATACAACATAAGGGGTGAACGAAATGTTAGCGATCTTAGGATTTCTTATGATGATTGTATTTATGGTTTTAATTATGACGAAACGTATGTCTGTTTTAACGGCATTGGTATTAACACCGATTGCATTTGCTCTTATTGCAGGTTTTCATTTTACAGAAATTTCAGACATGATTGTCAAAGGTGTACAGCAAGTTGCACCAACGGCGGTCATGATCATGTTTGCCATTTTGTACTTCGGGATTATGATTGATGCAGGTTTATTCGATCCAATGGTGGCGAAAATTTTAAAGATCGTCAAAGGCGATCCATTAAAAATTGTTGTCGGAACAGCCGTCCTGACGATGCTTGTCGCACTTGACGGTGATGGAACCACAACGTACATGATTACAACAACAGCCATGCTTCCACTATTTACACTGCTTGGCATTCGTCCGATTATTTTAGCGGGTATTGCCGGAGTCGGCATGGGGATTATGAATACGATTCCATGGGGAGGGGCAACACCTAGAGCGGCAAGTGCACTTGGCGTTGATCCATCACTTTTATTTGGCCCGATGATTCCAGTCATTGGTGCAGGGGTTTTGAGCATGATTGTGGTGGCATACTTTCTTGGGAAGTCTGAAAGAAAACGTCTTGGTGTTATTGAGCTCGAACAGCCGATTCATGCAAATGAAATGGCAGCAGCGCTGCAAGATGATATTAAGCGACCGAAACTTTGGTGGTTTAACCTGACACTGACTTTGCTTTTGGTTCTCTTGCTTGTGTCTGGAAAAGTAAGCTTAACGGTTCTGTTTGTTCTTGCCTTCTGTGTCGCCATTATCGTGAACTATCCGAATTTAGAGCAGCAGCGTGAGCGGATTGCGGCTCACTCAACCAACGTCTTAGCGATTGCTTCCATGATCTTTGCAGCAGGTGTTTTTACAGGTATCTTAACTGGGACGAAAATGGTTGATGAAATGGCGATTTCGATTGTTTCAGCTATTCCAGAGCAGCTTGGCGGGTTTATTCCAGTCATTGTCGCGCTAACGAGCGGGATCTTCACTTTCTTTATGCCAAATGATGCATACTTTTATGGGGTACTGCCGATCCTATCAGAAACAGCGGCAGCGTACGGTGTCGATAAAATTGAGATTGCGAGAGCATCTATCATTGGTCAGCCGATTCATATGTTAAGCCCACTTGTTCCATCGACTCATTTACTTGTGGGACTCGTTGGGGTATCACTAGATCAGCATCAGAAATTTGGCATGAAATGGGCGGTTCTTGCAGTCGTCGCCATGACAGTGATGGCGGTTCTCATTGGGGCCATTTCGATCTGGTAATGAGAAGAGTGTCTGTTGCTCATGCAGGCGCTCTTTTTTAGGTCCTATTGCAGGGCAAGCTCCATTCATTTGCCCTAGATAAAGACATGCATGATTCCTCCAAAAGATATATTTTTGAAAAATGCTGACACTTTTGCTGTTTTTTTCTTTATAATGCAAATCAACGAAGGGAGAGGATAGCATGTCCAAACAGAAAAGTACCATTCTTTTTGCTGCTGTATGCCTCATGGCAGGAAGTTTGTCGATGGTGACACCAGCTTCAGCGAATGCAGAGACCCCTTATTATGGAAAAAGCTATGAGCAGCCAGCCTCGGTTCAAAAACTGTATCCTGAGCCTGACGAAACGTTTGATACCCCTGCCTTTCAGAAAAAAGGAGAAGCATTTACCACACAAGAAGAGCTTCAAGATTTTTTACGTGACATTGTCAGTAAAAGTCCTTACGCCACGCAAAAACAGATTGGAACATCCATTGAAGGCAGGTCCATTCCAGCTCTCTATTTTACAAAGGATCGTCACATCTCTCCACTGTCAAAAAAGCCAACGATCTGGCTTCAAGCACAAATACACGGAAATGAACCAGCCTCCGGTGAATCTGCCCTTGTCATCGCCAAACGACTAGCAGGTGATGAAGGAGAGCGTATACTGAGCCATGTCAACGTCATCATTGTTCCAAGAATCAATCCAGATGGTTCTTATGCATTTGACCGCAGGCTTGCAAACGGAATGGATGGCAACCGTGACCACATGACACTAGAATCTCCAGAGCTGACAGCCCTTCATCAAGAATTTAATCGCTTTGCACCCGAGGTTGTCATCGATGCCCATGAATATGATGTTGGTCAAAAGCAGTTTGAAGACATCGGTGCATCAGGTGCTCTCAAGTATCACGATTTGCTGATATTATCCGGTAAGAATTTGAACATTCCTGAAAGCATTCGTTTCACGTCGAATGAATTGTACGTCAACGGAGTGCGTGAAACATTGACGAATAAGGGATTTTCCAACGATTTATATTATACAAACACAAGAGGGAAGGACGGAAAAATCGATCTTTATGAAGGCGGAACTGATGCACGAATTGGCCGAAATGCCTTAGCGCTTTCACCAGCTTTATCCTTTCTTGTAGAAAGTAGGGGGATTGGAATTGGCAGAGAGGACTTTACCCGGCGCGTGGCAGCACAAGTCACCACTCATGAAAAAATCATTGAGACAACAGTGAAGCATGCTAAGCAGGTGAAGCAGCAAATGGTGACGGAGCGGCTGAAACTTGTGAAAAAAGGTCTTCAATCCAACGATGATGATCAAGTGGTCATTCAAGATGCTTTCAAGGCGCCTGTGAACGATTCACTTGAAATGGTGGATATTGAGAAAGGACAAACCACCAATGTCCCGGTACGTTTTCATAGTGCAAGTGATGCGATTCCTGTCTTAACAAGAGAACGGCCGACAGCTTATCTCATTCTCCCAGGGCATGAAGGGGTAGATAGAAAGCTCAGAACTTTAGGGTTAAAAAGTGTGACACTTCCTGTTGGCATGAAAGTGCCAGTTCAAGCCTATCAGGTAACAAAACGAGTGGAAACAAGCAAAACAGATATTCAGCTTGAAACGAGACTCGTTGAAAAGAAACGTCAACTGCCAAAAGGAACAAAGGTATATGTGACGGCACAGCCAGAGACCAATTTGTTGTCACTTGCCCTTGAACCAGAATCAAAAGACAGTTATATGTCATCGGGTTTTATTGCATCAAAAGTAGGCGATGAACTACCAGTTTACCGATTCTTGTTATCTCAAAAGACGTTAGGTATGAAATAAAAAGGACTAAAATCAAGTTCATTTTAGTCCTTTGTCAACCATCTAGAAGCGGCACAGTGCGTGCCGCTTTTTCTATTTTCGTCCAGCTCTGATCTCATCGGTCATGCCTTCATACGGTGCTTCTGCGATAATCGTTTCATCGTTTACCCCAGCATGGTGGATGTACGTAATGTCTGCGAATTCTGGTACGACATATTTCGGATAGGTTTCATATTTTTCACGGGATTCTTTCATGAGGTCGATATAGTCATTTTGATAGCAAACGGTGATATCTGGACGTTCATGCACCCATTTTGGGAAGAAAATGACGCCATGCATGCGTTTTTCCTCAGGCATAAAGTTTAAAGACACGTCTGTCCCAGTCGGTTCCGTCCAGGAAACTTTGTATACCCCTTTTGTCAGTTTCACAATATTCACTTCTTGATCACGAACCCAGCGGCCTCCAACCATTCCGCTATGAATGCGGTAATCAATGGTGTGATCATTTTTAATGTAAATCTCATATTCCCAGCCATTTTCATACGTATAAATCATATGAAGTCCAACGAATTGATCCATGTTTATTCCTTCTTTCAATTAAAATGATGTTGTTTAAAACATGTAATGATTTACATGTTTATTTTAGGATGTATGGTATACTATTGTCAAAGAATATGCGTTGGAGGCATGTCATGAGAGTACTGAAATACGCCATTCTTGGCTTACTAGATCAGCGTGAGCTGACAGGATACGATATGAAGAAACACTTTGAAGATTCCCTTGGACAGTTTTGGAGTGCGAAGCATAGTCAAATATACCCTGAATTAAAGCGTCTAACAGAAGAGGGTTTTATTGAATTTGATATTCACATACAAGGAAAGAAGCTAGAGAAGAAGGTTTATCAAATCACTGATGCAGGAAAAAGAGAACTGCATGAGTGGTTAAGGAAAAAAGGCCCGATTCCAGACACAACAAAAGATGAATTTATGTTAAAAACGTTCTTTATCTCATCTATGGATCAAAAAGAAGCGGCCGGTCTCTTCTCACATCAGCTGCAGGAGCGAACAAAGAAAGTAGAGATGCTTGAACAAAAACTGAACATTTTAACAGAAGAAGATCCATCTGCCCAATCACTGCATTCAACTCAATTCGGGCATTATTTAGTGCTGACAAGAGCAATCGAAAGGGAAAAAGGGTATGTTCGCTGGCTCCAAAAGACCCTTGAAGTCATTGATTCATCCATTGTCTAAGGACAATCGTCGCACGATATGATAAAAAATGGTTTGAAACAAGTGAATTTATCAATAGAAACCGCTACAATGGATATATTCGTATTAAAGTGAGGCGAGTATGTTTGAGTAACCAAGAAGCGTTGTGGAATGAAGCAGAAGCTTTTATTTCTGTATGCTATGAAGAATTAGGCAAGTCAAATGAAGAAAAAGCAGCACGTCTGCATGAAATAAAACAAGAAATTGAGTCTGACGGTATGTATACTCATACGCAGGAAGAATTAGCTCACGGGGCAAAAATGGCATGGCGCAACAGCAACCGGTGCATTGGGCGCTTGTTTTGGTCAACACTGCATGTGCATGACTGCCGGCACGTGACAACAGAAGATGAGGTGAAAGAGGCACTCTTTCATCATATTGAGTATGCGACAAATGGGGGTAAAATCAAACCGTCCATTACCATCTTCCCACCAGAGAACAAGGGACGGAAGGAAGTCGTTATTTATAATCATCAGCTCGTTCGTTATGCGGGATATGAGTCGGAATATGGCATCATTGGGGACGAGGCATCACTTGAATTAACCAAGTTGTGTGAAGCGCATGGCTGGAAAGGCGAAGGCACGCATTTTGACCTTCTGCCACTTATGTTTCAGCTAAAAGATCAGCCGCCGGTTTTGTATGATCTTCCGAAAGAAATCGTTCAAGAGGTAGAGATCACTCATCCTGAATATGATGGGTTCGGTGATTTAGGACTGAAATGGTATGCTGTTCCGATTATTGCTGATATGAAATTAGAAATTGGCGGCATTCATTACAATGCGGCACCGTTTAATGGATGGTATATGGGAACAGAAATTGGCGCACGTAATCTAGCTGACGAAAACCGCTACAATATGCTGAAAAAAGTTGCTTCTATTTTAGGGCTCGATACAACAAAAAATTCGTCACTTTGGAAAGACAAAGCCATTGTCGAATTGAATGTCGCGGTTCTCCATTCTTACAGGGAAGCAGGGGTGACCATTGTGGATCATCATACAGCAGCCCATCAGTTCAAGCAGTTTGAAAAACAGGAAGAAAAAGCTGATCGTAAGCTGACTGGTGATTGGACATGGCTGATTCCGCCAGTATCACCAGCTGCTACGCATATCTTCCATCGTCACTATGACAATACGATCGTGAAACCGAATTATTTTTATCAGGAAAAACCCTACCACGGGACGGAAAGAGCCTAGCGAAAAGCTAGGTTTTTTTGTATGAAATGAGTCTTTGGAATGTTGTTTGATTTGGAAAATGATGGTTTAATGGCGGTGAAATCAAAAAGGGGGAATATAGATGAAAAAAATGACGTTGCTCATATTTTTGGCTGTATTCAGTTTCAACGGATTTCTACCACTAGGTGATGAAAGAGCTAAAGCAACGACTGTAGCAATGGTTCAGAATGACATCGATTTAAAGGTGACAACCGATCGTTCAACTTATACTTCGCTTCATCCTCAGGTCAACGTCAACATGACAGCAATAACAAATGAAACACTTTATTATACAGCTGCTATTCGAAAACTTACTTTCCCAGTGACACCAGTCTTTACACACGAAGGGTCTATCTCTGGACAAAACGCTTTCGCAGCACCTACTCGTTTATTACTTCCTAACAGTGGATCAGTCAACTATGATGTTCATGTGAGTCTCTACAAAGATGCTTCACGTACAACCTTGATTGGTTATTATGTTGCAAACCCATTTACTGTTGTGAAATAAAGGATACACATCAACTATCCTTTAATCCGAAAGTCTTGATAATGGGCGAACTTGGTGAGCGGCTCCATGTCCAAATGTGTGACTTTTGAAAAAGGACTACCTTTACGGACGGTCTCTAAAAAGTCAAACACCTCCTGCTGCTCTCCTTCTACTTTTAACTCCACGTGACCCTCATCTGTGTTGCGTACCCAGCCTTTTATCCCTCGATTGACGGCTTCTCCTTGAACAAAATAACGAAAACCGACTCCTTGAACTCGTCCTTTTACAATAGCGTGATAATGAACCAATGTCATCTCTCCTTTTTTCTCATCGTACCATAACCTGTCTCGTTCCTTCACGTACCGACTATGATTTGACTGTCAAACCATGTAAAATAAAAGCAATCAGACAATCAAAGGAGATGGCGAGAGTGGGGCAGACAAGGTACGACATCGAAGGAATTCAAGTAGGACAACCTATCACCACCTATGTGAATGGAAAAGAAATCAAAACAGCCATCAACAAAAAGCGTATTCACGAGCCTGTTTATTTGAGTAAGCTCAATTTTGATGGAGATGGACAAGGTGATTTGGTCCATCACGGAGGTGATGATAAAGCCGTTTGCGTCTTTCCATATGATCACTATACTTACTTTGAGCAATTTTTAGGGGTGCCGTTACAGGAGGCAGCCTTCGGTGAAAACGTGACCGTGCATCAGCTTGTAGAGACAGAAGTTCGTATTGGAGATGTGTTTCAGCTTGGGGATGCGCTAGTTGAGGTCAGCCAGCCAAGACAGCCGTGTGTGAAGCTCTCTCTTAAGCATGGAAACATGAAGCTTGTGAAGGAAGTGCAGCAAACGGGATATACCGGTTTTTATTTGCGTGTGCTGAAAGAAGGAATGGTCTCTCCTGATGAAGCTCTTGTGTTAGTCGAAAAAGCGCCCCATCCCATCACAGTCCACGAAGTCAATGAAGTCAAATACCGTCAAGTAGATCAAAACAGGCTGAAAGCAGTTCTTGAAGTAGATGCCTTAGCAGATGTGATCAGGAAGTCTTTAGAAAAACGTGTTCAGCCCATATAAAAAAGCCGTACATCTGCTATGGATGTACGGCTTTTCAACATTTAAGAGCTCGTTTTCTTTTGCTCAAGAAGATTTGCAAGGAAATAAGTTTTAAAGCTTTGAAGCTTTCTTCCTTCATGCTTGGTCACACCAAGCTTCTTTAATTCTTCGACATACCAGCCTTTGCTACCATAATGCATGATAGAAAACTCCTTTCAATGGAAACTGCCTGCATTGTAACATCTCAAAAAAGGACGTGAAAAGTGTGCAGGTGTTTAGAAATGAAAACTGATTCTATCTGCCTATGATCCATGTATATGCTGGAAATAATTATTTATGAATTTGGCGGGTTGAGGGTAACGATGATCATGCCCACTGTCATAATCATGATGACAATACCGAGGTAGGTCATCATGGATTGTTTTTTCTTAATACCTACAACCGTTAAAATAATACTTTCAATAAAGAAGATAACACCGATGATGATGAACCACATATCAAATAAGACCCCTTTCGCATATCTTTGCCTATTTTACCACAGGCATTTTTGTTTAGTCGTGACAGATTCGTGAAAGGGATTGTCTACACGCTGAAATCCCCTCCAGTGAAGGAGGGGACCCGCTTACTTACAGCTTTGTTAAAATAATCGGTTCGTCTTTTGTGATCACAATCGTATGTTCAATCTGTGCGACCAGGCTCTTATCAGGTGTTTTAAATGTCCAGCCGTCATCCGCTTGATAAATCGATTCAGCATTTGTTGAAATGAAAGGTTCAAAGGCGATCACTGTCCCATTCTTAAACAAAGCATTATCGAATGGATCATAATAGTTCAAAATATGGTTAGGTGCTTCATGCAGGCTTTTCCCAATGCCGTGTCCTGTCAAGTTCTTAATGACGGTAAATCCTTGTTCTTTCGCCGTATTGTAGACTGCACGGCCAATTTGATTTTGTCTTTTTCCGGCTTTCGCGTGCTTTAATCCTTCAAGGAATGCATCCTCTGCACACTGGCATAATGCTTCAAGACGAGCATCTCCTGTACCTAAAACGAATGAAATCCCTGTATCGGAATAATATCCATCAAGCTCTGCTGAGATATCAATATTAATGAGGTCGCCCTCTTGTAAAATGGTTTTTTCACTTGGAATGCCATGTGCGACTTCATCATTGACACTGATGCAAGTCGTACCGGGGAAATCATATTCTTTTTCAGGAGCTGAATTGGCTCCATGTTCTTCTAATATTTTTTTCCCAATCAAATCTAATTCTTTTGTAGACATGCCTGGGTTCGCTTGGCTTTTCATTTCTTCTCTTGCCAAAGCGACAATTCGGCCGACTTTTTTTAAGGCTTCTAACTCATGATCATGTTTGACAATCACTGTTCATTCCCGCTTTCTATAACTTCATTCTATTCAATAGCTTACCACATTTTACGCCAAAAGAGTAAAGGCTGAGATTCGGGTGAGATGTGGACAAATTGGTATAGATAACTAGATGTGCATATGATATATTTTTTATGAACATCATGAGAGATTTGTTCATGATGATGACGAAGGGGGGAGAAATAAGATGGTGTTTCAGTTTTTTCAAAAGTTAGGAAAATCATTTATGCTTCCAATCGCTGTGCTTCCTGCAGCGGGTATCATTTTGGCTATTGGGCGAGAAGATGTATTCAACATCCCATTTATTCATGCGGCAGGAAATGCAATTTTTGCGAATTTGGCTTTAATTTTTGCTATGGGTGTAGCGATTGGTATTTCAAAGGACGGTAACGGGGCAGCGGCGTTATCTGGAGCGATCTCTTATTTTATTTTGTCAGCTGGTACCATGTCGATCAATTCGACCAACAACATGGGGGTATTGGGTGGTATTTTGTGCGGACTTTTGGCAGGTTACGTTTACAATAAATTTAAGGACACGAAACTGCCGGAATACTTAGGTTTCTTTAGTGGAAGACGGCTTGTGCCAATTATGACAGCACTTTTTACCATTCTATTAGCAGCCGTTTTTGGATATGTATGGCCTCCAATTCAAAGTGTGATCAATGATTTAGGGGAGTGGATTTTAAGTCTTGGAGCAACGGGTGCCGGGCTGTTTGGCTTCTTTAACCGCTTGCTCATTCCATTAGGACTTCACCATGTGCTGAATAATCTATTTTGGTTTCAATTCGGTGAATTCAGCGGAGCGACAGGTGATTTAGCGCGGTTCTTCAAAGGCGATCCAAGTGCAGGTGTCTTTATGACTGGTTTCTTCCCAGTGATGATGTTTGGGCTGCCGGCGGCATGTCTCGCGATGGTTGTGACCGCAAAGCCTGAAAAACGAAAAGCAACAGCCGGTCTTATGATTGGAATGGCACTGACGTCATTTATTACAGGAATCACAGAACCAATTGAATTCTCATTTATGTTTTTATCTCCACTTTTATATGGTGTTCATGCGATATTAACTGGTCTTTCGCTCTTTATTGTCAACACCTTAGGCATTCATAGCGGTTTCGCTTTTTCAGCGGGTGCGATTGATTACGTTTTAAGTTTTGGAATTGCGCAAAAACCAATTCTGTTACTTGTGGTTGGGGTCATCTATGGCGTGATTTACTTTGTTGTTTTCTATTTCCTGATTAAATTGTTAAAGCTAAAAACACCGGGCAGGGAAGATGATGACATCGAAGATATCCCAGGGGATGATACACATACTGCCGGAGCAAGTATGCTCGTAGAGGGACTAGGCGGCAAAGGCAATATCACCACAATTGACCATTGTGCGACCCGTCTTCGTTTAACAGTAGAAGATACCGATTTATTAAATGAAGGTACATTGAAAAAAGCAGGTGCCAAAGGGGTACTGACGTCAGGGAAAACTTCTGTACAAATCATCATTGGAACAAATGTCGAATTTGTCGCCGATGATCTTCGCAAGGAAGTCGCTCGGGACTAAAAAAAGCGTTCAGCCAGATCAAATGGGCTGAACGTTTTTTTGTTTTCGCTGTTCGATCACCAGTACAATGCTGATGACAACAAGTAAAAACCATGAACTGATTTTACCAAGGTGGACGAGAGACCAAGCATGCTGCTGATTTGGATATTGCCATGCTCCTAAAAATGTCGTGACATTTTCGGCCACCCAAATAAAAAAGCCAATCAGCAAAAACGAGATAACAAGCGGCATGCGAAAGGTCGATGAACCGACCTGAAAGGAAACGGCTGTTTTTGGATATTCAACAATTAGGAGCAAAAAAATCTCATTCACCCTTATATTTTGAATATAACTTTGGTATATTTGTATTTATTTTGATTAAATTTAAGGAGAAAAATATGAAAATTAAAAAAGTCATTCTTCTATCAACCATATTCATTCTATTTATTACCGCAACATGCGTAATAATTTATGCGAAAAACAATTACCCAAAATTCATGGGTGAAAGTAAAGATCAGTATTGGAAAGCAGAACTAACGAGAAGTGACAAGACAAGTATAGGCCCAAACTATTATTTGGAACTTTATTGGAAAGGAAACAAAAATATAGAAAAAGAAATAAAAATTAAAACATTAAAACTAAAAATAGATGGAAAAGTATATGAAGAAAATGAGAACTATGACTTGGCGGAATATGCCACAGATAAATCTGAAAATGCTCCAGATCATATAACAACATTTGATTTCATACCAGAAGAAAAAATAAAAGGACACAAATTAGAAATAGAGATAGAGTGGAAAAATCAAGATTCTGAAAAGTCATCTAATATAAAAATAAAAGAAAAAAACATAGTAAATCTTAATTAATAAGATCTTTGTTATCAAAGACAAAAAAGCAGGCTCCAGTCAGCCTGCTTTTCCTTAGCAACTATTTAATTATTGATACCAACAGCCAATGCGCAATGACTTCAAAAGTCTCATTAGTTACCTCATCATCTTCAATCCAGATCAGATCCCAGCCTCTGCAATAATGTTTTCATACAAAATGTAACCCCTTTTCACTGTCTGAATTACTGAGACGGTGATAACGAGAGAAAAGTTTACCTCGACTAGATATTCATGAACAATTTGTGAATATACATGTGAAAAGGATCACAAATGATATTTACATAGTATAATAAGATCATAAAGAAAATGTGAAATATTTCACATAATTTAAAAGGAGGCATCATCATGTTTACAAAATTCTTACAAACGAATGTATGGGCAGCGGTTATCCTTTTGGCAGCAAGACTTTATATCGGATGGACTTGGCTGACATCTGGTATTGGAAAACTAACAGGCGGATTCGATGCATCAGGATATTTGCAATTTGCCATAGCTGAACCTGTTGTGAAAGATGGACATCTTGTTTATCCGTTCTATGTCTGGTTTTTAGAAAATGTCGCGTTGCCAAATGCCGGACTCTTCAGTGCCATGGTCATGTGGGGAGAAATCTTAGTTGGTCTAGGACTAATTGTTGGATTGTTCACAACAACAGCAGCCTTTTTTGGAAGCGTGATGAATGTCTCTTTCTTACTAGCTGGAACCGTTTCTGTTAACCCGCTTCTTCTTCTGATCGCCGTCTTCATTATGGCAGCGAAAGGAAATGCCGGAAAACTTGGCCTTGATTATGTAGCAGGTCCAGTCCTTAAGCGAAAACTGAAAAGAAAGCCGCATTTAGAAGTGGCATCTTAATAAAAGAAAGCATCCTGAGCGAAAACTCAGGATGCTTTTTATTTAAGAATCACTTTTTATAAGGTTGATATGCAAGACTGTTAACGAGTGCTGACTGATATCTGGATCATGTCCGACGACAAATTCGAGCTCATAATCACCGGTCTGATAAACGTATTTTTTCTCTTTTGTTTGCGGGATGGTGCTGACTGAATCTGCTGGTCCAAGCTGTTTCTTTAATAGGGAAGGAGTCATTCCTCCGATATTCGTTTCTTTTTCTACATTTGTTCCAAAATAACGGATTTCGTTAATCTTGCCTTTTTTGTCATAGTGAAAAGCAAATCCAGGGTTGCCCATTTCGGCATGATACAAATCAAAGCCGCTTTGATCCGTTTCTGGATAAGGCTGTCCTAGTTTATGCCGAACGTCTTTTTTTGTTTGAACCCCTATTTTGAGTCCTTCTGCATAGTATGGCATTTGTCCTTTATGCGCCAGCTGATAGATGCTGTTTAGCGCTGCATTCGGCCCTTGAGGAATGGACTGTTCTGCCTGCGTTTGGGTCATGGCGTGCGCTGAAATCGATGGGCTGAAAGCAAATAAGGTGGAAGAAGCGAGTGAAGCGGTCACGACAAAAGCTGCTGTTTTTTTCATGATTAATCAATCCCTCCTTCTTCAACTATACCCGGTGTCATGCGGATCAAACGTAAAAAGCCCCAGCTGATCTTGGATCGGCTGGGGCCTTAAATGAGAAAGTTATTTGGAAGACGAGCTGGATTCATCTTTGGCGGAAGAGGAATCTTTTTCATCCTGTACTTTCTTTGTGTAGTCATAATCATTTCGCTCAATTGGTGTAAAGCCTTTAGGTTTGTAGAAACGGAGTAAATCTTCCGTGACAATCTTATCAGATGTCTCTAGCATCTTTTTCACCGTTTCGTTTTCTTGTGATGCCTTTTCAGTCGGCTCGATTTTTTCACCTGTTTTGTTGCTGTAATAATTGTTGCCTACTTTCGTGTAGTCCTTAGACACGAAGTCTCCATTTCTAAATGGCACAAGCTCTTTAAAGTTCTTCGATAAGATATCAGAACCAGACATTAAATAGTTCTTCGTATCATCTCCGAGCAGGTGGAGAAGGGTAGGCGCAACATCGACTTCACCAGAGTATTTATGAATCTGTCCGCCTTTTACGCCTGGCACATGGATAAAGAGCGGCACACGCATAAGCTGGGCATTTTCATAATCTCCAATTTTTTCGCCAGTCACTTTTTCCATCGCTTCATTATGGTTTTCTGAAATGCCGTAATGGTCACCGTACATAATGACGACGGTATTGTCATAGAGACCGGATTTCTTCAAGTCATTAAAGAACTGTTCAATGGCTTCATCTAAATAATGAGCAGATTGGAAGTAGTTATCAACGACGGAGTCTCCGAAGTCGCCAGGTTCAAAATCGGTATCACCTTCATCCATACCAAATGGGAAGTGGTTTGACAGCGTAATGAATTTCGAATAAAACGGCTGTTTTAGATTTTCAAGCATTGGCATGGATTCTTTGAAGAAAGGTTTGTCTTTCAATCCATAGTTCTTCGTATCTTGTTCATTCATATCGTAGTACTCAGAATCGTAAAATCTGTCATATCCAAAGGACTTAAACATTTCATTTCGGTTCCAGAACGTTTTCGTATTTCCGTGGAATTCAGCGGACGTGTATTGGTCCTTTTTCAAAATGCCAGGAAGCGCCTGATATGTGTTTTGAGCTTTGTTAATAAACACAGAGCCTTGTGATAATGGGAAAAGCCCCGTATCCATCATAAATTCCGCATCAGATGTCTTTCCTTGTCCTGTTTGATGGAAGAAGTTATCAAAATAAAACGTTTTGTTGTCATGGGCTAATGAATTGAGGAAAGGAGTGACCTCTTTTCCATTCACCTTGTAATCAATGACAAAGTTTTGCAGTGATTCAAGAGAAATTGTAATGACGTTCATGCCTTTCGCTTTCCCGTAATAAGCCGGGTTTGGATCAGCGCTATTCGCCTTTAGATAATTCTCTACATCTGTTACGTCACTTGAATTTGCCAGGGCACGCTGGCTGTTTGATTTCACATTTTGAATGGCATCAAACACCGTAAAATTATAAGCACCCAAGTATTTGACTAAATAATTGCGGTCGAACGATCTTGATAAAAGCTCTGGGCGATCAATTTCTGCTGCGATTAAGTTGACAACAAAAATCAGAACAGAGGACACAAGAACGAGTCTAAACGATTTTGTTTTTTGAACAGGTACTGTCGCTGTACTTGTTTGCTGCTGTCTTTTCATGCGGACTGCGAGTACGATCAAGATGATGGTATCGAGAAAGTAAAACATATCAGTCCAACGCATGAGTGAAAATGCACTATCACCTAATTGTCCGCCATTCGTTCCTGCCTGCATCACTGTAGGCAGCGTGATAAAGTCATTGAAGAATCGATAGTACACGATGTTTGCGTAAAGTAAAAAAGACATGAAAAAGTGAATCACAATGATAGCGGCAGGCTGCCATTTTTTCTTGAACAATAAAGCAAAGCCAAGAAAGAACAAGCTGGAGCTAATAGGATTCACAAAAAGCAAAATATGCTGAAGCACATTTGATATACCAAGTTTAAATTCGATTAAATAAGCTGTATACGTCTTGAGCCATAACAAGATGGCTGCAATTACAAAGAAGCCGAGGCCCCTTTTTTGAATAAATGTTTTCATTTAAACACTCCTTTTCTCCGTTAAACGGAAGAGGCGGAACGAAAGAAAACGAACCATTAGAATATACCATGAAATGCACAAATAGAAAAGTCATAACCGGTGAGCACCTAAGGCAACCTGTCCGAGCTGGAGTTGGGAAGACATCGAAAATATTCGATCTCCGAAAAACTTTTTGTGAAATTCATCCTAATAATTACAGAAAATTCTGTATTTTTCCTGTTGCTATATCAATAAAACAGGTAAAAAGACACAAGTCTAAAGAATTAATTTGATTTCTACAATGGTGTATTTAGGCGTATTTCCAGTGTTTATTAATGTTTATGCAGGTTAAGTAAAAAAAATGAATGAATAAACCGCTGAATTGTCTGGATAATAATTCCTTCAAGAAAGTATATTGATATATATTGTTGTTTCACAAACATAATGGTTTTGATGTGTATTGTAAGGGTTTTATTCTTTTTGTTGGGTGAACAAATTATCTAAATATACTTAAGTGAACAGTTCGACACTATAAACTTTTGAAACGAGGTCGATATAGACAGTGACAGGAAATCTTCCATTGAAAGGATTGATAGTATATGACTGTACGAGTACAGAACCTCGTTCAGAACTGGTTTCCGAGTGAGGACGGAAATGCAGAAGAGCGGAAAGAACTCATTAAATTAATGGAACAGATCATTTCAGGGGTCGATGACCTGAAGGATCCGAACCGTGCTCACCTAAAAGGTGAAAAGAATCGCGAGGAGGACTTTTACAAAAAGCTCACTGAAACAAGTCAAATTCCGATGAACGGACAACAAGCGGAACTTGTGAATGAAGAATTACTGAAGCTTTTACATAATCATCCATACCACACGAAGTATTTCTTCACGAACATTTTGCCAATGGCAAGTACACCAGGAATTCTAGGCATGCTGACGGCTATGCTGGTTAACGGAAACAACCTATGGGATGTGTATGGACCAGCAGGCGCTGAAGCTGAGGTCAGAGTGGTCTCAATGATGTCTAAGCTCATCGGATATGATCCAAATGTGAGCGGGGGCTACACAACATGGGGAGGTCAAGGGGCTATTTTCTCGGGGCTTCGTTTAGCGATTGCGAAAGTTGCACCGGAGTCATTACGAAAAGGTGTCCCGCAAAATCTTTATGCGTTTTGTTCTGATGCAGCACATTACAGTTTATTTAAGTCGATGGAAGCAACAGGGATTGGCACAGACAACTTAATCAGAATTAAGACGAATAAAGATCATTCGATGGATATGGAAGATTTGCGTTGTCAAATGGAACGTGTTGCCCAAAATGGCGGAATTCCCGTTTATATTGTGGCAACAACCGGAACAACAGATGCCATTGCAATTGATGATGTAAAAGGGGTGCGTGAAACGGCAGAAGCCATTGCTGAGAAGTATGGTCTCAAGGTGCCGCATATTCATGCAGATTCGGCGCTTGGTGGATTCTTTGCTTTCTTTAATGAGTATGATGTATCTGAAAACCCGCTGCAATTCTCAGACGGTGTTCTTCGTATGCTAAAAGAAATCAAAGCGAAATTCCAGCATCTTTCTCTTGCTGACACGATGTGTTTTGACTTTCAAAAACTCGGACAAACACCATACACATCTAGTTTATTCTTAGTGAAAAACGCTGCTGACTTAAAGCGTTTAGATCTGGAAGAACAAGAGACACCATACGTTGGTCATAGAGGCTACGGCGAATACCATACGGGTTATACACTGGAATGCTCAAGAATGGGAAGCTCCATCAGCATGCTAAGTGTGCTGCTAACGTTTGGAATTGAAGGATACCAGCGCTTGCTCGGTCAATTTTTAGAGGTGAACCTTGCATTTAGAGAAGCACTTCGTCAGGAAATTCCGCAAGCAGAAGTCGTCAATGATGACAATGTCGGAATGGCTACATTGTTTAGAATTTACCTAGACGGCTCTCCTCGTTTTAAGGAAGAAATATCTGGAGAAGCAACTGCTATGGAAATTGAGCGCAACAATGATTTGAACAAAATCCTCTTTGAAAAGCTTGGAGAGAAAAGAGACGAAATGTTCTTTGGCGATACAACGAAGTTTTTACAAGTCAATGCCAAAGAAGGTCAAGAATTCTATCTAAGTGTGAGTAAATTTTTTGTGATTTCACCTTATACGTTACCGGAGCATATCCCTCATATCGTATCTTATTTAAAAGATGTCATTGCATCTGTTTGTGGACAATTTGAAAGTGTAGAGGCTTAAATTAAAATTGAGAGTGGAGATGTAGAAAAAAATGGCGAAACAAAGGAAGTTTGGAGGACTTACGATATCCTCCAAAATCATGTCAGTCGTTGTCGTAACATTACTCGCAACCGTTGCATTATTCGTTCTAACATTTTATTTAGTTAGCCAGGATTTATCTTCCCAATTATTAAAGCAATTTGATTATCGATTAACAACAGATATTGATACAGCGAAAAAAGAAATCGATAATATTGATGGAAATGTCCTTAGCATTAGCGGGAAGGATGATCCCATTTATGTGGAGATCAAAAAGAAATTCACAGAACTACAAAAAGATCATACGCTTGAGAACTTATACGTGTTATCAAATAAGGGCGGCAAAGAAAGAATCATCGTACTAACAGGGGAAGACAATGATTTTGATCAAGATTATGTCTTTTCAGATGAAATGAAACAAGCTCTTTCTGAAGATAAAATGGTCAAAAGTGACATTTATGTTGATTCGTATGGGACTCATAAATCCGTCTTTTTACCAATTAAAGATTCAGGCGGTGAACTCACGGGGATTTTAGGAATTGACTTAGATGCGTCTGTTGTTCCAGCAACAACGAAAAAGCTGACAATTTATATTACAGTAGCATCTGCGATTGTGCTCATCGGCGGATTACTCTTCTCATTCTTCATGGGAAGAAGAATTGCAAAACCAGCACGTTCATTAATGGAATCAGCGGATCGAATTGCAGATGGTGATTTAACTGGCATGGTAGAAGTTCAAAGTCAAGATGAGATCGGTCAATTAGCGGCTTCCTTCCAGAAAATGCAGGGACGGATCAAAGAGCTTATTGGAAAGATCTCAAACTCATCAAGTGAAGTGTCGAAAATGTCTTCACAGCTTCGCACAGTGACAACGGAATCTAGTCAAAGTGCACAACAAGTGTCAGAAGCGATGACGAATATGAGTGAAGGAATCAATGATTCAGTCGCAAACATTACAGACTGCACAACATCTGTTGCGGAAATTGATACTCAAATCGAAGGCGTGACAAAAGAAGTGGATGAAATGAAATCTGTTTCATCAGAAGTACAGGAGCAGTCAGAATCTGGTCAAAAATTGGTGCAGCATGTGCTTGAACATCTCAACATGTTACACGACATGATGACAAGCTCAAAGCAGGCGGCAGAAGAATTGCAATCACATTCAACAGAAATTGAAAGTGTCATCTCCATTATTACGGACATTTCAGCGCAAACGAATCTGCTTGCACTGAATGCTTCTATTGAAGCCGCACGTGTAGGAGAAGAAGGAAAAGGATTTGCTGTTGTGGCTGATGAAGTCCGTAAGTTAGCTGAACAGTCAGCTGATGCAGCTAAAACGGTCTCAGACTTAGTCATTGGCACACAGGAAAATAGTCAGCGTGTCCTTGAAAGCGTGGAGGAAAGCAGTAAAGCAGTGGAAGAAGGCCGTGAGCAAATGAAAGGCACCTCGCAGAACTTCGCTGGTATTTATGATGGAGTGTCTCAATTTGCAAGCAGAACGAACAATTTGCTTCAATCTATTAAGCAGGTAGAACGAGCTTATCAAACAATTTCTACATCGATTGAACAAATTTCGGTCGTGTCAGAAGAACATGCGGCAAGCTCTCAAGAAGTAGCGGCAGCAACAGAACAGCAAAGTGCTGGCATGCAGCAAATTTCAAGTGCGATTGAACAGCTCTCTGACATGTCAGAGGACTTGGCACAAATGGTATCTACTTTTAAAATCGACAAAAAATAACGAGAAAGCTGGCTCTTGTGAGAGAGTCAGCTTTTTTGCTATGCTTAACCAAAATATCAGACGATCTGAAAGGAGACGTGTCATGGATTTTGCGCAGAGATTGTCAGAAGAACGGATCAAAAAGGCGATGGACCATGGAGCTTTTGAAGGACTAGCAGGTTTTGGGAAACCTCTGCCAAAGGATGATGCTGCTCATGTACCTGAAGAACTGAGGATGGGCTATCGAATCATGAAAAATGCTGGCTTTGCCGGGGAAGAAACCGCTTTGAAAAAAGAACTAATGACGGTCAAAGAATTACTGAAAACGAGTATAGATGGAGAAGAAAGAAAAAAACTCTCTCTCATATGTGAGGAAAAACAGAAACGCCTCGATGAACTCACATCCAAGCGCCAAACGTTTGCTCGTCCAGCCTCCTCCTTTTATAAGAATAGGGTCTACGAAAAACTAACGGAGCATAAAAAAGATGATGACACGCTGCCTCTCTGAGCACATTGAGGGAGCTTTTTTTATGAAAGCGCTACATTTTCTTATTGACTACATGTATATACAAATATAAAATATGAAGTGAACATGTATATACAAGTTTTGATTCTTTTTTCTTATAAAAAAACGATCTCGGAGGGGATATCATGGCTGATTATCAGGCAGCGGCAGATCAGATTGTGAAAGCCATTGGCGGCAAAGAAAACATTGATCAAGCCACACATTGTGTGACAAGACTTCGTTTTGTGCTAAAAGATGAAGCTAAGGTGGATGAGAAAGCACTAGAACAAATTGATGAAGTGAAGGGATCTTTCTCAGCGAATGGCCAATACCAAGTGGTCATTGGTCAAGGAGTGGTGAATCGGGTTTATGCCGAAATGGTCAAACAGACGGGAATCGGCGAAGCGACAAAAGAGGACGTCAAGCGTGCCTCTGATCAGAAATTAAATCCTTTACAGCGTGCGGTGAAAACGCTTGCAGATATCTTCATTCCAATCCTTCCAGCTATCGTGACAGCCGGTTTATTGATGGGTATTAATAATATTTTAACAGCTCCTGATATTTTCTTTGATCAAAAATCCATTGTGGATGTGTATCCGGCATGGGCGGATTTAGCAAATATGATCAACTTGATTGCAGGCACTGCCTTTACCTTTTTGCCAGCATTAATTGGCTGGTCGGCTGTCAAGCGGTTTGGAGGTAATCCACTTTTAGGGATGGTCCTCGGACTGATGCTTGTACATCCAGATCTGTTGAATGCTTGGGGGTATGGAGCGGCGGAAAAGACAGGTGACATTCCTGTTTGGAATTTGTTTGGACTTGAAGTACAAAAGGTAGGTTACCAAGGGCAGGTTCTTCCGATACTCGTCGCCTCCTATTTACTCGCAAAGCTCGAATTATTTATAACAAAACGGACACCTGAAAGTATTCAGCTGTTAGTTGTTGCACCAATTACATTATTACTCATTGGATTTTTATCATTTATCGTCATTGGTCCCGTTACATTTGCGATCGGAAACGTTTTAACATCTGGACTCGTCACCGTATTCCAGCAATTCGCAGCACTTGGTGGTCTTTTATATGGCGGATTGTATGCAGCGTTAGTCATTACAGGGATGCATCATACGTTCCTAGCAGTCGATATTCAGCTGATTAACTCAAAACTGCACGGCACGTTCCTATGGCCAATGCTCGCCCTGTCTAATATTGCTCAAGGATCAGCGGCACTTGCGATGATGTTTGTCTTAAAAGATGAAAAGCAAAAAGGGCTCTCGCTGACATCAAGTATTTCTGCTTACTTGGGCATTACTGAACCGGCGATGTTTGGGGTGAACTTGCGCTATAGATTCCCGTTTATTTTTGCCCTGATCAGTTCAGGGATAGCTGGTATGTTTATTGCCTCACAAGGGGTACTGGCAAGTTCAGTCGGCGTTGGAGGCATTCCAGGAATCTTCTCGATCATTCCGAAATATTGGGGGGCATTTGCCATCGGAATGGTGATTGTGCTGATCGTCCCATTCATTGGTACCCTTTTATATGCAAAACTTAAAAAGAAGGATGTATCACAAGAACTTAACTAGTGGTGGTGAAGGAAATTGAATCAACAAACAAACGAACCGTGGTGGAAAAAAGCCGTGGTCTATCAAATCTATCCGAAGAGCTTTTTAGACACAACAGGCTCTGGTACAGGTGATATCAATGGCGTGACGAAAAAGCTCGACTATATCAAAGAGCTAGGGGCGGATTGTATTTGGCTGACCCCTATGTATGAGTCACCACAGCATGACAATGGTTATGATATTAGTGATTATACAAAAATCCATGACATGTACGGCACAATGGCTGATTTTGAGCACATGCTGAAAGAAGCACATGAACGAGGGATCCGTGTCATCATGGATCTAGCCGTGAACCATACGTCGATTTTCCATGAGTGGTTTCAAGCCTCCCGAGAGTCGAAGGAGAACCCGTATCGAGACTATTATATTTGGAAGGAGCCGAAAGCGGACGGCTCTCCTCCGAATGACTGGCAGTCAAAGTTTGGCGGCCCAGCGTGGGAATTAGATGAAGCGACAGGTGACTATTATCTTCATTTATATGATGTTACCCAGGCAGACCTCAATTGGGAACATGATGAAGTGCGCAGGAAAGTATATGACATCATGCACTTTTGGTTTGAAAAAGGGATCGATGGATTCAGACTGGATGTCATCAATAACATTTCAAAGGATCAACGCTTTTTAGATGATGCCGGGCAATCAGTGCAAGGTGATGGACGTATGTACTATACAGATGGGCCGAGAATTCATGAATTTTTGCATGAAATGAATCAGGAAGTGTTTTCGAAATACGATAGCATGACCGTGGGGGAAATGTCTTCAACGAATATTACAGACTGCATTCGGTATACAAGACCTGATCGGCAGGAGCTGGATATGACGTTTAATTTTCATCATTTAAAAGTCGACTATCCTAACGGTGAAAAGTGGGCCATTGCGCCATTTGATTTTCTAGAGTTGAAATCAATTCTATCAGAATGGCAGACGAAAATGCATGAGGGCGGCGGCTGGAACGCACTCTTTTGGTGCAACCATGATCAGCCACGCATCGTGTCTAGATACGGTGATGATGGCACGTACCATCAGCAATCAGCGAAGATGCTGGCGACCACCATTCATTTGATGCAAGGCACTCCTTATATTTATCAAGGTGAAGAAATTGGGATGAAGAATCCTCGCTTTGAGGACATTTCGTCATACCGCGATATCGAATCACTCAATATGTACGAAGTCATGCTTGAAAAAGGGAAAACAAAGGAAGAAGCTTTGGCGATTTTACAGGTCAAATCAAGAGATAACGCAAGGACACCTATGCAATGGACGTCGGAAAAAAATGTGGGGTTCTCAAAAGGTACGCCTTGGATTGAACCAGCTCAAAACGATATTTCAGTAGAAGCTGCCTTAAAAGATGAGACGTCGATTTTTTATCATTATCAAGCCCTTTGCAGACTTCGCAAAGAACTTGATGTAATCACCTATGGGAGCTTTACTTTACTGCTTTCAGATGATCCAAAGGTGTTTGCATATGTCCGAGAAGGCAAAGATGAGAAGATCCTCGTGATCAACCATTTTTATGCAGGCGAGACGGACTTTACACTTCCAGATGAGCTTGCAAAGGATGTCAATGAAATGGAAGGGCAAGTCTTGCTGTCCAATTATGAGGATGTGCCGGCAGATATCAAGGGATTTACGTTGCGCCCATATGAGTCAATCGTTTATCATTTAACCAAACGCTAGTAAATGGGGCGGAGGGAAAATGAAAGAGAATAAGTTTCGAGTGATTTATGATCAGCTCGCTAGACGAATTGAACAAGGTGAATGGCAGGATAAAGGCATCCTCCCATCAGAACATGAGCTGTCTGTCATGTATGACACATCCCGTGAGACGGTGAGAAAGGCATTAAACATCCTTGTGCAAAATGGCTATATCCAAAAAATTCGCGGGAAAGGCTCAGTATTGCTGAACCGAGAGAAAATGCAGTTCCCAGTTTCGGGTCTTGTCAGCTTTAAAGAGCTTTCCCAAACGCTTGGGCGCAAGACGGTAACAACGGTTCATGAGTTCGGTTTAATCAAGCCAGATCAGTATATTCAGTCTCAGCTGAAAATCAGTGGGCAGGAGGACGTTTGGGAAGTCATTCGCTCTCGCAATATTAGCGGAGAAGAAGTCATTTTAGACAAAGATTACTTTTTGCAAAAACATGTGCAGGTCTTGTCTAAGGACATTTGTGAAGGATCGATCTACGAGTATATTGAAGGAGAACTTGGGGTCTCGATTAGTTATGCTCAAAAGGAATTTGTTGTCGAGCCATGTACTGAAGAAGATGAAAGGTATCTCGATTTGAACGGATTTGATCATGTGGTGGTGGTGAAAAATTATGTGTTCTTGGAGGATACGAGTCTATTCCAATACACCGAAAGTCGCCACCGCCTAGATCGTTTCAGATTCGTGGATTTTGCTAGAAGAGAGAAGTAGACAGGGCCGAGGCTCTGTCTATTTCAGGTTGTAGGGAAACAAGAGCAACATTCTAGGAGGACAAATGATCAGACTGAATAGACCATTAAAATTACGAGATTTAGAAATTTTTAGCGTGATGAAAGATCACAGGATTTTATGTTATGTCATCATTGAAGACACACGAAAACCGTTTACGGAAGAAGATAGAAAATTAGAGCCATTATGTGATATGGATGAAGAAGACATTCAAGCGATTTTGAATGTGTTTCATATTTCAATTATCAGTGATGAAACATTAAATGAAGAAGATTTAACCCTAGTGAAATCGTACTTTGCTGAATTTGTGAATAACACGAACTTAACGAATTTCATTACGAGAGAATATGTTCTAGAGGATTTATATGCCGTTGATGATGAAGATGACATCACGTTCTTTAATAGAATGCTGCGTCATATAGGGTCAGATGATGTGAAAGAATTTGATGACCGTCATTGGATGTATTTATCCCAAGATTGATAGTGAGATGGAAAAAGGACAGAGCCAATGCTCTGTCCTTTTTCTATTAAGATGATACTTTGTTTCGTGTGCGCTTGCGCTGGTAGTAATAAAGGATACCGCCTGAGGCGAGCATGAGTAAGCCAATCAATACCGCTGTATACATCATCGTTGCCGTATTCGGCAGTGTGCCACCTGGCATGCTGCTTCCATCCTGATTTGGATCCGAACCGCCTGGAGCAGAAGTTCCACCGTCTCCGCCATTTTGGTCTGGAGCTGTTCCAGCCGCTTCACTTTGATTGAGTACGGTGTATTCACTAAAGTGCTCCGTTTTACCTGAGACAATCCCGTTTTCGAATGAACCGTTACTTGTTTTGGCATAGTGGTTTTTCTCACGATCGACATAATAGACACCTGGTTTCTTCGCTTTTTCAGGCGCGTCTAATGTAAAGAACAGTGTGACGGGATCTTTAAAGGTAGACACATTTTTCTGATCTTGTTTGATTTGGAAATCGTATGTGTCGGTTAATGCGTTTTTCACCTTATTTGTTTTTGCCATCGATATATCTGCATGTTGCTCTGACAAATTGGAGAGCGGTAATGCTAGACCGACTTTGTCATGATAGATGGTGACGTTTGGATCTTGCTCTCGTTTCTTCAGTTCAGCTACTTGCCCTTTTGATAGAGACAATTGAACCTTTTTCGCTTCGGTTGCTTTGTCTAAATAGAGCAATGCTTTGTTCGTATGCTGCACATACGTTTGGAATTTCTCATCATCTTGAATGTCATAGGCGCCTTTTCCTTTCAAGCGAGGAAGGAATACTTCTTTCACTCGATGGTCGATGACTGGAGAAATATGACCGTCTGCCTGTTCAATTTGCTCTTTGAAAATTTCATAGTCAACATAGCCTAAGTCTTCACCATGAGACGCTTCTGTAAAGACGCTGTAGCCATCACCGCCTGTGCCGACAAATGCATTAGTCGCCACGCGGTATGTTTTCTGATCATCAATGTCAGTCAGATTGCCCTTTTGATCTTTCAATTTGACATCAATCAGTCTGCTGCCAGCCGGTTTACTCAGTGTAAACGTATATTCAATGCCAGCTACATGAGGGAATGCGCCTCCGCCTTCTTCAATGCCTGAAAGACCTTGTTCAAGCGCTTTTTTAATTTGACTGCCTTTTAAATCTGCGACATATAGTGTGTTTCCAAAAGGCATCACAGTTAAAATATCCCCTAATGTGATATCTCCTTTTTCAATGCTGCCTCGAATACCGCCACCGTTTGTAATGGCAAGGTCAGCACCAGCAGATTCTTGTGCTTTCTTTAACATGCCATCTGCAATAAAGTTTCCAAGGTTCGTTTCCTTTGCACGGACGTGTTCACGCTGTCCATCTAAGAAGACATCTGACGTCCCGACTTTTTCGGTTTTTAAATCTTGGATATCTGCTTTGTACTGATCAAGAATCGCTTTTGCGTCCGCATCTTCTTTCACAGAGTCGTCGATCGTGATGAGGTCAAAAGTAGATTCTTTTGGCTGTACGACGCCTTTTTTGTCAAAGGCCACGTCTACTTTTCCTAAAAATTGTCCGTAGTCTTTTACTTGTGCAACAATCGTTGGTTCTTTTTTATTGATGACCTTTAATTTTTCAACAAGGGTGTGGGTGTGACCACCAATGATGAGATCAATGCCATCTACTTTTTGAGCCAGCTCTAGATCACGGTTATAGCCAATATGTGTGAGCGCAATAATTTTATTGATTTTTTCTTCAGTTTGAATGGTTTTGACTGTTTCTTTTGCTTTTTTGTATGCATCTTGAAATTGAATGTTGGGACCACTGCTGGATGTAATGGCTGTGTCTTCAGTGGTGAGACCGAATACAGCGACCTTTTCACCATTTACATCAAGCAGAATGTAAGGGTAAATGCCAGCTTCTTTTTTCTCACCAGCTTTAAATGTTGCTGGTTTTTTCACTAAGTCGCTTAACTGTTTTTCCTTAGAGACATTCACGTTTGATGACACGATCGGGAAGTTCGGTTTTTCAAACTGATGACGGTTTTGAGCATCTACGCTGGATGCATCACCTGTCAGGAATTGACGAAGGACAGATGGACCTTTGTCAAATTCATGATTCCCAAACGTCATGGCATCGTATTTCATTAAGTTCATCAGTTTCAGATCGGCAAGTCCTTGCCATTTTGTGAAATAGAGATCACCAGAGAAGACATCTCCAGCGTCTAATAAAATATTGTTTTCGCTTTGGGCGCGAACTTCTTTGATCTTGGTTGCGCGTCTTGCTGCATCATCCAGATGGGCATGTGTATCGTTTGTATGCATCACCGTTAAATGCCAATTGTCTGTTGCAGGTGGTTCTGTTGTACCATCATCTTTAAACGCTAGCTTGTACACGCCAAGTCCGTCTGTGCTGGCATTCCGAATAAAGTCGACGCTGCTTGATTTCTCTGCGAACGGTTTGGCTAAAAGAGAAGATTCAAAAGTGACGGTTGCGCCTTTGATCGGTGCAATGGACCAGTTTTGATCTGCGCTTGGGTTAATGGTTTTTTGTTCAATAATATAATCCATCAGCACTTGGCGGTTCTCATCTGCTGAGGCAAGCACGACTTTATCTTGTGTGAGGTGCGGGAAGCCTCCGCCGCCAGATGCACGGTAGTTGTTTGTCACGACTAAAAATTCTTGATTGTCAGAAACGGGTTTTCCGTTGTAAGACAAGTTTTTGATGCGGTTCGCACTAGCGTTAACAAGTGTGCCCGTTGTGCTGTATTTAGCAGGCTGTGTGACATCTACTTGGTACGTCACACCATCGATTACATCAAAATTATATGAGCGGTATTCTTCGTTTAAAATAGGCTGTTCATTTGAAGTGTTTGGTTTGATTTGGTTAAACTGACCAGCAGACATTTCAAGCCAGTCTTTTACTTCACTGCCTTTTAGTTTTACAATCTGTACGGTGTTATCGTAAAGATAGAGATCGCCGATGTTTTTAATCGCTAAATCACCTTTTGCGATATTTGTATAATAGTTCACACCGTTGCGTCCGCCGGCTTTAAATGGCGCACCCGCAGAGAGAATCGGCAAGTTTTTGTACGAAGTATCTTTCATTTTTTCTTGTGCATACCATTTCTGGGCATCTGTCACGATTTGAATAGAAGGGTCATCCATCACTTGAGCGAAAAAGCTGTTAATGTCTGCTTCTGTTTTTCCAACTGGCTTTCTGACGTAATCTAGGGTGTTTTGGTGAGTTGTTTGAATGGCATTTTTCACTGTACTGTTTTGAGATGTCACCCCGGCAACGGATTCGATTTTGCCTGTTCCGTCTGTGACTTTCCAGTTGCTTCCGTCTGGTTCTAGCGTTAAATCAATGACCCCGAGGTAGCTTCCCCAGTTTTTTGACATGACGACAGGAATGCCATTAATGGTTCCCTTTGCGACATCAAATTTGTCAACGCCGCTATATTCAGCGCTTGGGAATGTGCCATGCTGGTGGCCAGACACAATCGCATCAATGCCTTTTGTTTTCGTGGCAAGGTCAAAGATCATATTTTCTGATCCTTTAGGTGAAGCTGTTTTTTCAATTCCTGTATGAGCAAGAGCGACGATGACATCTGCGCCTTTTGCTTTCATTTCTGGAATGGTTTCATTGGCAGACTCCACAATATCTTGCACTTGAACTTGTCCATCTAAATGTTTCTTATCCCACGTCATAATTTGTGGTGGTACGAATCCTATGTAACCGACTTTCACAGTTTGGGAGGCTCCGTTTGCATCTTTAAAGGTTTTATCCTGAATGACATAAGGAGTAAATCGGTGTTCTCCGTTTAACTTTTTGACGTTCGCATTGACAATCGGGAAGTTGGCGCCCGCAATGGTACCGTCAAGAAAAGATAAACCATAGTTAAATTCATGATTGCCGAGTGTACCTGCATCATATTTTAATTTGTTGAGTGTATGAATAATGGGGTGAACCTTTGTTTGATTGATGATGCTGTCTTTTTCATTTTTATAAACGTATTCTCCAAGAGGGGTTCCTTGAATCAGGTCTCCGTTATCAACAAGGAGTGTATTAGGATTTTGTGAACGGTGCTTGTCAATCAGCTCGGCTGTTTTTGCCAAACCGAATTCATTTGTTTCTTTGTCGCTGTAATAATCGTAATTCATCATGTTCGCATGAACATCCGTTGTGGCTAAGATACTGACCTTTACGGCGCTGCCGCTTTCTGTTTCTGCATGAGTAGGTACTGCTGGGAGAATGAGACTAATCAACATCATGGAAGTGAGCAGAATAGACAGGTTTTTCCTTCGTTTAGACCTATGTGCTTGCTTCTTCACCTGATCTCCGCCTTTCTAATTTTTTTGACCACAATACCTATTGTAGAAATGTTTCGTTAACTTTTGTAGTTATTTTTTGCAGATTATTGTAAAGATAACATAAATCATACGAATTACCTTGTTAAGGGAATGTGAATGAGTCTAAATGCTTATTTTTATGAAAGGGGGTTTTCTCATAGGGATAGGATGTTTGATTTCAATTGGTGGGGGTATAGTGTGTAGTGTAAACGATAATCAAGCAGGAGGGTTTCTACATGGGTAAGAAAATTGCAGTTGTCTTAACAGATTACTTTGAGGATGTTGAATTCACCGAGCCTGCAAAAGCCTTTAAAGACGCAGGCCATGAGATCACAGTAATTGAAAACGAAAAAGGAAAAACAGTGAAAGGAAAGCAAGGAGAGGCAGAAGTAAGAGTCGATGCGTCTATCGATAACGTGAAACCAGAAGACTTCGATGCACTTCTGATTCCTGGCGGCTTCTCACCAGACATTCTGCGTGCGGATGATCGCTACGTGCAATTCACAAAAGCCTTTATGGACGAGAAAAAACCAGTATTTGCGATCTGTCATGGACCGCAATTGCTTATTACAGCGAAGACGCTGGAAGGAAGAGGCGCGACCGGCTATACATCCATTCAAGTAGATATGGAAAACGCAGGCGCCAAATTCAAAGATGAAGAAGTTGTCGTTTGTCAGGATCAGCTTGTCACAAGCCGTACACCTGATGACATTCCAGCATTTAACCGTGAATCATTAAAACTGCTCGCAAAATAAGTAGTTTTGACAGGATAAACAAAGCCAGCACCTTGCGAGGTGCTGGCTTTTTCTGTGCATGGATGTAAGAAAGCGGCGTCAACCGCAATTCAGTATCAGGTGCACGATTATTTTCTTAAGCTTTTCAGCTCGCTTGCAATGGCTTGCATTTCACTTGGGCTGAATGAAGATTTTTTCATCACCATTTGGTGAAGAAATTCAATATCTTCATACTTATCTGGACTGAAGTCTTCGGCTTTGATGACTCCAATATTCAGCATATTGAGCTTTTGCGAAATGTCTTCAATCAGCTGATTGACTTCAGCCGCTTTTTGCTGTGACAAGGGCGGCACGTCCTTTCCTGCATGTGTCGAATAATATGTCTATTTTAACAGAAAAGCAAAAGAATAAAAGGGCTATTATGACGACACTGAAATGTTTTTTTCCTTTTTCTCCTCTTTGATCTTATCAATGATTCGTTTGGATTCAAACACCACAACACCTGATAAACCGATGAGTCCAATTAAGTTTGGAATGGCCATCAGTCCATTGAGCATATCTGCTACGCCCCAGACGAAGTCATTCTTAAACACGGCACCGAAAAAGACAGCTATCACAAACACGATACGATAATACATGACGTACGAATCCTTCGCCAAATATGTAAAGCATTTTTCCCCGTAATAGGACCAGCCAATGATGGTTGAATAGGCAAATAGGAGCAGCCCGATTGCCACGATGGTTGAGCCAGCTGGACCGAGGAAGTGAGCAAAGGATAACGAAGTCAGCGCATCACTTTTTTCTGTTAAATACATATCTGCCATAACAATCGTAATGCCAGTGATAGAACAAACAATGATGGTGTCAATAAACACTTGCGTCATAGAGACGAGCGCTTGACGGGCAGGCATATCCGTTTTCGCAGCTGCAGCAGCAATTGGTGCTGATCCAAGTCCAGCTTCATTGGAAAAGACGCCTCGCGCGACACCCCAGCGAATAACGGTTCCAATCGCACCACCTGCCACGGCTTGACCTGTAAAGGCATCTGAGAAAATAAGACTGACTGCGCCAGGAACAAGATCAGCATTCATGACAAGAATGATGAGTCCGCAAATGACGTAAAATAAAGCCATGACTGGTACAAAAATAGATGTCACTCGGCCGATACTTTTAATTCCGCCTAAAATCACGAGTGCCGTAAAGGCAGTAATGATGATACCTGTTACCCATGTTGGAATTTGAAAAGTAGAATTCATGACGCCTGAGATGGAATTAGACTGTACCAGGTTGCCGATCCCAAAGGCAGCACTGGCACCGAAAACAGCAAATAGCACCCCTAGCCATTTCTGTTTTAAGCCATGCTCTAAATAATACATAGGTCCGCCAGACATTTCGCCTTTTTCGTTTTTGACCCTGTATTTCACAGCAAGAACAGCTTCTGCAAACTTGGTGGCCATCCCGAAAAATGCAGCAAACCACATCCAAAATACTGCACCAGGACCACCTGCAATGACAGCTGAGGCAACACCGACGATATTCCCTGTACCGACAGTTGCAGCAAGCGCCGTCATTAATGCTTGGAAATGGGAGATATCTCCCTCTGATGTTTTGTCTTGTTTTGAAAAAGCGAGCTTTAAAGAATAAGGAAGTAATCTAATTTGAATGAAGAGAACGCGAAAGGTGAGGTAGATTCCAGTACCAACAATTAAAATTAACAGGGGAGGCCCCCACAAAAAATTGTTCATCGTCGTGACAAATTGCTCAATGATTCCCATCTAATGTCCCCCTTTGTTTGTGTAATTCTCCTAAAGTTTCTCCTGTTTTTGTGTAATTTGTCAATGCCGATGGGAGTTTTTCTTGCAAAGTTTCCAAAAGAAAAAGGGCTTGATATGATAGAGAAAAGGTTTTCCAATGGGACTCTTAGGGAAAAGATAGGAGGAGAATGAAGGATGATTCATGTATTATTTGTGTGCCTCGGCAATATTTGCAGGTCACCGATGGCAGAGGCGATGTTTAGAAAACGAGTCGAAGACGAAGGGCTGAGTGAACACTTTGTGATTGATTCAGCAGGCATTGGCGGCTGGCATCAAGGCAGTCCTCCGCATGAAGGAACACGTAAGCTGCTTGATGAAAAGGGCATCAGCTATGAAGGAATGACTGCAAGACAAATCATGGATAAGGATATCACCACATACGACTATATCATTGCGATGGATGCTGAAAATGTAGGCGCCCTCCGCAGTTTAGCCGGCTATGGAAAACATCACTTTATTGGCCGTCTTCTTGACTTTGTAGAAGACGACGATCGAGACGATGTGCCAGATCCTTATTACACTGGGAACTTTGAGGAAGTACATGATTTAATTGAAACAGGAATTGATCGTTTTTTGACGTATGTAAAAAAAGAGAAACACCTTTAACTGAAAGGAGTCAGATGAGATGGAAGAGAACAAACAAATCGTGCTTCGGGGAGCTGTTATAGGCGCAGCCTGCGGCATATTGCTGACATTATTTCATCGTCCAACAAGAACTGCACTGAAAGAAAAATGGAATGACTGCCAGCAAAAGCTGGATGAATACCGCCTGGAGCCTGGCAAGATGTCTGCTTGCGTGAAGGAAAAAATGGAAGAAACGAAGCAATTGATGAGAACGGTCTCAGATGATTTGTCTTTTCTGAATGAACAGGTGAATCAGTTAAAGGAAACAACACCAAAGGTATTAGAGATTATTGAAGAAACAAAGGATCACTTTCAAAAGAAACAGAAAGATTGATCATTGGAGATGAGGCGTATGGGTTTTGTTAAAGCGTTAATTGAACGCTTTTTGCTGCATGAAGGACCGGCAAAATCAGCTGAACTTGCGTATTTCTTTTTGCTTTCATTATTTCCGTTTCTCATCTTCGTGCTGACGCTTGTTGGTTATTTGCCGCTGACATCAAAGGATGTTCTAAGCGTCATTTCTGGTTATGCGCCAGAGGGAGCGCTTTCGATGATTGAATCCATTGCCGAAGAGACGCTGAATAACCGTAACGGCGGATTGTTGTCATTCGGGATTATTGCGGCACTCTGGTCTGCATCCAACGGTATTAATGCGGTTGTCAGAGCATTTAACCATGCTTACGAAGTTGAGGAAAATCGTTCCTTCATTCTCGTACGTTTAACATCGATTATCTTAACCATTGCGATGGTGCTTACGATTATTTTTGCCTTGATGCTGCCTGTCTTTGGAAAAGAACTTGGCTTATTCGTTGCCAAATTAGTAGGGCAGTCAGATGCGTTTCTCACCATTTGGACCGCCATGAGATGGATTATTAGTCCACTGATTTTACTAATTGTTTTTACATCCCTATATTATTTTGCCCCTAATATCAGGCTGAAATTGAAATTTGTGCTGCCGGGCGCCATATTCGCATCTGTTGGCTGGATTCTCGTCAGCATGCTGTTCTCATTTTATGTAGGCGAATTTGCCAACTATAGTGCGATGTACGGAAGCATTGGGGGAATCATTATATTAATGATCTGGTTTTATTTAACCGGCATTATGATCATCCTCGGCGGCGAGCTCAATGCGCTTTTACATAAGCGTAAAATCGTACCAGGCAAGGTGTGAAAAAAACCGGGCATCCTAAAGAAGAACGAACTTGTTCAATCTTAATGGATGGGGGAATACCGAATGTCTAAACAATCGAAAAAAGGCGGAAGCAACACAAAACAAAACAAAGGCCATCAGCCAAAGCACAAAACAAGTGGAAGTGCGAATGGGCAAAATGGGTATCACTAGATGAAAAAACTCCTCTGCATAGGTGCAGGGGAGTTTTTAATGATTCAATTTCCGAATATAACGCTTCAGGAGAAAAGTTGCATCAGGCTTTGGCTGATAGTTTGGATCGAGCTGAAAGCCTGCTTTCATCGCAACACGTTCACTTCTGACATGCCCAACAGGACAAAAGATTTCAAATCCATCGACTTCAGGAGCAAAGGCATCTGTCATACATTTCACTGTTTTGGTCACAATACCTTTCCCTTGCGCATCTTCACCAATCCAATATCCAATATTGCCTATCCGATGCTGAAACGTCATGCGGAATACACCGATTAATTGATTGTTTAATACGATACCCGCTTCTATATCTTTTTTTTCAGCATAGGCAGTGCGGGCAGATTGAATAAATGATTGAACATCTTCTATGCGATGACAGTGATTCACCCAAGGTAGCCACTCTCCCAAGTGATCTTTATTCTGCTGGATAAGTGCAAATAATGCCTCTGCATCGGCTACTTGTAAACACGCCAATTTTAAGTCATCTGAAATGTTAAATGTAAACAAAATAGATCCTCCATTTAGTTACTTTCAACCACTGCCAGCGTCTTCCCAAATCGAACACAACAAAACACAAATAAAATCACAATGCTGACAAGGTAAAGTAAATTCATGCCCTCGAACGTCTGCACAAAGAATCCGCCAAGAACCGGACCGAGAATACTTCCTGCACTAAACGCCATCCCGCACATCAAATTCCCAGCAGGCAGCAGATGCTTTGGCAATAAGTCTGTCATATAACTGATGCCAAGTGAGAAGGTCGAACCTACAGCCATACCTGCGATAAAGAAACAGATCGCAACAGCCAAAACGGACTGAATGAAAATCCCTGCTAAAAGGAAAAAGAATGAACCGACGAGTGTCACAACTAAAATCATGCGTCGTCTGCCGAAACGGTCACTCAGCATCCCGAGAGGAAGCTGAAAAACAATACTCCCAATCGCAAACGCAGGTAAAATAAACGCAACAGCATCTATCGTCACCCCGCTTCTCAGCGCATACACAGGGAAGTTACTATTGAGCGTCGTTTCTAAAAAGCCATAGCAAAACGGCATCATAAACGCTACCCAGCCAAATTGAAACGCCTTCTTGAAGCGCTTCAAACTATTTGTCTGCTCTGACGTCTGCATTTCACCTGTATCAGGATATGTATTTTTTAAAACAAACACAAGCAGCCAAATACACAAACTAACTGCACCAGACACAATAAACGGCAAGGATGGATTGATTTCAATGAGTGGTGTTAAAAAAGGGCCAGCGGCAAAACCGAGTCCAAAGGATAACCCATACAATGAAATATTTCGCCCGCGATTTCTAGATGAAGAGGCATAGGTTACCCACGTCTGTGTGGAGAAATGAAGCATATGATCACCGATGCCGATCATCAGCCGCAAGAAGAACCAGACGACATAAGATTCAATAAAGACAAAACTAAATAAACTTAAAAAGACAGCAGCGCCCCCAATGACGATCAATGGTTTAAATCCGAAGCGGCGCAGCGGCGCTTCCATAAAAGGAGACGCAAGCAGCACGCCGAGATATAAGCCGGTGGCATGCAGTCCGTTTAACGTCGGGGAAGTGCCGGCATGTTCGAAAATAATCGAAATAACTGGCAGTAACGCTCCCTGCGAAAAACCAGATACGGATACAAGTAAAATTAAAATCATAAAATGAATTCTCGACATAAGAAGCTCCTTACAAGTTCATGCTTTCATCGTACAATGGAACCATAGGGGTTTCAATAGAAAGGTGGAAAAGGAATGAAGCTGATATACGAAAATGATCGGTGGGTCGCAAATGCTGATCATAGGCAGCTGCCTATTTCGGGAAATGAAGAAGCGGGATACAGGCCGTATCAATTGTTCACCTCGGCTATTGCGGGCTGTTTTGGAGAAATGGTCATTCATGTATGTCGGAAAAAACGAATATCCTATCAAGGGCTGACCATTACACCTGAAACGACAAGAGAAGGAACTGTAAACAAAATCACTCATATTCATTTACATATGATCTTTGAAAGCATCAGCACCTCTGATGAACAGCTGGAAAAAGTAATGAAACTTGCGTTAAAGCATTGCTCCATGGTGCAATCCGTGAAAGGAACGATTGATATCACCCTTTCACACGAACGAATCTAAATGTATATGATGCCGGCACTCACGAAAGAATAACAGTCAGATATGATGTAAAGGAGATTGGCTGTATGAATCGTTTGTTTCTTGTGATTGTCGCAATCGGTGTTCCATTATCTGTGATTGGCAGTTTTCTTCATTTCCCGCAGGCTGTCATGTTCGCCGTCTATTGTATCGCCATCATCGGTCTTGCAAGTTATATGGGAAGAGCGACAGAGAGTCTTGCCATTATAGCGGGACCAAGAATTGGTGGGTTATTAAACGCTACTTTTGGAAATGCAGTGGAATTAATCATTTCATTTTTTGCATTAAAACAAGGACTCACCGCTATTGTCCTTGCTTCACTCACTGGCTCAGTGATCGGCAATTTACTGCTCGTGGCTGGACTGTCTTTTTTCGTTGGCGGATTGAAATTTAAACGACAAGAGTTCAATGTCCACGATGCAAGGCATAACTCTGGGCTTCTTATGTTTGCGATTATTGTGGCATTTGTCATTCCAGAAGTCTTTTCCATAGGGATGGCAGAAAATCGTCAATTTGTTTTAAGTATCGGCATTAGCATTGTGATGATTTTGCTTTATGTCGCAGCACTCTATTTCAAACTGGTCAGCCACAGGGGTGTGTATGTTGCCAAGCAGGAAATTGCGGAAGGGGAAGCAGCGACGGAAGAAGAAACACCAGAATGGTCTGGGAAGTTTGCCACGGCGATTTTACTCCTTGCGACAATTGCTGTGGCGTATATTTCAGAGCGGCTCGTCCATACATTTGACACAGTCGGAGAACAGTTTGGCTGGAGTGAGCTGTTTATCGGGGTCATCATTGTTGCGATTGTCGGTAATGCAGCAGAACACGCATCTGCCGTCATCATGGCGTATAAAAACAAAATGGATGTCGCGGTCGAAATTGCTTTCGGTTCTACGCTTCAAGTCGCCATGATGGTCGCACCGATCCTTGTGATCAGCTCTCTGTTTTTTGAAAAGCAAATGCCACTGATCTTCTCATTACCAGAGCTCATTGCCATGGCATCCTCTGTTTTACTAACCGTGATCCTTTCAAATGATGGGGATACGAACTGGTTTGAAGGTGCTACATTGCTCGCTGCCTATTTCATTATGGCGATTGGATTTTTCCTTTTATAATCTTTTGTGGATAAGGGACGTCTTTCGGGAAAATACTATGGAAAAATGAATGAGAAAGAGTGATGATATGAAAAAGATGCCCCGCATCATGTTTGTTGTTCTCTTATCCTTAAGTTTCCTATACAGTTTTCCAGCCGAGGCAGCAAAGCCGTTTAAGGTGCCATCGTCTGTCGCCAGTATCTCAAAGGAAAATACGTATCCAAATGCTTCACAAGATCAACCGCTGCTACAGCCGAGCGAGCTGACGGCCGAATTATTTAAAACAACAAGTGTACCAATTGAAAATACACATTTAATTAAAATGCTGAATGAATCCAGTATCTCAGGTACACCGCTAGCAGTTGGCTACAGGGCAACGATTTTTCTTGGAAGATGGGCACTCAGCTATGATTCAAACGAAACCGTCGCCAATTGGGAATACAAAAAAGTGAACACGAATCACATTGATAATAGAGGCGGAAACAAAACAGCCATCGGCAAATATGTGCAAAAGCAACAAGTAAAAGTAAGTGGAGGGCTCACAGCAAAAGTACCAAACCCAGAAGATGTGAAAACATTGATGATGCAAAAAGCCATCCAAAAAACAAAACTTCCGCTCGCCTTCGACACAGTGATTGGTGCAGGAACAAAGCGAGATCAGTCCTACCACGTATCTCCGAAAAAAGCAGCAACCCTGCATGCATACGCTCCAGCGATTAACGAAAAAGGAAAGGTTACTTACGGAGAAGTGTATCTTGTGCTCAAGGGAAATAAACGCAAACTTGTCGTAAAAAATGTGACCTCACAAGGAATCGGCGCTTGGATTCCTGTTCAGGATCACCTGACGTTTGGGTTTCAAGGGATGAATTAAAAACAGTCATCTCCTCTTACCAAGGGGAGATGACTGTTTTTTGATTAAGATGTCCTATCTTTTTTCTTTTTCACTTCATGAATGTAAAAATCAAAGGCGTTATATAAAAGATATACAAAGAAAAGAAAGAGAAAGACTTTCGTGAATATCGTCAAATTTTTGAAAATTAAGCATAGACCAATAAAAGGGAGGATCATAAAGCCATAATACGAAAACCACCATGTTTTAAAAATGAAACTCAGCTCCTTGGTTATTTGTGGAAACGACTCTTTCTTCATATTACATGGTCTTGAGTAGAACGTAAACCTTACCAAGAAAATAAAAAAGCCAACGCAGAAGTTGAATGAATCCAACAACTCGATGGCTTAGCTGATTATTCCCCTAAATCCACATTATGATAAACTTGCTGCACGTCTTCAAGCTCTTCTAATACATCGATGAGTTTTTCAAATTGTGCTTTCGATTCATCATCTAATGTCACTTCGTTTTGAGGCAGCATTGTGATTTCGGCGACAGTAAATTCTTCTACGCCTGCCTGTTTGAACGCTTCTTGAACTTGATGGAATTGATCTGGTTCAGCGTAGACGATCACCGTATCATCTTCTTCCATAATGTCACGTACATCAATGTCTGCTTCCATTAAAAGTTCAAGCGTTTCTTCTTCACTTTTCCCCTCGACACCGATCACCGCTGTTTGGTCAAACATGTAAGCAACAGATCCACTGACGCCCATGTTTCCACCGTTTTTCCCAAATGCCGCACGAACATCTGACGCTGTACGGTTCACGTTATTGGTGAGGGCATCAACAATCACCATAGATCCGTTTGGCCCAAATCCTTCGTAACGCAGCTCATCGAAGTTCTCTTCTGCGCCGCCTTTTGCTTTTTCAATCGCACGGTCCACAATGTGTTTTGGGACACTATATGTTTTTGCACGTTCTAGGACAAAGCGAAGTGCTTGGTTTGATTCTGGATTTGGCTCACCTTGCTTGGCAGCCACATAGATTTCACGCCCGAATTTTGCGTAAATACGACTTGTATTGGCATCCTTTGATGCTTTCTTTTCTTTAATGTTGTTCCATTTACGACCCATCTTATTCACTCTCTTTCAATTAGTAAATACACAGTATGAGGGTCCCCATGCTGCATGAAATCAATCTGCTTTCTATTATACATGAATCAGTCAAGAGGATAGAAGTAAGACGGCTGAAAAGAAAAGAATTCCTTAGCTGATATGTCCAAGTTGTTCAAGCGTCTTATTTTTCTCATGCGGTCTAGTCAGCTCATCACACCGAATGATTCTACCATCTAATAAAGTAAATAACGCCATCACATCTATTAGACCATGGTCTCCTGTGGACAGCTCAACATGTACAGTGTAACGAAAACACCCTTGCTGAGTCTCTTCATCAAACAACATATCATGAAAGGCGGGGATGTCGAGCTGTTTGGTCATGACTTTTAATGTGGAGAGATGCTTTTTAAATTCATCAAGGGAAGAGACCTTTCCATCAGTGACTTGCTGATAATCTGAAGAAAAATAAGTCTCCACCTTTTCTATATCTAATTGGATTAACACCTCTTGATACATTTGCTTAATAAAAAAAATCGCTTCAGTTTTTCTCAATGTAAACATCCTTTCTTTTAGTTAACCGGTGAACTATATAATATTATAATTAACTGGTTAACTAAAAACAATCAAAAAAATAACCTCATCACAAATGAGGTTATTTTGTAGGCTGTGGATAGACGAGATCCTCAAGCAATTTCACATCATGCTGATGAAGTTGTGTGATCATTTCTTTTCGCACAGCGAGGGCGGCTTCAAAGTATTTTTCATCCTCGACCATTCCTTTTACGGTGATCTCAATCCCGCGATTCAATTTATTGAGCCCCATAATGCCATGAACCTGAAAAGGTTCAATGGCGTTTTGGAATTCATCTTTTTTGAGTAAATCATGATGCATTTGATTTAAGTGATCACATGCTGTTTCTAGCGCCTTGAAAGCAATGTCAGGATTTTGGTTTGCGCTGATCAAGACTGACTCTGTGATACGCATGTAGTGCATATTGTAGTTTTGGATTTGACGAATGTCTCCGTTTGAAATGGTTAACAGCTTGCCGCTCCATTCTCTAATTTGCAGAGACCGGAGACCAATTTCTTCAATGGTTCCGTTAAAAAGATTATTGACCGTCACATAGTCACCTTTATGAATTTGCCTTTCATAAATGAGGAAGATGCCAGCTAAAATATCACGAATCAAGGTCTGAGCGCCAAAACCAATGACAATTCCAGCAACACCAGCCCCCGCAAGGATTTTCCCAAAGTCATGAAAAAATAGAGAAATCACATATAAGACAAAACATATGGAAGCTGTATACTTTGAAACCGATTTGACCAAGCTCTCAATCGTTTTTTTCTTTTTATCTTCAATGAATTCAGTTCGTTTAAAGAAAATCTGAAGCGCTTTGTTGATCATAAAGACGGCAAGCCAAAGAATGAGTCCAACAAGGAGAATTTCAATGTATTTGTTCTTGACCACTGTCAGAAATGTTTCGTCCATCTATCGGTTACCCCCTGGCTGTACGAGAAGTAAAATCAACATCTTGATAATAACTGTTTTTCACAAGAACATTTGGACCAAGGCATTGCACACTTGGGCAATGACAATTCAGTTCTTTTGCCAATTTTGTGTTCATCCAGCGTGTATAAGCTGATTGCAACGTATCGGTTTCAATATTTCCTAATGGCGGTGTATCGCCAAAGTCTGTCACAATAATATTCCCATCAAAAATATTCACATTCAACCGTGAACGGCCATCAGGGTCATTTCGTACTGTCACATTTTTCGCTTGACGCAATCGAGTCAAGAGGCGCTGGTCTTCTTCATCTGTGCTGCATGAATAAAATGGCAATGTGCCAAACAGCATCCATGTGTTCTCATCACGAACATCGAGCAACTGATGAATCGCATCCCGCATTTGTGGAAGCGACAATGATTCAAGGGCGCTCGCAAAATCACTTGGATACATCGGATGAACTTCGTGGCGCTGGCATTTCATCTCGTCCACGATTTGACGATGAATGTGTTCAATATAAGGAAGCGTACGCTTATTCAGCATCGTTTCAGCAGATACGGTTACACCCGCTTTCACAAGGGCCTGACTATTCTCAATCATGCGGTTAAACAATTTCTCACGCTGCTCAAAGGTTGGCTTTCGGTCCATCATTGCAAAACCAACCGTAGCAAACTCTTCGACCGTCCCCCAGTTATGTGAAATGTGTAGGACATCCAAGTATGGAATAATCTCTTCATATCGAGCCAAATCAAGTGTTAAATTCGAATTAATTTGGGTACGGACGCCGCGTTCATGGGCATACTTTAATAAAGGAACGACATATTCCCGTACAGATTTCAGAGACAGCATCGGCTCTCCGCCTGTAATGCTAAGGGAACGCAAGAGCGGTACTTCATCTAAACGGCGAAGCAGTAAATCGAGTGGCAGTGCATTCGGATCTTTTGGCTGCAAAGTATAGCCAACCGCACAGTGCTCACATCTCATGTTACACAACGTCGTTGTCGTCAATTCAATATTTGTCAGCTTCATTTCTCCGTAATCCTGCACATCGAGATAGGCTTCCCAAGGGTCGAATGCAGGTGTAATCGGACGAAGTGCTGTTTTTTGGTTCATGGTATCTATCTCCTTTTCATTCGGGCAAACATAGACCCGCCAACAGTTAATTTTAAGCCCCATCACCGTTATACGCAAGAGGGGACACAATTGATTTACAAAGGAAAAAAAGATAAGCTATAAACAAATGCTAAAGGGAGTGTATCTATGGGCAAGGCAGCAGACAGCAAAGAGCAGCAGGTTGATTATTTAAAGAACCGATTAGATATGTTTATGAATGTGATTGATTCATTAGATCCTGAATCCACAGACGTTGAGGATATAGACAGACTCATCCAGATGATTGACGACCTGGAAGCGAAATATGAACGGTTTAAAACCGATTGGAAGGAAGAATAGCTCGCGCTGATGCGGGCTTTTTTCTTTAAATTGGCAGGTCAAAAAGTGTATGAGTACCCGGTATATTCTGCACAATAGAAGAAAAACCGGGAAGTGACGTAAATGAAAAAATGCATACTGATCTGTTTATGTGCGCTTTTTGTATCGATGCCTTTTTCCAACCTAGAAGCCGTGTCTAATCAGCCGATTCATTGGGGATTTGCTAAAAGCAAAGAGCACAAGCCAGCAGATGCCGGCAAGGAACTGACGACACTCTTAAAGAAATATGATGCTTTCTATTTAGGAAATACGAAAAAGAAAGAGATTTATTTTACATTCGACAATGGCTATGAGAATGGATACACACCCAAAATCTTGGCCGTGCTGAAAAAACATCAAGTACCGGGCACCTTTTTTGTGACTGGGCACTTCGTAAAGGACCAGCCTAAGCTCATCAAACGTATGGCAGAGGAAGGTCATATTATTGGCAACCATTCCTATCACCATCCAGATTTAACAACAAAGAGCACGAAAGAAATCAAAGAAGAGCTGGATCGTGTCAATGAAGCGGTATACAAAATCACAGGAAAACAAGATAACCTCTACCTTCGTCCACCGCGCGGAGTGTTCAGTGAAAGGGTACTAAAGGAAACGAAACAGCTTGGCTACCAAACCGTTTTCTGGTCAGTAGCGTTTGTAGATTGGCACATCCACCATCAAAAAGGAAAACAGTATGCGTACAATCAAATGATGAAACAGGCGCATCCGGGTGCCATTTACTTACTTCATACCGTCTCAAGGGACAATGCCGAGGCACTTGATGATGCCATCACTGCTTTAAAAAAACAAGGATATACCTTTAAAAGCTTAGACGATCTCATGCTTGAAAAAGTATGGCATCTCCCTCAGCTATAGAAAAAAGCTTGCAGACACTGCAAGCTTTTTGACTTACCCTTCTCTTATTTTACGCTGGAACAAAAGGGGACGATGACGAGTAAAGGAGTCAATCAAGCCCTCACCGAAAATCGTGATGCTTTGCTCCCAAGGATGTCCTAGTAAACCCCAGGTCATCTCTTTCGATAAAAAGAAATAGTAATCCCCATTTGGGAGCACAGGAACTCTCCATTCTCCAAATTCATCTTTTTCAAATGAGCCGTATGGTGTAATCCAATAGCATTCGTGCTGCCAATCAAGTACCTGCATATATTCGTCCGTTCCGGTGATATTCTCCTGAAAAGACAGCAGTGCCTTCTTTTCAAGGTCTTCATCCCCACTTAGGAGAGAAGGGTCCTCGAAATAAGCAGAGATATCATATGTGATGTAAGGAGATGGTGCTTGAAAACCGGGAAAGCGAGAGATGCTTGGGTTAAATTTAAACTTTTGATCAAATGTTTTCCATGCGTACTTTAGTTCTTTGTCTGTCAGTGGAATCCAGTTTTCCATAGTATCTCCCTTTCAAGCACTTCTCTCAAAAAAACTATTTGAAAATCCTAAACCATCCTTTATGTTTAAACCACAAAAGCATCCCTGAGACAAGCAAACCCATGAAAATCAGTACGCCAAAATAGCCATATTTCCAGTGTAATTCAGGCATGTTATCAAAGTTCATCCCATACACCCCAACAATAAAGGTCAGTGGAATAAAAATCGTCGAGACAATGGTCAGTGTCATCATGATGGCATTCATTCGATTGGAATTTAGTGTTTGATAGCTGTCTCGTAAATCGGCTGTCATATCACGGTTTGACTCAACGATTTCTGTTAGTTTCAATAGATGATCATAAATATCATTAAAATATGCTTGCCGGTTTGCATCGCTTTTCATCATATTCGTGTTCACAATTCGATATAAGAGGTCCCTCATCGGGATAATGGTTCTGCGCAGTTTGAGCAAATCGGATCGAATCCCGAATACTTCGTTCATTAATGTACCATACGTTTTATGCCCTTCTTCATCCTCGATTTCATTGAGCCTGTCCTCAATTTGATAAATAATAGGAAAATAATCATCGACGAGCTGGTCAATCAGCATATAAGCCATATGCTCTGGACCGCTCTCTCGTGCTTTATCAGACCCTTTGAGCTTTCGAATGACGCGATCAATGTAGGGCGCTTCCTTCAAATGAAAAGTAACGATATAGTTTTCTCCAACAAACAGGTCGACTTCTTCAGATCGAAGTGTTTTTTGATTGAGGGCATGAAGGACGAAAAATAAATACCCTTCATAAAAATCAAGCTTTGGCCGCTGTAAATAATGGAAGCAATCTTCAATCGCAAGCGGATGGAACTGAAAAAATTCCTTTAACAGTGCTGCTTCCTTTTCCGTTGGCGCATAAAAATCAATCCAATACCAGGCAATATCGGGGCTTGAAAGCTGCTGCAATGTTGCATGTTCAATCAAGTCGCCGTTTTTTGTCACTGCAAGTTTTTTCAGCATGTGCACCCCTCCAGACTTGCATTATATCATGAAGCAGCAGCGGTGAACTTATACGTTTTCACCATAAAAAAGCCGATCTCAGCGATGAGATCGGTCCAATGTGCGTGTATGATTGATGGATAAAGCGAGAATTAAGGACGATGGAACGTAACGAATTTATTTTGACGGTCAAACCAGCCTCTAAATGCCCAGTTATCCCAGCCGCCATCGCCGTTGTTTTTAAATGTACCGCTCTCAAAAACCCAAATACCGTAAACAACATTACCAAGGTTAGCAGTAGCGAAAGTTTTCACGCCATTAAAGCGGTCTTCATAGTTTTGGCTTAGGTTAAAGACCATGACGTTATATCTGCCGCCAGCAGCATAGAATGTGCTTTCCATTACACCTTTAACGAATCCAGAACGGTTGGCATTTGCATTTACTGCGTTAATGATTGCATTGGCAATTCCAAGGACATCGAAATTGACGTTAACATTAGGACTAGCTTTAGTTCCAGCTTTACCTTCAGCAGCTTTGTTTAAAACAGTTTGCTGTAGTGTAGTAGAGACGGGTGCTGATGATGTTTTTTCAGCAGCGTCAGCGAATACTGGTAGTGTCGAAGAAACAGCAGTGGCAAGGGCAACAGAAAGAATTGTTTTTTTCATTGGTCGGATCTCCTTTGTTTTTAAATTTTGGGTCTTCTTTTAGTAAAACGTGAAACTAGGTGAAGCCGGTTATCAATGAGGTAAATATGTTCCTGCAAGATGAAACAAATGATTGCCTAATCCGCTAATTCCTTTGTTCACCTCCTTGATATGTCATAATTATACAAATATTTTCGAAATAGAAGATATCACCCATAGGTTCTATTTCTAATTTAAGGAAAAAGCTCCTAAAATGTTGAAGATTGCTGTCGAATTTTAGCTAAATTCGACTAAAAATTTTCATCTATCCAAAAGGAGAATGACCATAAATAAGGAAGATATAACTGATAAATTCTTGTACTCTTTATATTTAAAAGTATTCAATATAGAGAATCATTCATGCAAAGTGAAACAATCACATCTGCGTGTGTTGACAGAAAGGAAGAGGAAAAACATGTGGGAAAAACACCTATTGGTTGAACCGCCCTATCACTTCGATCAAGTGCTGAGACGTTTGTCGAGCGATCCATTAAAGGCGGTCGATCTGGATAAAAGAGAAATCAAAGTACCGATGAGGCTGAATCATAAACCGTACATTGCAGTCGTTCAAGCGACAGGAACAAAAGAAGCGCCTTCGTTCCGGGTACAGGCAAACGGGCCGGAGGAAGCGATCCTTTCTGAGGTGAAGCGGATATTTGGCATGGAGCATCAATTACATGCCGTGCATGACCATTTTGCTCAAACAAATCTTGCGCCCATTTTTGAACGTCATATCGGAACGCCGCTTATGCTGGATTTCCATCTATATCATTGCTTGATGAAATGCATCATTCATCAGCAGCTCAATCTTGCATTTGCTTATGAGCTGACGAAACGGTTTGTTCATACGTATGGTGAGCAAATCGACGGCGTTTGGTTTGACCCTTTACCGGAAACCATTGCATCACTTGAAACCGATGATTTGAGAAAACTGCAATTCAGTCAGCGAAAAGCGGAATATGTCATTGATGTCTCAAAGCGAATAGTGAGCGGCTCTCTGAATTTAGAAGAATTACACGACTTAACGGATATTGAAATTGAAGAACGTCTGCTTCCGATTAGAGGGATTGGACCTTGGACGGTTCAAAATGTCCTCATGAATGGACTTGGAAGACCAAATCTCTTTCCAATGGCAGATATCGGGATTCAAAATGCGATCAAACGTCACTTTGACCTGCCAGAAAAGCCAACAAAAGAAGAGATGGCAGTTTTAAGCAAGGAGTGGGCACCGTATTTAAGCTACGCCTCCCTTTATTTATGGAGAAGTATTGAGACAGACAAATAATTGAAAGGCATTTTCTCTCTTCGTCCAAGTCGTGATATACTATTCAGATGGAATAAAATGAGGACAACCGATAAAGGTTTAAATAGAACGGAGAGAATAAACGTGAAAGAAAAACAGCAAGGAGCCCTTCTGCAAAAGGGGCAGCAGTTCCCGCTTACCATTAAACGCCTTGGCATTAATGGGGAAGGGGTCGGTTATTTTAAAAAGCAAGTGGTCTTTGTCCCAGGTGCACTTCCAGGTGAGGAAGTAGTAGTGGAAGCAACGAATGTTCAAGCGAAATATGCAGAAGGTACGGTGAGGAAAGTTCGCAAGCGCTCAGAACATCGAGTGAAACCGCCGTGCCCAGTATACGAAGAGTGCGGAGGCTGTCAGCTTCAACATTTGGCGTATGAGCAGCAGCTAAAGGAAAAACGCGATATTGTCATTCAATCAATGGAGCGTCATACAAAGCTGTCGGTTGAAAAGATCGACATTAGACCAACAATCGGTATGAAAGATCCATGGCACTACCGGAATAAAAGTCAGTTCCAAGTCGGAAGATCACATAGCGGCGACATCATCGCAGGGCTTTATGGGCTGAATTCCCATAAACTTGTTCCGATCAAGGAATGTATCGTCCAGCATCCGAAAACGAACAAAACAACAGGCGTCGTCCGCAAAATTTTAGAGAAATTCGGCGTATCTGTTTACAACGAGCGGACAAGAAAAGGCGACGTGCGCTCGATTGTTGTGCGTGTCGGCTTTGAAACAGGTGAAGTCCAAGTCGTCCTTGTCACATCAAAGCCTGAGTTTCCAAAGAAAAAAGAAATCGCCGAAGCCATTCAAAAACGTCTGCCAGAAGTGACGTCTATTATGCACAATATCAATGGCGAAAAAACGTCAGTCATCTTTGGGCATAAAACATCGCACCTAGCTGGCAACATGGTCATCCAAGAATTTTTAGGAGACGTCTCATTTGAATTGAGTGCACGGGCTTTCTTCCAATTGAATCCGAAGCAGACATTAAAGCTTTACGACGAAGCGAAAAAAGCGGCCAAACTGACTGGCAAAGAAAAGGTAGTCGATGCGTATTGCGGTGTTGGAACCATTGGAATGTGGCTCTCAGATGGAGCAAAAGAAGTAAGAGGTATGGATGTCATCAAAGAATCAATTGATGACGCGAAGAAAAATGCCAAAAAACACGGCATGAAAAACGCAACTTATGTGACAGGCACAGCTGAACACTGGCTGCCAAAATGGGTCAAAGAAGGCTTCCGTCCTGACGTTATCGTCGTCGACCCGCCAAGAACAGGCTGCGAACGCACTTTCCTAGACACCGTCAAACAAGTCAAACCAAAACGCTTTGTCTACGTCTCTTGCAACCCATCTACACTAGCAAAAGACCTCGAATACATGTCAAAAGACTACAAGATCGAATACATGCAACCAGTGGATATGTTTCCGCATACGGCGCATGTGGAGTGTGTAGTGTCTTTATCTCTTAAATAAAAAGGGAATGACAGCTATGATAGACCAAAATGCATTCAAACGATTCCAACTATATATGGACCCACAGCAGACGAAATTGGTGGACCGAAAACAGCAATAGAAAAGGCAGTAACTAAATGAAAAAACCCTTCCAACAGGAGGGGTTTTACTTTAACTAACAATCTATTTTTTCCTAAGCTCTTTTTTCGTATTCTCTTCTATCATTGTACTTAGACCTCTATAATGAGACATCCATCATGAACTCTCGATTCTCAAACAAAATCATGTCTTACTCAAATATCAGTTGAATGAATTTTGGAATGAATGTCAAAAATCAAGATTCTTACAGGGAGTTATTGAATATGAGACTAAAAGAACATGAAATATAACAACTTTATATATTCGTAAGAGGCCCACCTATTATTTAATCATTAAAACTGCAAAATGATAATTGGAGGGATTATGATGAATGACAAACAGTTTTCTTCATTTATAAAACAAGCAGATGAACCTTTTGTTGGGTGGGATTTCTCATTCATATCTGAAACTGGAAGAATGAAAAGTGAGTTGCTTTCATGGTCATATGGTAGTATAGCTACTTCTCTTGTTCAAAGTGCAAAATCAATGCTGGACATGGGAACAGGTGGTGGAGAGTTTTTATCAAAATTAAGACCTTTTCCAACATCAGTTTATGCTACAGAAGGTTACTTGCCTAATGTACCTGTCGCAAAAGAACGATTAACCCCTTTAGGAGTGAAGGTAGTTCAAATTTCTAATGATGAAAATTTGCCGTTTGAGACTGGAAAATTTAATCTTATCATCAATCAACATGAGTCATTTTCATCTCAAGAGGTGAGAAGAATTATCTCGAATGAAGGTATTTTTCTAACTCAACAAGTCGGTGGACTCGATTGCATAGAGATTAATGAGAATCTAAGGGTACCAATAAATGAAGAATTTATTGATTGGAACTTAAAGCTAGCTTTAAAAGAGATACAGGAGAATCATTTTGAGGTGTTGAAAAGTGCTGAAGAGTTCCCCATTCTAAGATTTTATGATATCGGAGCATTGGTGTATTATCTAAAAGCAATTCCTTGGCAAGTGCCAGGTTTTGAAATAAGTAATTTCAAGGATGAATTATACACCATTCATAAAACCATTGAACAAAAGGGTTATTTTGACGCAAAACAACACCGATTTATGATTTTAGCTAAAGCAATTTAGTTGGAAATGGAGCCTTCGATCTATTTGAAGGCTCCAGCTTAATTCTGAACTAATGTCACTCCTGAATGCACGATACATGGCCTGAAAATGTTTCCTTTTATTATTGTCGGGCTTGAAAGCATTCTAAAAAATAGAGGAGGATAACGATGAGTCAATTTGAGATTTTGACAAAATACATACCGATGCTTCAGGAGGATCATATCGGAGAATGGGTGATCGATCAGGAAAATGATGGAACAGCTGAACGCCCAATCCAGATGCCCTTTGTGAATTATTCCGAAACGGTCCAACGCTTTATTGAAGATGTCTATACCTTTGCAGAACAGCATCAAGAAATGGAACTTACCCACTATAGAGAAATCCTCAAAGAAAATGGCATTGAATGGGGAACGAACGATATGGAGCATGTGGACATCTCAAATTTAAATGCACAGTGTGTACTTGCTCTCATCATGGGGGTTTTGAGAGCTGAGCGATTTAGTGAGGGAGCCATATTCAATTTCTTTAAAAGTGGAGCGATCTTGAAATGGCTTGAAAGATTAAAAAACCTAGATGTATGAAAGCTAGGTTTATTGTTTTTGATACGAGATCACGAGCATGTGAATTGCTCCGCTCCTTGACGAAATAGATTAAGCAGCAGCTGCTTGGTGTTTTCCAGAGAGAGATGGGGGTCCTTATGAGTTAAGACTCCTATCGGGATAAAAGGGTCCTCCATTTCAATTGGAACTTTCACAAACTCGTCTGACAATGGGGTAGAGGAAAGGACGACGCCGACAGAGGGAAATCCCTTTAGAAATGATGGAATGGCTGAAATCTGGCTGACGGTATAAGTGAAGGGCTCCACATTTATTCTTGAAAGTTCCTTTTGTAACTTCATGTGATATAAACAACTTTCCCCGCCTATGATCAGAGGCTGTTCATAAAGTTCCTTGATCAATGAGATCGTTCCAACTTGATCTGCCTGCTGTTTTGCAATAATAAAAGACATTTCCTCCTTGTACAACTCCTCAAACGGAAGTGTGTTCATCACAGGTTCCCCTGCAATAGCAAAATCGATCTCCCCCTGGAGGAGCTGCTTGTGAAGGAAATCTGTATTACCGATGATAAAGTGGCATGTGATATTCGGTTTTTGCTTTCTGAATGTTTGAAGGACGGAAGGAAGAATAGAGACAGCAATTGGTTCTATGACGCCTATATTCAAGGTTCCGATTTCTTCTTTTTGGAGTTTTTGTGATTGCTCTAATACAAAATGCCAATGGAGTATCAACTGATCAATCTCTTTGGCAAACAATTGTCCTGAAGGGGTTAATTCAGCCTCCCATCCTCTTACAAACAATTGAAATCCTAACTCCTTTTCTAATCGTTTAATCTGATTCGTTATGGTCGACTGTGCATAATTCAATTTTTGAGCGGCTTTTGAGAAGGTCCCTTCCTGAATCACGGCTTGAAATGCTTTTAACTCTTTTAGGTCCATTTCTAATATTCTCCATTCGATATATGAATACGTTTTTATATATTATTCAATTATATAAAACGAGTATTGGGATGTAAAATGAAGTGAGACAGAAAAAGGGAGATGACATACATGCCATTTGTAAAAGTCAATTATATGGAAGATGAGTACGATAAAGAAAGCTTAACTTCTATTAGCCAAACGATCATGAAGGCTCTGATAAAAGAATTTCAAGTTCCTAAAAAAGACTACTTTCAGGTATTCAGTTCACATAAGAAAGAAGAATTCTTTTATGATCCCCATTATCTTGTTCGTCATGAAAGAGATCATTGTCTTTTATATATCCAAATTACATGTGGTTCAGGAAGAACCGAGGGACAGAAGCAATCTTTATATAAGGAAATAGCTGACCAGTTGTATAACAAACTCCATATATCAAAAGAAAATGTATTCATTATGCTGATTGAGACAGGCTTGGAAAATTGGTCCTTTGGAGAAGGGCTTGCGCAGATGATCAAGTAACGGAACGATTGAAAGGGGAAATAGCTATGCATCAACCAATCAAGCAAACTGTAAAATTCACTCTCGGAGATTTTGCTCCAGCATTTGTTGAGTATTCAGAAAAAGTTCTCTTTGGAGATTTATGGAGAAGGGAGGAACTTTCTCTTAGAGATCGCAGTATGATTACAGTCTCAGCTTTAGTAAGTACGGGCAGTCTGAATCAGCTGGAATACCATTTACATCTTGCCAAAGAAAATGGTGTCACGAAGAACGAATTGATTGAAGTCATCACTCATCTTAGTTTTTATATCGGATGGCCTAAAGCAGCTTCAGCACTAGAAGCGGCTAAACATATTTTGGAGGACAAATAAAATTCATCAAACAACGAGCCCTATTTGAGATAGGGCTTTTTTATATGCGAATAAATTGTATTTTAAAATCTTCTATTGACTTTCCCCTTTACTGAAAGGTTTATACTGTGATCAGATCAACAAATCGGAGGAGATCAGGATGTTCAAGATTGGCGATTTTTCTATGTTAAGTAAAGTCCCTGTCAAAACCTTAAGGTATTATGACCAGATCGATTTATTAAAACCTAAACAGATCGATCAAGAATCTGGATACCGGTATTACTCAGCTGAGCAGCTGCTTGAGGTTAATCGGATTTTTCTGTACAAGGAATTAGGCTTTACGTTAAAGCAAATGAGTCAGCTTCTTCGTGAAGATATTTCTGTCGAGCAGATTCAGGGCATGTTTCTCTTGAAAGAAAGTGAGATTCAGCAATTGATCGAGAGAGAACAGCAGAAATTAGCGCGTATTAAGGAGCGGATGCACCTCATCAAACGAGAGGGTTGTGTTGAAAAAGAGCAGGAGGTCATCATCAAATCGGTTGAAAGCAAACGCATCATGTCTTTTCAATCCAACGGAACTGTTGAAGAAATCCCTTCATTCTTTCAAATGTTTCATCATTTATTACATAAACATCAACAAGAATCGATCTCGGGACCACAAGTGGTGCTATGGAGAGAATCACTGGATAAAGAAAGTGAGTTCGAATTTGAGGTGGGGTATTCCGTCAAATCGTTAAGATGCTCGCTTCCTCAGGGAATGACAATTCGCACGTTACCTGCAGAAGACACCATGGCGACACTCTTATTTCATTCACATTCTCCATCTGCACAAACTGCTTGTGTTGACCTGGCGACATGGATCGAAAATAACGGATACCGCGTGAAAGAAGATCAGCCGGGCAGAGAGATTTATTACCCATTGTCTGAAAATGAAGAAGGAAGACTCATTGAAATTCAAATTCCTATAAAAAATGAAGTGTAAACATTGCCCAAAGGAGAAACGTCACGATGAAAAATAAAGCCGTTGTTTATTTACTTGCTTTAGCAGCCTTTTTAATCGGAACAATCGAATATATCATTACAGGGATTATTCAAATGGTCGCAGATGATTTACAGGTCACGACATCAGCTGCTGGTTTATTGGTCACATCCTTAGCGCTCTCAGCAGCAATCGGCGCACCGATTGTCATTGCACTAACCATCAATATCGACCGCAGAAAAATATTATCATGGATGCTGATCATTTTTACTTTAAGTAATATCATCACAAGTGTCAGCCATTCGTTTGAAATGGTGCTGATGACAAGGGTTTTACAAGGAATTAGTGGAGGGACGGCCATTGTGGTGGCAATGGCTGTGGCCACTCGTCTTGTGGAACGGGAAAAAAGAGGAACAGCGATTGGCATCATTTTAATGGGATTAAGCAGCTCATTGGTTCTAGGAGTGCCGATCAGCACATTTCTCAGCAGTATGATCGGATGGAAAGCATTATTCGCAGCCATTGGAGTGATCACGCTTATTCCGCTGATTGTTGTGTACAGGCGAATCCCCTCTATGAAAGAACAAGAATCGGTGACGCTTCGTATGCAATTATCGATTTTAAAAGACAAGCGAATATTGCTTGCAGTGGCAGTCACGTTATTCTATGTAGGGGGATATTCGACTTTATTTACCTATTTAACGCCCTTCCTGCAAGCATCAGCCAACCTAAGCATCACAGAAATCAGTGGCATTTTGTTACTAGCGGGAATATGCAGCTTTTTAGGATCAAGCCTTGGAGGGATGGCAGCAGATAAAAAAGGGCCAATCTTCACGATTTTTTCTGGCATCATCTTGCAAATCATGATGCTCATGCTACTAGCATTTGTCACAGGGAATCTCGTGGTCATGGTGGCTGTTATCATGATATGGATGATCGCTACATGGAGCACATCGCCAGCTCAGCAGCTATATCTTGTCACACTTGTACCGAAATCTCCTGATATCGCATTAAGTGTCAATACATCATTTATTCAATTTGGATTTGCTTTAGGCTCGGGGGTAGGAGGGCTTGTATTGAGCAGGACATCTATATTGAACCTCAGCTGGATCAGCGCTGGAACGGTTCTTCTCGCTTTGCTCATGACCATTCTGATGGTGGCATTTGACCGAATTTCTCAGCATAAGAGTTTGAGGCCGATTTCATAAGGCGAGCTGGCTTAACGATTCAAAAATACGTTTTTCTATTTTACAACTCATCTATATAACCTATCTTTTTTATCTATAATTATCGCATTTATTTATTTTTGGAATATTTTATGTAAATAAATCAAACAAGTAATTGATTTGATTTTGGGAGGATAAATATACAAATAATTAGTAATGTTTGATAAAATAGTACTAATTATAGAGGGGGAAGGGTGGCATTTACATGAGTGAAGAGAATAACAAGGATTCTTTGGGAGATTTTGTTTCTGTGATGATGGAAACTTTGAAAAAATTTGATGAGCAATTTGATCAGAATTTTATTAAGCCAAATATAGTTCTTTCAGGCAAAACTGGTGTAGGAAAAAGCACTTTGATCAATGCTATTTTTGGGTCTGAAGTCGCTGAAACTGGTGAAGGAAAGCCTGTTTCGCAATCATTAATTAAATATGACATTCAGGGTATCGATGTAAATCTATTTGATACAAAGGGTTTAGAATTAAACCCGCAAGAAAGGGAAGAATCTCGAAAAAGTATTATTGAAGAAATTAGTAAGCATGCAGAATCTTCAAATGTTAAAGATCATATGCATGTGATGTGGTATTGTATTTCAAATGAAAGTAGAAGAATTGAAGATGAAGAGCTAGAGTGGATAAAAAGTTTTTCAGACTACATGCCTGTAATCATTGTATTAACACAAACACTTGATAGTGATGAGAGGTTTCAAAGAATAATTGAAAAAGAATGCCCAAAATTAAAAATATGTCGTGTACTAGCTGAAGAAAGACAGTTATACGGAAATCTAGCAATACCTCCACACGGGTTGAAAAATTTAATTAGTGAAACCATAGGTATACTTCCAGATGCTACTGTAAGAGCATTTACAGCCGCCCAAAAAATTAAAATTGAGGAAAAAATAAATTCGGCAAAAAAACTGCTAAAAGAACGATTAGATTCAAAGGGTCCTTTTAATTATAAAAATTTAGCACATCTTGCAGATACACTACCAATTGGATTAGATGTGCTAGGTAAGGGAGCTGTTTATCTTTATTTATTTAAGGAAATTATGACTGTCATGGGGATTCCTGTTTCTAAAAATTTCGTGGAGTTTTCGAAAGAGGCTACTCCCCTTTTAAAATCTATATTGCTTCCTTTTATATTTTTTGAAGGAAGTAAAATAGCTGGAAAGTCTATTTTTAAATACGGCAGTGAGAAGTACGGTCCAAAAGTGATGGCCTCTATTACAAAATTATTGGGTAAAAACATAAGTAAAAGCAGCCTAATATTGTCTCCTGTTATCAGTTTAATTATTGGAAGTTATAACAGAAAAGCTACCGAAAAAATTGCAAATGTCTTCATCAATGTATGCTCTGATTTTCTTAGAACTGAGAAGGATTATGATGAACTTTCAAACAAAGAGATTCTAGAAATTCTTTCAACGAATATGCAAGTGAAAATGGAAGAAATCGAAGAAAGTCTTGAGGAAATAGCTGAGGAAATTACTCTTTAAATAAAAAACAATATTGTTTTTTACAGTGGTGGGGTTATTACATATGAACTGAATTAAGAATAGAAAATGGAAAAGTGTATAGAGAAGATCTCAATACTTAATTTTCTTGCTTCTTAATTTCTAGAGTATTAAGGAGAGAGAGGAAATAAATCATTATGAAGATTCATTATTTCCAGAGATACCATGCAAAAGAAAATGTTGCTACAGCAAATACGATGTTGTTATTATCTCGTTTGTATCAGTATTCTTCCCATAAATTTTTTCGTTTTTTAAGCTCGGAGTTCTTCGCTGATTCTTTTGATCCCGAAATTGTATTTAAATTACAAGAAAAAAGTGTCGATAGTATTCCTGATGCAACCATCACTCAGGAAAGTTTTAAAATTGTTGTTGAAACAAAAATGTCCGACTGGTTTTATGACAAACAGCTTATGCGACATTTGAATTCTTTCAATGATGAGAAGAACAAGGTGTTGATTACATTAGCTCCTGAGCTGATGGCAGAAGACAAAAAGGGAATTTTTGAACAACAGTTAAAGAGGTATAATACAACCCAAAATAGACCTGTTATTCACATCAATACAACTTTTGAAGGTATCGCAAATGCAATTCAGGAAGTAATAGATGATAGGGATTTTGAAATGCAAGAGGTTTTGGATGATTATCTAAATTACTGTAATAATGATAATCTCATTGCAGTTTCTGATTCTTGGAAATTTATGAGAATGCAGTTAGCAAACAATACTTTTGATTTTAACGTCAGTCAAAATCTTTATTATGACAATGTTGAACGTGGCTTTAGATCACATGATTATCTTAGTCTATATAAAAACAAAAGTGTACGTGCAATTGGCAAGGTTAGTGCTCGTATTACAGCGGTTAAAACGGAAGTTGGAATGCAATATGAAGCAGAGTATGGCGATGTAACAGAAGAAAGAAAACAAAAAATTCTTCGCGCAATTTCAGATGGTGACGAGCATGGATACGATCTAAGAACTATTAAACATAGATACTTCTTTGTTGAGAAATTCTATGAGACTGATTTTAAGAAAATGACACCAAGAGCGCCTATGGGATCACGAGTATTTAATTTAACAGATATTCTTGGCACAGAGCAACTTCCTATAACATCAGACATTGCACAATTATTAAAAACAAAAACTTGGAACTGAAAATGAGGTTAAAAAGTAATTGCTTTGTTAGTCTACTTCCTAGAGTGAAAAAATATAGACATATTTACAGTTAATTATGAAAAATAACAGTTGATGAAGAGGGGAATTATTAGTTTAGGAATAGAGGTAAGAAAAAGGTAAGGACAAGATCCCTTACCTTTTTTCATGTCTAAATGTTTTTTTGATGAGTATAGCAATAAATCTTTCCTTGGAATCTTGACTGAGCCAAACAGTACGATCGAACTTTTTCGGATACAGCAGTTTGGCATTCATGGCAAACTGCGTTCTCAGATTTTTGTTCAGAGAAAGTTTGCTTTATGTGCTCAACATGATGCCTTCGCAATTTGTCATCAGTAATATTAGCTTGATTGAGTATTTCAAACAAACGTTTTCGTTCTAGTTCAGAGTAAATCGGTGTTGGTTGCTTCATACGGATATTTGCACTTTTTCGTTTGATAAATTCTGTTAATTCTATATCATAAATCACTAACTCATTTGATTGGATTTTCCTTAATTCTTCATCTACTTTGAATGTACATCGCTTTGTAAATGAGATTAAAGAAACGACTGATGAGGTATCAATCAAATTTCCTGTGCAGCGTTTAATGGCTTGGATGTGCCCATAATTTTGAGCGAGTGGACTTATAAAAGGGAACTTTCCGTTTACTAGCCATGTCTTACGCTTTTTCCCTCCGTAAATGGTACCCTGATAGTTCTTTGTTTCAATTACGAACAAGGCATGCGGCGAAATGACGATATGGTCAATTTGAGAGTAACCCGTTGAAGAAGAAGGATTTTCTATCATCACATCATTTAAAAAAAGAAAATCTTTTGGCAATTGCGAGAGCTGAATATCTATTTTATATTCACCAATTGCCCCTTTTCGTGCGGCTTTTTTGTTGTCATAAGTTTTTTGCTGGATATCTTTCTGCACAAGGGGTGTAGTCGTTTTTTTCTTTTTAAATAAAAAGTCTAAGAACATTTGTCTCCTCGATTCTAGATTCATTTCTTATGTAAATATTATCGTCTCATTCTCATACTTTTGAATGAAATTGACTCAATAGAATTGACGAAAGAACCATGAATAGGTGAAGATGAAATAAAATGTAAGATAAAGGGAGACGAATGATGATACATATCATATTTGGGGCGGCAGCTGCCGGTAGTTTAAAACAAGCAATACGTGAAATGAAGCAAAAACAAATAGATGATGTCATCGCTTTTGATGATATCTATTCAATTGGACCACTTCTACATTTACACGAACATGAAGGACAAGCGAACCGTATAGAATGGCTGCGTAACGTGATGTCAAATGAATTTGGCTATTTTGACGACATGGTCAACGATCAGCATAGAATGCTTCAGCAAATAAAAGAAATAAAAGCTGGCAGTCGTATACTCATCTGGACAGGCAGTAATGCACATGAGCAAATTGCCTTGCGATATGCCATCTATTTATTAAAAGAGAAAAGCATTGAATTGTCTGTAATCAATATAACGACAGCATTTGATCAGCTGTTCAATACGAATACAAGAAGAATGATCCTTCGACATTCCGGAGAAATCGCATCTGAAAAATTTAAAATTTTGTATGAGAGTAAAGAGCATATTCACCCAGTGACAAAAGAAGAGAGAGAAAGATTACAAAACGAATGGCTTTCACTTGCTAAAGAAAATCATACGCTGCGGATATGGCAAAAAGGACAAGTGATCAGCGTACCAGAAGATGAATTTGATGCTTATTTAGTGAAAATGGCTAAGCGGCTTCATCAGTCCGCGCCAGAAGAGGAGTATATCGTCACTCCACGATTAATAGGAGAAGTCATTGGTCATTTAGATCAGTATATCGGTGATGATTTTATTGAATATCGATTGAAGACATTAATTGATCAAGGGATATTTGACATGAAAGGAAAACGAACTTCCATGCGTTATTACTCGATTAAACTGACAGAGTTCGGTCAGAACTTCAAAAAATGGGTGTGCTGTCGAGAGTTTGAGGATCATCCTTTTGTGAAAATTGAAGGAGATTACGGTGGTGAACCTTTTCAATGCGGACATTGTCAATGTCATTTAGAAAGAGATGATGTACCTATAAGCGATGTACTATTCTCTAAAATATGGAATTGGGCCATACAGTATGGTTGTTGGTTTGATGAAGAAACAGATGACTTGCTGCCAGAAGGGGTAGAAATGGAAAAGAAGTTTAATCAAGCAGGGGAGTGTATAACGGAAGAAGTGAAGAATGCGTTATCTCCTAAGTATCAAGTCGAATATAGCCCCAGTGAAATGACAAGATATTTCATTTAAAGAATAAATTTCAATAGCACTATACAAAATAAATCTTTACATCATTCCCCATCATCATGTAATATATGGAGAAATCAAAAGCGAAGAAAAGGACATGAGCAGCTTTTATTGGTTCACAGAGAGGGAAGTCACGGTGAAATCTTCCTAACGCAGAAAAGTTGTCTTACCACCTTTGAGCTGTATTGGTGAAATTACAGTATCCAATACCGTTTACGCCACGTTAAGGCACCAGAGCCATAAAGCGAATACGCATTATGGGAATTTGGGTGGAACCACGGATTACACATTCGTCCCTTTATGAGGGATGGGTGTGTTTTTTTGTTTACTTTTATAGCATGATTGCTTTGAAAAGGACATGAGCAGCTTTAATCGGTTCACAGAGAGGGAAGTCACGGTGAAATCTTCCTAACGCAGAAAAGCTATCTTACCACCTTTGAGCTGTATTGGGGAACATTACAGTATCCAATACCGTCTACGCCACGTTACGGCACCAGAGCCATAAAGCGAATACGCGTTATGGGAATTTGGGTGGAACCACGGATTACACATTCGTCCCTCTATGAGGGATGGGTGTGTTTTTTTATTTCAAAAAAGAGAAAGGTGTGTCAGTAATGAGAGAAAAAATGGTAAAAATTCAATTTCCAGATGGAAAGATCAAGGAGTTCTCCGCAGGTACGACAGTCGCAGAGGTTGCCTCCCATATTAGCCCAAGTTTAAGAAAAAAAGCAGTAGCGGGAAAGATCAATGATCAGACAGTGGACTTAAGTTATCCGTTAAACAACGATGCGGGGGTTTCGATTCTAACACTTGATTCAAAAGAAGGGCTGGAAGTGTTACGACATACAGCTGCACATGTATTAGCCCAAGCTGTGAAAAGGTTATATGACAATGTGACACTGGGAATCGGACCTGTCATTGAGAATGGATTTTACTATGATATGAAGCTGAATCAAACGTTAAGCGTAGAGGATTTGGCAATGATTGAAAAAGAGATGAAAAACATCATAAACGAGAATCACCTTATTCAAAGAATGGAGGTCTCTTACAAAGAAGCTGAAGTGATGTTTGCACATGATCCATATAAACTGGATATTTTAAAAAGTCTCCCTCGACAAGAAGCCATCACGATTTATCAGCAAGGAGAATTTATAGATTTGTGCCGTGGACCTCATTTGCCTTCTACAGGGTATTTAAAGGCATTTAAACTAACGCGTGTGGCAGGGGCATATTGGCGGGGAGATAGCAATCAGGATGTCTTGCAGCGAGTGTATGGTGTAGCATTTCAGCATCCAAATCATCTAGCTGATTATCTTCATTTCATGGAAGAAGCAAATAAACGTGATCACCGGAAATTAGGGAAACAGTTATCCCTCTTTATGTTTTCAGAAGAAGCGCCAGGCATGCCTTTTTATTTACCAAAAGGTCAGATTGTCAGAAATGAATTAATGGCCTTTTCTAGAGAAGTGAGAGGTCAAGCGCAATATGAAGAAGTAAGTACTCCATTTATGATGAACCAAGAACTTTGGGAAAAGTCAGGGCACTGGAATCATTATCATGAAAATATGTATTTCTCAGAAGTAGACAATACAAGTTTTGCTTTAAAACCGATGAACTGTCCAGGGCATATGCTCATGTTCAAAAATAACTTATATTCCTATAGAGACCTTCCAATTAGAATGTCTGAATTTGGTCAGGTGCATCGTCATGAATTCAGCGGAGCATTAAATGGATTGTTCAGGGTCAGAACATTTTGCCAAGATGATGCCCATATTTTTTTAAAAGAAGATCAAATCGAAGCTGAAATCAAACGGATTTTTCAATTAGTTGATTATGTGTATCGGACATTTGGTTTTGAGTATAAAGTCGAACTATCCACTCGTCCAGAAAAAGCATTAGGGGATGACGCTATTTGGGATATATCCGAAAAAGCGCTAAAAAATGTGCTTGATCAGTTAAAGATTGACTACCATTTAAATGAAGGAGATGGGGCATTTTATGGTCCGAAGATCGACTTTCATATTCAAGATGCACTAAAGCGGAGCCACCAGTGCGCCACAATTCAGCTGGATTTTCAAATGCCAGAGAAATTTGATTTAACATATATCAACGAGAAAAATGAAAAGGTGCGGCCAGTTGTCATTCATAGTGCCATTTTTGGTTCACTTGACCGGTTCCTTGGTATTCTCATTGAACATTTTGCCGGCGTCTTCCCGTTATGGCTCGCACCAATCCAAGTACAAATCATACCTGTCTCAAGCGTTCACCTTGATTACTGCATAGAGGTGCAGCAGCAATTAAGAAATATCGGAATTAGAGTCACAATCGATGAACGGGATGAAAAACTCGGCTATAAAATGAGAGAAGCACAAATGCAAAAAATTCCTTATATCGCTGTCATTGGAGATACAGAAATGCAAGAAAAAACACTGAATATCAGACAACATGGAGAAAAAACGTCAAAGCTGCTCTCTATTGATGACTTTAAACACCTGGCAGCCCAGCAAATAAAAGACAGAACAGCTCAAATATGATGTGCTGATTTCATGAAGAAGGATAAGACGTTCATTGAATGATGGGCGTCTTTTCATTTGTGAAAAAGCCGAATTGACAATTGAAAGGGAAAATATTGAAACATTTTTTCGTTAAAATCGTAATAAGGATAGAGCGTTTATCAGAAAAATTTGAAACGAGGAGGAGTTTATCACATGGAACAAGCTGCACTAAAAAAGATGAGGACAAAACAAATCGCTATCTCTAATTTATTTGTCGGACTTATGATCATCATTTTTTTTATGTTGATTCAAATTGTTAAAATCCAACTGACACATTTCCTTTTTTGTTTAGGAATTTTAATCCTTATCCAAGGCATTTTAGGCTTTATCAGAAAAGGAACAACAAAGTCTTTCATCCCTATTTTAGAGCAGGTAGCTATTTATGAAAAAGAGAAATTAGGGAAAGAGTGGGAAAAAGAAAAACGGTTAGATCATGTGTGGAAAATCATATTGAGTGTCATTATGTTTATTCAATCATTCACTTTACAAAATGTGGATAATGCATTCAGTGACGTCGATCCTGCATTGATCATTTTCTTGTTTTTGATGGTTCTAGCCATTTTAAATATAAGCATGCTTTTTCGTTTTAGAAAAATCGACCGATCGACTGTAGGTGAATTAACAGGCTACACAAAAGAGTCAAATATAATGGCAATCGCTTTAGGATTTTTTATGGCAATCGTCATTTTCATCTTTATCGTTATTTTTATTCTTCCATAAAACATCATCATTTTGAGGTGAATTCATTGAATGCAAACATTCAACAACTGATCGATCAGACAAAGGTGACATTTGGCTTAGATCTTTACTATCTAAAAAGACACAGTTTTCATCGCTACGTCAATATGTTCAATGAAACGGTGTATACATTGAATATGGAATGGTTTCCCTCTCATGAAACGGAACCCGAGGACGATGATCTAAACCCAGACGGCACAGCTGTCATTGAAGTGAACTTGAATACAGGACAGACCGAATCAGTTATTTTTGTTATGGACAAAACCTATGCGCAGCATGGTGTCACGTTTAAGAGACCTTATCCAGCTCATGTCATTCAATGGATCGAACAAGAAACAGGATTGATCTATGGAGAGCATTTTCATATGCATCAGAAGGAAAAAGGGGAACTTTCTTTCGAAGAAGCAATAGATGGTGTGAAAGTAACACCTTCAGGCAGAATCGAAGTGAAATGGAATGAACATGGACAGCTCATGTACTTTACACACCACGGTCCATTTTTAGCCAAAACATTACTGAAAGCTGAGGAATATGTGCTTTCCCTTGATCAGGTGAGGAACTTAGCTGAGCAGCAAGTGCAGCTATTTCAATTGCCTTCCTTCGAGCACAATCAAATCCGGTCTATTTATGCTTTAGAAGAAATCTATGTGAAGAACGATGGAACAGGAACTCTTCCGTTTGAAGTTGGGCGTGAAGAAACGCATTGTATACACATGAATAAAGTCATTGAGTGGAATGAACCGATAAACAATGCCTTTGAAAAAAAGGAAATGGACATTCATGAGAACATTTCAGCTGAACAAGCTTTCTCATTGGAACCGTCACCAGATTCCTTCACGATATCAAAAGAAGACCAGGATGAGTGTATCAAAGCAGTCCGCACCTTCTTGGCGCAAAAATATCCTAAGGATACAGGAAAGTGGGTTCTAAAAACACTCCAACGTGATCACGGATACATCCATGCGATATTAAAAACGAATGAACAAGAAGGCTGTGGATTTATGGATAAAATCAAGGTCTTCATTGATGCCAACACTTTTGAAGCCATTAATTACATAGATAAAAAAGAGATGTTTCAAGTATGTGGGATACTCAATCCATCTCAAACAGCTAGTGAAATCACCATAACTCAGAAACAAGCCTTTGAAACATTGAGAGAACGCCTCGAACTTATACCTATCTATGTCTATGACGATGTGCAAAAACAATATGTTTTATGCGGCAGGCTCGATTGTCATGATGGCATTGATGCAGTGAGCGGCGAAGTGTTCTCTTTGACAGACCTTTCATAACTTCCAAAAGAACAGTGAGGAGCTGTTCTCTTTTTTGTCCCATCTCCCTCTTTTTTGCAGAAAAATGGAATATTGTAGCAGGAAGTTGTCGTTTCATCACGAAAGAAAACAGGTAAGAATATGATCATAGGTCCATTGTTTGGATTCGTGGTGGAGTCAATGAGATGACATAGGAAACGTTATACATATTAAACATTCGTGACAGTACAGTTGATCTACAGTATCAAGTCTAAAAAGTGAGTGATCATGTCTCAAGCCGTATGCGAAAATACGTGTACCGAGATCATATGATGAGTTGGTTCCGTTTGTTTTTAGGTGAGTTTGAAGCCAAGTTAGAAGAAAGTGAGGATATCTACCTTGAGTACATTGGAAGTGTTTCGTCAGTTTTTGGTTGACCATTATCCTGCGTTACAAGATGAGCTTTGGCTGAAAGATGTTGATACCCTTCGAATCTCTCCTATTCTTCATCCTTTTCTGAAAAGCAAGCTGCCAGATGGGATTGAAAAATTCACTTGTGTCCTATTCACGCAGCAAACAGATCAAACCACTGCCCCGCTCAAAGTATACCTTCTATTAGATGAATATGGGCAATCGCTTTACGCCATTGATTTGATGAATGAACAAATCGTGCTTCATTAATACAGAACCAAAAAGCTGCTTGAGCTTGTCTCAGCAGCTTTTTTTATGATGAACATCAGTTTGTCATATCAACCAATCTGCGGTGCAAGTTGTCCAATTCTTTTTTTGTTGGAAAAGAGCTGATCAGCAGCGTAGATCGCCCGAACTGAAGAGGAAGCTCAGTATCGGTCACAATCATATCAATCCCAAGTTGATCCATCGTGACATCATTTAACGTATTTTCTGGACTTGTGAAAATGTGAATGAGAGGAGGCACACTTAATTTAATTAAATCAGCAATAAACAAACTATGATAATAACCTAATGTTGAAGTAACAAAAATGTTCAGCACGTTTCTCCGTTCCATCTCCAAATGAACAAGTCCTCTCCAGGAAGATGTAATGATACGAATCAATTCCCGTTCATTTTTCACAAAAGAAGCGAGGATATCGTCTGTTTTTAACTCTTGGATGATATGACTAATCCTCGAATAGAAGTAGGGAAACTGTTTTTTCACCTCTGATAAATAGCTCGATTTCTTTTTGAAAAGGAATCCATCTCTCACGGTAATTTCATTGGAATACACATAATATTGGAGAAGAACGAGTGTCATCACCTTACGATTCGCTATTTCTTGATGAAAAATCGACTCCAACTGGGTGATAAATGAATGAATGGCATCATAGAGGCGTGGTGTATGCGACTGAAAGAACGTCAATTTTTCTTCGACAGACTCAATTGATTTAAAGTGTCCAATAGCTGGTTCGATCAATAGCAAAAAGACAAATTCATGATGATCCAGCGTCACATCAAATACGTCTTTGGCCATTCGGCAGATGTGCTCTTCCCATCTTCTAATTTGATCATAGATTCCTTTAGCTGTAGAGGTTTGTTTTTCTTCATTCATTGAGTATGTATATTTACGGCTGATTGTAAAACCTTTTCGCATTCGGTGAATGGAAACGCCGAGCCACAGGCAGTATTTATCTATCGCGACATCTGGTAGATTGACTTCGAGCACCTGAAATAGTTCTTGTAATAAATTCACTGCGTCTTGTTTTTGAATATCATCAAATGGCCAAAGGCGGCTTCCATACACTTCAAATAAAAATTCAACAAAGAATTGACGAATCTCCTTCTCATTTCCATGAAACTGCATACTATCTGGGCGTAACTCGATGTCATAGGATGTAAGGATCGAGTTGATTTTATGAATCGTGTTATACAATGTGGATCTACTGATATTCAGCGTTTCCATCCATTCATAGAAAGATCTGTTTTCTTCAAAAAAAATGCCGTCAATCAATCGAATTTCAATCGTATCCTTTAGAATTTCTTTGATATAGTAATCCACTCGTATCGTCTGCGTATTACAAATGGATATGCCTTGTCTTGGCTTTATGTGGATTAACGGTTCTCCATTCTCTGTTTGGAACGATTTCATTTGTTCTAAATCGCTTTGAATCGCACGAACCGAGCCGATACGTTCATTCGATATCTCTTGAAGGCTCCACCACTTATTTTTGGATACAAGCAATTTTAAAATGTTTATCCATCTCTTTGATTTATTATCAATGAGCTCCATCAAACAACTAACTCCTTCCTTTAGCTTGCCTCTATATTATGAAGTTCACTTAAAGAACATTTGATTCTCAAAATAGGCATGAAATGATTGTAATGTTTAGGCTAAATCGTTTTGTCTTCACTTTTCATGATAAAAGAGAAAAAAATTAGACGAAAACAAATGTTATGCCCTGATTCTCCATATTTTTCTATTGAAAGGTGATAAATATGCCAAGAATCCTATAAAAATGGATCATTTTAGATATTTTGTTTATTTTTTTGCTGCTCAAACGGTAAATGTAAGAATAAAAAGCATCGGCTTTTTGATTACCATATGGAAGGGAGTAGAAGGAATGCGATCTATATGATGCTGAACTATCTCACCATACATACCATATGAGTCATGCTTGTTTTATATGAACGTTCTATATGTGAATATATGCTTATATATGCATGTACTAATCATTTGTTGTTCGTTCCAGTATAAATAGAAAAATTCACATTTATTCTTTTCATGTTCCCTCTCACTATTCCCCATTGCTATAGACCCCTATCCAGCTACTATATCTACTACTCATGATGACCTTTCAAACTCATGGTTGATCAACTCATTTTATTCATAGGGTCTTAAGATGCAATTTTTAGAAAAATTTGATCAGAAGCGGAGTGATTGATCAGACAGTATACAAATGATTTTTTAATCGTTGTTGAAAATTAATTTTAGAAAAGGGTGGATGTATTGAAAAGAATATTGTCATTGGCTCTCATTGCGGTGTTAGTCATACAGTCTAGTATATTAGGAATCTTGCCTTTAGCAGGGGCACAAGCTAAAGACATTCAAGAGAATATCTATGGGAATATTGAATTTGCTGATAGCGAAGGCAACAAGTTATCAAACATAGAAGATCAGCAAGTTAGAAAGGCCATTGTGCATTGGTCGATTAAAGGAATAGATCTAAAAAAACAATATCCGTATGTTCACACTCTTCCTTCAGCCATACAGGTAGAGAAGGAGCAAAAGGAATCCATTACAGTGGATGACATCATTGTTGGCGAGTATACTGTTTCAAAACAAAATGAAGTGAAAGTCATATTTAAAGACGATGTTGAGATTAATCCAAATTTAGAAGGATCAATAGACATCAATGTCACCAGTATAGCTGAGCAAAAAGAAAAAACAAAGCAAAACGAGCGTGAAGAAAGCCTTCCAAAAGATGATTCAACCTTATCTGAAAAAGAAGACAAGAATCAAGAAGCCGCTCAAACGAAACAAAGCGATGAAGATGAGTTACTAAAAAACAAAGTGAACGTGTCTAAGCGTGTAGGGCTGCAAAGTGTTTCAAAACAAATGCAGATACAAGAAAATCTCCTTACTGACGCGAAATTAATTTTTGAAGATCAGGAAGGTAATTCAGTTGATAAGCCTGACGTCAACTCACTGATTTCCATTAACTATAAGTGGGCCATCCCGAATGGTCATAACTATAATGGCGGGGATGAATTCCATTTCAAGGTTCCAGAGGAATTAGTCATTTACGAAAAAATCGATCGTCTCGAGATGAAATTTAATCAATCGATCATCGGTTATTTTTCTGTAGATGAAAGCGGAAATGCCTCTATCGAATTCACAGATTTTATTAAACAATATTCAAATATCCAAGGAACACTTCAAGTTTGGACACAATTAGATAAACAAACAGTGATCACTGAAGAAAAAGAAGTGGTGATTACCCCGATTGAAGGCAAAGATACGATATCGATTCCGATTCAATACATTCCAAATGGTCCGAATGTCTCTAAAAAGGGAGAACCCAATCGATCTTACAATGCTGAAACCATTCAATGGACAGTCGATTTTAATATGGACTTAGATGATGTGAAACAAGCGAAACTGTTAGATCCGATTCAAGAAGGTCAAGCGTTAAAAAAAGATTCAATCAAGCTTTATCGTGTAGATACAAAGCTAAATGGTGAAACATCGCTTGGACAGCTGCTTGACGAAAATCACTACACCATCGGCCAAACAGCAGATGGTCAAGATTTCACGATCGAATTTAAAGATGACGTGCATCTCGCTTACCGTTTAATGTATGAAACGGACATTACGAATCAAGATCAGTCTGTGTTTCGTAATAAAGCGTCCCTTGTCTCTGCTGATAAAGAGATTAGTTCAGCAGAAGGAACCGTGAATGTGACAAGAGGCAGTCCTTTAAATAAAAAAGCCGCCCACTACGATCCAGTCACTCAAACGATTACTTGGGAAATTCGGTATAACTATAACGAAAAAAAGCTGGCTCAAAAGGATGCTTTAATAGAAGACTTCTTTAACGGTACACAGGCGCTAATATCTGATTCAATTCAAGTCAAAGAAGTCACAATTGATGAGAATGGCAAAGAATCAGGAACAAAAGCGTTTGAAGATTATGTGGTTCAACCTCAAAAAAAGGATGAACAAAACGGGTTTACCTTGCAATTCAATCAAGATATCCAATCGGCTTACCTGATCACATATCAAACAAAAGCAACCGAGCGAATTTTCGAAGCTGAAGACATTATCAATACTGTAACAGCTGGCAAAGAGAGCGAACAAGGGAAGCAAAGAATTGATCAGCAAATCCTAACGAAAGACCACGGAACACCGGATTACAAGAACAAGACCATTCCATGGCGTATCATCTTCAACAAAGATCAACAAACCATGAACAACGTAATATTAAAAGATTCGTTTACAAACGAAGGATTGACGCTGCAAAAAGATAGTTTAAAAGTGACGACAGATAATACAGTGCTTGAAGAAGGCACAGATTATCAAATCGTTGAACATGCAAATGGATTTGATATTCAATTTACGAAAGAAATCAAGACAGAACATACCATCACATATACAACGTCTTTTGATTATGAAAAAAGAGCAGATAAAGATCAAAAGAACCTACGTAACCATGTAAAACTTGAATGGGTAAATGAAGATGGCAAGGATTTGACGAAGGAAAACCAATCTGTCTTTACGCCTGACACATACACGCAGTCCAATGGGTTCAAGAATGGAACATATGATGCAAAGCAAAAAGAGATCACATGGAATATCGGTGTGAACTATAATTTGAAGCATCTAGAAGAGGCGAAAATCGAGGATTTCATTCAAGGAAATCAGCGTTTGCTTAAAGAGTCAATCATCGTCTACTCGCTTGATTTACAAGGCGGGGAAAATGGTGCGGAAGAAAAAGAAGTATTAGCGAAAGAACATTATGACATCAAATTCCTCGAAAATGAAAAGGGAGAATCAGGCTTCGAAGTCATTTTCAAACATGCCATTGATTCCCCATACAAAATCACGTATCAAACAAGTGTTGAAGGAATGGATTTAGTACAGAAAACCTACGAAAATAAAGCGACCCTTTATGATGGAAAGACGAAAGAATCAGACGTGAATGCTGTGGTGTCTATTCCAAATGGAGGGAAATACACGAGCAAATCAGGAAATCAACAAGGGAAAGTCATTGATTGGAAACTGAATATCAACTTTGGACAATCAACAGTCCAAGATGCGACGATTATCGACCATCCGAGCAGTAACCAAGCCATAATAGAAAACTCATTTCATCTGTACTCGACAACAATAGATGAAAAGGGGCAAGTGACCAAAAAGGAAGAGCTGGAAAAAGGGAAGGATTATGAACTAGACCTTGAATTCGATCCAGATTCTTTTCAAATCAAATTTAAAGAAGAAATCACGAGACCCTATATTTTAGAATACCAATCTCTCATTTTAGATAAGGTGGGAAGTACACTTCAAAACGAAGTAACGTTTAGAGGTGAAAATGTAAAAGAAATCAAAAAGGAATCCGAAGCCTCAATTGTGGTCAAACGTACCGCTGGCATGGGAGATGGCACAGGAGCGATTGGCGCTTTAACCATTCATAAGGTAGATGCGAGTAGTGGAAAAGCGCTAAAAGGAGCAACCTTTTCTCTGACAGATGCTGCGAGCGGTATCGTCATTGGAACAAAGACAACAGATGAAGAAGGAGCTCTTCGATTTGATCGTCTTCTGTATGGTGACTATATCGTGACAGAAGAGAAAGCACCTGATGGTTATTTGAAAACGAAGGAACCGATCAATGTCACGATTGATCAGCCTTACGAATCAGGAGATCAAACGAAAACAGGAAATAGCATGACGGTGCAAAACCAAGAAATCCGCCAGCATGTGAAGCTCACGAAAAAAGACAAAGAAACGGGTACGGCATTAGAAAATGCAGAATTTGAACTGAGAAATGAATCCGGAGATACCGTCCAAACCCACTTGAAAACGGATGAAAAAGGAGAAATCCTATTCAAACATCTTGAGCCAGGTTCTTATTACTTTGTTGAGACAAACGCACCGAAAGGCTATCAATTAAATCAGCAAAAATGGCCGTTCACCATTAAAGAAAATCAAACAGAAACAACGGTTGTCACTGCAGTAAATGACATCATCAAAGGCTCTGCAGAATTGAGCAAAATAGGTGAAGGCGGAGAGAGACTAGAAGGTGCACAGTTCAAGCTCTTAGATCAAGATGGGCATGAGCTAAATGGTGCGCTTGTCACAGGAAAAGATGGCAAGATCACGATCAACGAACTAAGACCGGGTACGTATCAGCTCATTGAGACAAACGCACCAGACGGTTATGTATTAGATGAAACACCCATCACATTTGAAGTACCACTCGATCCGAAAGAACCAGTCATCATTTCACAAAAGAACCTCTATGAAACAAATGCATTAGAAGTGATGAAAGAAGGGGAAGATGGCAAGAAGCTTCAAGGTGTTCGATTTGAAGTCTTGGATCAAAATGACAAAGTCGTGCGTAAAGATTTGACAACAGATGAAGATGGGAAGCTGTTGGTCGACAACCTCAAACCGGGCAAATATCAGCTTGCGGAGACAGAGAGTATTGATGGTTACCAAAAGAAAAATAAACCTTATCCATTTACCATCGAAATCGCACAAAAAAAACCGGCAGAGATCAAAGTGATCAATGATCTCAAAACTGGAGCTGTCCAGCTCACGAAACTCGGTGAAAAGAATGATGTGCTTGAAGGAGCAGAATTCAAGCTAGTAGATGCAAATGGAAAAGAAATAAAAACAGGTCTCGTCACAGATGAGAACGGAGAAATCATCGTCAACGATCTGAAACCTGGAACCTATCAGTTTGTTGAAACGAAGGCGCCATTCGGTCATGAGCTTGACGAAACACCTGTCACTTTTGCTATTCCATTTAACCCTGAGAAGCTGGTCAGTGTGACAAAAGAAAATAGCCGCACAACTGGCGGAGTGCTGTTACACAAAAAAGGAGAAGATGGGAAATCATTAGAAGGGGTTGTCTTTGATCTATCTGATGCCAAAGGAAAGATAGTGGCAGGAGGAGAAGGGATTACAACCAATCAGGATGGAAAGATTACCTTCACAGGTTTAAAACCTGGGGAATATCAATTTGTTGAAAGAAAGAGTCTTGAAGGCTATGAATTGAGTGCGAAACCACTTGTTTTTGAAGTTGAATTAGGTCAAAAAGACTTGATTCAAGTGGAGGCAATCAATCAGCTCAAGAAAGGTTCTGTAGAACTAACTAAAATAGGGGAAGAAAAAGAAAGATTGAAAGGCGCAGAATTTACCCTTTTCAATGATGATGGTAAAGAATTGATGTCAGGTTTAACAACCAACGAAAAAGGCATCATCACTGTCAACGATTTGAAACCAGGCGCTTACCAATTGGTTGAAACGAAGGCTCCTTTTGGACATCAACTTGATGCAGAACCAGTAGACTTCAAGATTGATTTCAATCCAAATCAACTGGTGAAAGTGACGAAAGAAAATATTCGGACGACAAGTGCTGTGAAGCTTGAGAAAAAAGGGGAGGATGGTCAGTTGCTCGCTGGCGTGACCTTTGACCTGATTGATGCGCACGATCAGCGTGTGAAGAAAGACTTAAAGACAGACAAAAACGGTCAACTGACAGTCGATCAACTGAAGCCAGGAACCTATCAATTTGTCGAAACAGCAAGCATTGCCGGCTATGAATTGGATCAGACACCTGTCTCATTTACGATTCGATTAGGTCAAGACAAACCAGCAAAAGTAGAAATGATCAACAAACTGACGCCGGGAGCAGTGGAACTGACCAAAGTAGATGATGAGGGACACACGCTGGAAAACGCAGAGTTTGCTCTTCAGAGTAAAGACGGGAAAACGCTGAAGAAATCACTTGTAACGGATCAAAAAGGAAAGCTTCACATCACCGATCTAAAACCGGGAGAATATCAATTCGTTGAAACGAAAGCGCCTCATGGCTATGAATTAGATGATCAGCCGATCCGGTTTACGATTGAGAAAAATCAGCAGAAGCCTCTTCAATTAACAGCGAAGAATCACTTGATTTTAGGAAGTCTGCGTATCATAAAGGTAGACCAGCAGACTGATAGAACCTTAAAAGGTGCAGCCTTTGACATTCGTACAAAAGCTGGGAAAATCATCAAATCTGTGACAACAGGAAAAGACGGAGAAGCCATTGTCAAAGGGCTTAAACCTGGTGAATATACACTCACAGAGACGAAAGCTCCAAATGGTTATGTAGCGTTAAAAAAACCACTCGCTTTTACAATTCAAATGGGCGAAGTGGAGATCAAGACATTGATTGTGAAAAATGCTCCAATGAAGAATGAAGTGGACCACACAAATCCTCCAGCTTCAGATCAAGGGGATCAACATCCGCCTCATGACTCAAACGGTGAATTGCCAAAGACTGGGGAAGAATGGCTACGTTATTTGATGTATGCAGGGATTTTACTAGTAGTGTCTGGAACTGTTCTTCTTGTAGTCAGAAGAAGGACCATTCAGTAAAAGGAAGGAACGAGTGTATTGATGAAAAAAAGAACCTTATTAGGCAGCTTTTTGGTGGTCGCAGGACTAATGCTCATCTCCGTTCCTTTTCTATATGAGTGGCGAACGTCTCAAGAGGCAGCAGCCATGGAAGAGGCATTGAAAATGATTGAAGAAAATGACAGTGGTGCCCTTTCTTCTATTCCACATTTAACTGTGTCAGAAGAAGACCTGCGAGATACGATGGAGCTTGAGATCCCGTCAATTGATTTAAACGAAAAAGTGCTACCTGTTACAACAAAAGAAAATTTAGGTATTGCACTGACTCAAATCAAATCTCATCAAATGCCAGGTGAAGGAAATTTCACGATTGCAGGCCATAGAGGGTATAGAGGCGACCGGCTTTTCCGGCAGCTGCCAGAGGTGCCTAAAGGAGAAAAAGTCGTCTTACATCATCAAGCAGAAACATACGAATACAAAATTGTCAGCTCAGCTACGATAGAACCGACGGATGTTGATGTACTAAAGGATCGCGGGAAAAATGAACTGACATTGATCACTTGTACTCTTGATGGCCAGAAACGATTTGTCTTAAAAGGAATACGAATCAATGCTTCAAAGGATAAGCAACCGTCGGATGTATAACACCAACATAATAGATGATGAGTTTGATGGAAAAGCAACGCTCACGACCGACATGTTACACCAACTGTTAGTAGAGCATTATCCCACTTTAAAAAACGAACGTTGGGATGTGGATATAGATACAATTCGGATTTCGCCTATTCTTCATCCTTTATTAAGAAGAAAGATTCCGATAGGTATTGAAAAATTCACATGTGTTTTGTTCACGCAGCAGACAGGGTCCTTTGGAGAGCCTTTGATTGTGTATTTTTTATTGGATGAAAAAGGCGAATCGATTTACGCAATGGATTTCTTGCTTGAGCAGCATGATCCACATTAAACGAGAAATAAAAAAGGAAGGGCTTTGATTAACGGGTTCGGTTTTAAGGTGGGAAAATTGTATTAGTTATATAATGAGAACTCTAATTCGTATATGAATTGGAGTTCTTTTATTTGTTTATTTGATATGTTGTTGCTCCATATTTTAACAGACGTAATCATCGGCGGATTGTGGTTAAACGGACAAAGAAGATCATCTAGTTTTTATCCCTTCCCCTATTTCTCCGGCAAAAATATCGGAAAGAATCAGTTTTGACTCCAAACTTCTGATAAAATTCATTTAGATATCCGTCATTAGTAGGTATGGAGGTAAAAGAATGTTAAAAGAAGACCCTGAATTATATTTTTCGTCATGATGCACGACCAGAAGCTGTTCATGATTTAGCCGATGTAGATGAAAATGCCACTGAGTTAGTAATCACAGGAAAAACTAAAAATATTGAAAGGTTGAACTCTTTTTCTAACCTGACGAAATTGTGGATTTACAAAGTGGGCCAAAAGGAATTCAATACGATCTTGAGCTTAGTTAATCCCAAAATGCTCTATATGCGTGAACTGAGAGTAGAAGATTTATCAATCATCAGTTCTCTTCAAGATGTTGAGGTATTGTCACTTGAATGGAATACAAAGGCACAAAGTTTATGGGATCTATCAAAAAACACTTTTTTAAAATCTTTATCCTTAACAGATTTTTCAAAGTTGAATGACATAGCCCCTTTGCAAAAAAACACTGGTTTAGAATGGTTACAATTGTCAGGTGGGATTTGGAATACATTAAATTTAAATACGCTTCAACCTTTAAGATACCTCAAGAATTTAAAATATCTGTGCTTATCAAATATAAAAGTGAAGGACGAGTCTTTAGAGCCAATATCGGCATTAGAGGGACTCAAGGAACTTGATATTTCAAACCAATTCCCGACAGAAGAATACGCTAGATTATCCGTCACCCTTCCAAATACGAAGTGTGATCGTTTTGCACCATATATCTTTTTATCAAGTCCTATTGTAGATAAAGATGTAATGGTGATTGGAAAGCGGAAACCGAAATTAAATTCAAAAGTTGATGGGGAAAAGTTGCAAAAATACGAAAAACAATTTAAAGCGTACCAAGAAAAGTATAAAAATTAACTTAAAAAGCAATGGATAATCTATTCCATTGCTTTTTCTATTACGCAAACAACTTCAGCCCAACCACACCTATCACAATCAGCAGCAAGCTGAGGATACGAATCATGTTTTTCGGCTCTTTAAATAGAATCATATTAAACAAGACAGAACCCGCTGTTCCAAGTCCAATCCAAACCGTATAGGCAACGGAGACTTGAACGGAAGAGAACGAGGCGTACAAAAACAAAAAGGATAAGGCAAATCCGCCGACAAATATAATGCCTGTCGTGAGTTGCTTTTTCTTACTAAACATATTGAGACCAATGGTTCCGCCAATTTCACAGGCAGAGGCCAACAGTACAAAAAACCAGCCCATTTATACCGCTTCTCCTTTCTGCTCATGTGCATCTCCATCAGACACTTTCAGTCCAATAATTCCGAGAATTAAAATGCCCATAAATAAAAGCTTTTCTAATGAAAACGAACCGCCGAACAGCGCATAATCCATCAAAGATGTACCAATCGTTCCAACTCCTGCAAACACGGCGTACACAGTCCCTGTCGGCAGCTTCTCGCAGGCTTTCATTAAAAAATAAAAATCAACCGGGATCAGGCAGATAATGATCGCCCACTCCCACACAGCATCAGCTCTATTTAAACCAAACACCCAAAGTAATTCAAATAAACATGTGAGTGCAACATACATCCAGCTTTTTTTCATCGTATTTCCTCCTAAAACTGAAAACTGACGATTCGTCATTTTAAAACCAAAAAAGAGCGTACAGCAAGTGCTGTACTAAGTTAAGGTGTCTCTATGCCAAGTGCGTAAAGGAGAAATTGCTTCACCTCTCGTTTTTGAATCAGAACCTCTTCTGTATCTGTTTCTGTAAATAAGTACATTTGCTCAGCTGATGATTCAAGTAAACCGATAATGAATTTCGCAGCATATTGACAGTTCAAGTTCGCACGTACTCTTTTGTCCTGTTTTGCCTTTTCTAAAAAAGAAGCGACCCATTTGTAAATCGGTTCATAAATATCTTCCCATTCCTTTAAATGCTCGGTGGCAGCTAAACCTGAATACGTTAGGGCAAGAACATCACGGTATTGTCTTGTAAAAGAGAAAATAAATTCAACTAGCGCATCTGCTTGATCAAGTACATCCGCATGCTGAGTGAGTTCCATTTCAATGGCTGGTACCATCTGTGCGATCAGATGTTCAGCGATGGCAGGCATGACAGACAGCTTTGAAGGAAAATATAAATAAAAAGTTCCTTGCGCAACACCTGCAGTTTTCACAATATCCGATATGGTCGTCTTTTCGATTCCTTTCTCTTTAAAGGCATCAATCGCAGCAAGCATAATTTTTTCTCGTTTTGACACAGGATCACCGACCTTAAAATGACTGAATGTCAGTCAGTATACCGAGAAAATGACGATTTGTCAATATGGGTTTCTCGTCATTGAATAGGAGAATAAGTGATGAATAGATGCGGGCAGGCCTGAATAAGCTGTAAATATGGTCAAGCATTATGTGAGAAAGGGGCAGCTCTCCGTATGACATTCAGTGCGATGTTTTCCATGACTTATTTCCTCTTGCTCGTCCCGCTCTATTTACATATGAGATACAGACAGGCGAAAAAACAAAAACGATTTATCTATTTACGAACTGAAATCGTTCTTGCCTGTCTGTTTATGTATACAAATGTTTTATTATATTTGACGGTCTTTCCTAATCGTTTTTCCGCACCAAGGGATCAGGTGAGTGTCAACCTCATGCCTTTGCAGTCCATTTATCAAAATCTCCATGCCTATCATCATGGCTATCCCAATCTTGTTTTTTTAAATTTGGCAGGGAACATTTTGTTATTTGTGCCACTTGGTTTTTTTCTTTATCAAGCATTCCGAACCTTGCGCTGGCAAAAGGCAATTCTTGCTGGCTTTTTCTTGTCAACAATAATTGAAGTGCTTCAATGGATATTCTCGCAATCTGGTATGATTACAAGAAGCAGCGATATAGATGATATTCTCTTAAATACACTTGGCACAGCGCTAGGTTGTATGTTGTATCGGATGTATCAACGAAGGAAGGAGAAAATCAAGTGAAGCGAGTTTGTATCATTCCATGTGGCGCCAAGAAAATATGGGACGTCCATCCAGAGGCAGGGAGCCAGCCGGCGAACCTCGTTTATTTAAGTCCGCTGCATCAGCGTACGAAAAGCTATGCGCGAACGTTCTTTTCAGACTACCTAATCATTTCAGCGAAGCATGGATTCTTAAAGGCAGATGATATTATTCATGAAAATTATGATGTGGCTTTTGGTACACCGCATACTGATCAGATAACAAGAGAAGCACTAAATCAGCAATTTCATGAAAAACATCTCACTGCATATGATGAATTAGTGATACTAGGTGGAAAGAAATATCGAAAGGTGATCGATCCGTTATTACTTCCTCATCAGACAGCGATTTATCCGCTGGCTCCATATAAAGGAATTGGCTATATGCTTCAGGCATTAAAGAGAGCGACTGAGACAAAAGTAGAACTTCCGCCGCATATTTAACGTATTCACATCTACCGGTAAGCAGGGTTTTGATCATTAAAAAGAGAATGAATGAAGTAGCGATGCTGATTGTTTCATATCTTTTCAGCAGCCACTTGGATGTCCGCATCGCTTATTAGAGTGGCTATATGAAAAAGGAGGCGTATGAACATGACAACCATCTATTTAGCTGGTGATTCAACCGTTTCATCTTACCCAGATCGTCCTGTTCAAGGAGGGTGGGGAGAGTTTTTACATCGCTACACAGCGCAGGGTGTGAGCGTCGACAACCGTGCAATCGGTGGAAGAAGCTCAAAAACATTCATTGAAGAAGGACGGCTTGATAAAATATTAGCTGACATTCAGCCTGGGGACTGGCTGTTTACACAAATGGGGCACAATGATGCTTCAACGGAGAAGCCCGAACGGCATACAGATCCTTTCACAACGTATAAAAGCTATTTGTCTCAATATATTCACGGAGCAAGAGCGAAAGGAGCTACACCGCTTTTATTAACCCCTGTCGGCCGCTTTCATGAAAAAGACGGAGAATATATCAATGATTTCCCTGATTACTGTGCCGCGATGAAAGAACTAGCCGATGAAGAAGAAGTTCTTCTCGTTGATTTAAATACAGTTAGTCTCCAGTTTTATCAAATTTCCGGCATAGAGAAAACGACTTCTTACTTTATGCTGTCAACAGGCATTGAGGATCGCACGCACTTTACAAAAGAAGGAGCAGATGCGATTGCAAGACTTGTTTCGCTGGAATTAAAGGACCTTGGATTAACGATTGTGTGATGGCTGACAGGACGAGAAAGCGCTCGTCCTGTTCTTTTTTTGCAGAAAGCTATTGATTCCCTTCACCAGAGTAGACTACAATAGGTACATATGATAATGAGAATCAATATCACTTATAAATAGATCAATCGATGAAAAACTGGAGGGACTCAAATGACAGAACAACTTGAATTGTTTGACGTTACCATTATTGGCGGCGGTCCAGCAGGAATGTACACCGCCTTTTATAGTGGGATGCGGGATTTAAAGACGAAGGTACTGGAGTATAACGAAAGTCTTGGCGGAAAAATCCTTCTATATCCTGAAAAAGTCATTTGGGATGTGGGCGGTTTGCCGCCAACAAGAGGTGAACAGCTGATTCAGCAGCTAGAAACACAGGCGAAAACATTTGAACCAGAGATTGCGTTGAATCAAAAAATCACGCAATTCGAGCGGGATGAGAATGGTCATATCCTGCTGACGGCTGAAAATGGCGATCGTCATTTGACAAAGACCCTCATCTTAGCCATGGGTCACGGAATTCCAGTTCAGCGAAAACTTGAAATCGAGCATGCAGACCGTTATGAGGTAACAAACCTTTATTACACCGTGCAGGAGCTAAAGACGTTTGCAGGAAAGCGGGTAGTCATCTCTGGAGGAGGAGACTCAGCTGTTGATTGGGCAAATGCCCTCGTTCCAATTGCAGAAAGTGTGACCGTTGTGCATCGTCGTGATATGTTTGGTGGACATGAAAAAAACGTCGCCAACATGAAAGCATCTAGTGCTCGCATTCTCACACCGCATGAACTCACAGAGCTTCATGGTCAAGGTGACAAAATTGAAGCCGTCACCATTCAGCACTTAGAAACAGGCGACATCGAACGAATCGAAACCGATGCTGTCATCGTGAACCATGGCATGAAAGGTGATTTAAGCGTTCTATCAGAATGGGGACTCAAGCAAGGTGAGTGGGGACTCATCGAGGTCAATGAAAAGATGGAAACCAATTTACCTGGCGTCTATGCAGTTGGCGACTTATGCACACATAAAAGTAAAGTGCGTTTAATTGCCGGTACGTTTGTTGATGGAGTCAATGCACTCAATAGCGCAAAGCTATACATCGAACCAGAAGCAGAAAAAGTAGCGTACGTGTCTTCACATAATGAACGCTTTAAAGAGAAAAACAAAGAATTACAAACGGCTGGAGCGCGATAATCACCATTCGGTCAGACATTGAAGTGCTAAAATGGTTTATTTTAGCACTTTTTTATATGGAAGGAGAAAGAGAAAATGACCGCCTATACTCATACAATTCTTCGCATGAAAGAAAGCAGTAAACGATCTCTTTCTGTGAAACAAACGGACTCATGGCAAACATCTTCACTGATGTTCTTGACTACGGACGGTGCGGTGAGACTTGACATGGAAGGAATTCGATATGAGCTAAACGCCAAAGACAGTGTGTTGATCCGCTCAGGAATAGATGTCATGGTTGAATCTTTATCCAGCGAGCAAGTAGTGATCTATACTGTCACATTTGACCAATTCACTCTGGCACATGATGCACAAAATGAATTGGTCTATAAGGTGAATTATGATCATCTCCCTGATAACGGGGAAGTGGTGAAAGGCTCTGCCGTCCTTTTTTCTTACATCAAACAAATACAGACGAGCCAAATCATACAAGAACAGGCGAAATGGCTGGAAGAAATCATGTCCATTTTCCGCAAACAATCCAAGCCATACAACGAAAAAGTGCATTATTCGATTAACATGATCTTGCAGTATATGGCTAAGCATTATGATCAAAAACTAACAAGAAAAGACTTAGCTCATAAGATGGGGTTTCATGAGAGTTACTTTTCTACCTTTTTCAAACAAAGTATGGGAATGAGTGTGACAGAATACATTGCACAAATTCGAATAGACGAAGCCAAAAAACGTCTTTTGCAAACAGACGATCAAATTCAAATCATAGCACGGCAAGTCGGGTATGCAGACAGTTTATATTTCAGCAGGAAGTTCCGTCAAAAAACAGGGAGAACGCCCAGTCAGTTTCGAATGAACCGAAGACCAGAGCGGATTGCTGCTTTTCAATTTGTCGGGTCATTGGTTGCAATAGGCATTGAGCCTGTTTGTATTGACGAAGAAACCGATCTCCATTCAGATATACTGAAAGAACAACTGGCCGGTTCGCTCGTCATAAATGAACATACGCCTGATGACGTCTTTAAATCACTTCAATTAGATGTCATCATCGTCCCTAACTATTATTATTCAAAACCTGCATTGATCAAGCGGTTGGAGCAAATCGCACCTGTTCTTGTTCTGCCATACGCCGGTCATCATGCTATACAAGAGGTACTGTCTATAGGACGTCTTTTAGGAAGAGAAAATGAGGCAAACGATTGGGTGAAACGATTTGAACAGCTTAGTCACAAGGCAAGAAACACCCTGTCTTCCTTTAGAGAAAAAGGCGAGACCGTTGCGATCTATGAAATGAGAGGACATGACAAAGTGTATATGTGGTCCTATGAGGCAAGAGGGGCCTTCTATCTTTACGAAACGCTTGGCTTAAAACCTCCAAAAGCCATTTTAGAAGAAGTTCTTCTTCCTAATCAACATACAGTCATTCCTTTAGAGAGACTTGGAGAATACGAGGCGGATCATATGTTTTTTATTGTCTCTGACCAATATGGGTGGTATAAGCAAATGGACAAGCGAATGGAAGAAAGTGATGTTCTTCGTCAATTATCGGCTGTGAAAAATGGTACCTTTTATCCAGTAAAACTGGAGGAGTTTCGATTTGATGAAGGAGAGCGTGCACTTCTTTTAATGGACCGGTTTGTCTCTCAATTGACACAGCCAGCCTATCCAACAATTGTCCATATGTAAGTTGCGAGAATCCTCCATAGACCACTACGGGTGAGGTTGATAGAATACATGAGACTAGTAATTGATAACTATTCTCATTTGTAGTGGCGAAAATGAAGGAGGAATATGGAGATGAAAAAGACGTATTGGATATGTGCTGTCATTCTTCTAATGATATTGACGGCTTGTGGCAATAAAGAACAAGCCAAAACAGCAGAATCAAAGCAAGAAACGAAATCGGTTGAAACAGTGAAAGGAAAGATAGAGATTCCAGCTGAACCTAAACGAATTCTTGTAGATGGATATTTAGGGAGTGTGATTGCACTTGACGTTCAGCCTGTGGGATCGACCACGCAGGATTTAAAGAACGTACACTTAAAGGACAAGATAAAAGGAATAGAGGACATCAGTGACGAACGTTCAGCTGAAAAAGCACTTAGCTTAAAACCTGATCTGATTATCACAGCCGTACAGGATGAAAAAGTCTATGATGTGTACAAAAAAATAGCGCCTACCATCGTGTATCCTTACGGTTCTTTCAAAGATGCACATGAAGAATTGACGACACTGGCAAAAATTTTAAATAAAGAAGAGGAAGGAAAAGCATTCCTCACCGCCTTCGATCAACGAATTGAGGCTGCTAGGAAAAAAGTGAAGTCTGCTTTAAAAGAGAATGAAACGGTCTCGATCATGGGCGCTTTTAAAAATGATGTCTATGTATATGGTAACGGAATTTATCGAGGCGGGCAGGCATTATATCAGCAATTACAGGTAAACCCGCCAAAACAGGTCAGAGATACGATTTTAAAAAGTAAGACAGGGTATGAAGTCATTTCGTATGAAACCCTTCCTGAATATGCAGGAGACTACATTTTCATTGATGAAAGCAACGGCGGAACATTTGATAAAAACAATTCTATTTGGAAGAGTCTAGAATCTGTCAAAAAAGAGCAGACCTATCAAATGGATACAGAGTTCTTCTGGCCTTACGATCCGATTGCAGTAGCCAATCAAGCGGAAGAGTTTGCTGACATATTGACAGAAATGTCTGATCGGTAGGAGGTCTGTCAATTGTTAAAGCGTTTCTTCTCATACTACAAACCATATATGGGGCTGTTTATATTAGATTTTTCCTGTGCGGTACTGGCAGCCTTACTCGAATTATCCTTTCCCCTTGCCATCAGTAAAGTGATGGACGATTTGCTGCCAAATGGTGATTGGGATGCCATTTGGTTTTGGGGCATTCTGCTCCTCGTTTTATACGTGATCAGTTCTACGATGCATTATGTCGTGACCTATTTTGGGCACAAATTAGGCATTAATATAGAAACGGATATGAGGAATCAGCTATTTTCTCATGTACAAAGAATGTCCTTTCGCTTCTTTGACAAAAAGAAAACGGGAAAACTCGTGTCCCGTATGACAAATGATTTAATGGATATTGGAGAAATCGCGCATCATGGCCCGGAGGATTTATTTATCGCGATCATGACACTCACGGGTGCCTTTGGCTTGATGCTGTCGATTAATTGGCAGCTGGCAGTTCTCACATTTATTGTCGTTCCATTCTTGATCGGATTATCCGTCTACTTTACGAAAAAAATGTCTGCTGCTTTTGATAAAATGTTCTCGAGTATTGGTCAATTCCATTCACGTGTGGAAAACAATATTAGTGGCATACGGGTTGTGAAAGCATTCGGAAATGAATCACATGAAATGGACCGATTTATTGAACATAACGAGCAATTTAGAAAGACAAAGCTAACCACATATCAAATGATGGCTGTGCATACCGCTGTCAGTCATTTTCTTATTAAGAGTGTGACAGTGTTTGGCCTTGTATGCGGCGCATGGTTTGTGCTGCAAAAAAATATGACGTATGGGGAATTTGTGTCATTTGTGCTATTAACAGGCATCTTCTTAGGACCCATTCAACAAATCAATGCAGTCATTGAAATGTATCCAAAAGGTGCAGCGGGCTTTAAACGATTTGCATCACTCATCGATCAATCGCCAGATGAAAAGGATGCGGATGATGCCATTGAAGTTGATCAGTTAAATGGGGATATCGTTTTTGAGCATGTGTCTTTTCAATATGAATCAGACAAACCGGTTCTTCATGACATCAATCTTGAGGTGAAACAAGGAGAGACCATTGCGGTCGTAGGTCCCTCTGGTGCTGGAAAATCGACGCTTTGTAGTTTGCTGCCACGCTTTTACGAATGGCAGGAGGGTACCATTACAATTGATGGCATAGAGACAAGAAAGATGACACTTCCTTCGCTGCGTAGACAAATTGGTGTCGTCCAGCAAGATATTTATTTATTCCATGGGACCATCCGAGAAAACATTTTATACGGAAAACTCGATGCATCTGATGAAGAAGTGTGGCAGGCAGTGGAGAAAGCCCAACTAAAGGATCTTGTAAATAGCTTGCCAAATGGGCTTGATACGATCATCGGTGAACGCGGAATGATGTTATCTGGCGGACAAAAACAACGTATCTCCATTGCACGTATTTTCCTTAAAAATCCACCAATTTTTATTTTAGATGAAGCCACATCTTCTCTGGATACGGAGACAGAATCCTTTATTCAGGGCTCACTTGAAGAACTATCTGAAGGACGAACCACGTTTATTATTGCGCATCGCCTAGCGACCATCCAGCATGCTGACCGGATTGTGGTTTTGACAAAAGAGGGCATCAAGGAGCAAGGCAGGCATGAAGACCTGCTGGAAATGGACGGGATGTACCGGCGTTTGTATGAAACACAGTTTAGAATGTAAAAGAGGAAAAGCCGGCATATTGCCGGCTTTTTAGCGTGTGATCATCATCCGACCATTAACTGCGGGGGGCAAATAACATCACACTGACACCAGCTAAACAGATCAAAGCACCCATCCAGTCATAGAAATCAGGGGTTTTGCGATCGACCCACCAGCCCCAAAACACAGCGAGAACGACAAAAACACCGCCATAGGCCGCATAAACCCGCCCAAAGGTCGGGAACTGCTGGAATGTAGGGATGACGCCGTAAGCGACCAAGATGAGGCTACCTGCGATTCCATAGCTGACGGGTTTTGCTTCACGCAGCCACAGCCAGACAAGATAACCGCCACCTATTTCAGCCAGACCAGCTAATAAAAAAAGAACAATCGTTACAATCATTGACGGACACTCCAGTTCTCCTGTTTCGTTCTATTATGACATGTTGAAAGGGTGCGTTCTACCTGATGTAAATTGAGAGACGAATGAGAGTTTGCTAAAATCAACTGAACAGTGAATGAAACACATGGATTCTTGACTTTCAATGAGGCGGGTGATCCAAATGGTCAATCCATCCGTTGAGTATGTACATTCTCATGAGGAACACATTTCCTTTTTCAGCGCCCTTTTTTTCTTCTTGAAAAAAGAGTAAAGTACAAAGGAGGCTGATCTCAGCAATTTGAGTGATGAGCCATACGTGAAGATTTCATGATGAATGCATAATGCTCTTTCTCATGAAAAAGGAAGGAGATGACCATGGACACACTGAAGGATTTTGAGCTGTATCACAAGATCAAACATGATCGACATAAGCCCTCGCTTGAATTATTGTACGATCGCTATGAACGTGTGTTATATTCGTTTATTTATAAAATGACTGGAAACCGTGAGCTGGCGGAGGAAGTGCTTCAAGAAGTCTTTATCAAGCTCTGGCGCGGCATAGGAGAATACAATACAGATAAAGGGAAATTTTCCTCATGGTTATTTATGATGTCACGAAACACGGCAATCGATCTATTAAGGAAACACCGAAATGAAACAGCTCTTGAAGATGAGTATATTGAATACTTGGCAGATCATCAAGAAGATGTGTCAAAAGAAGTAGAATGGAACGAAGAAAAACAAATCATACGTGAAGCAGTATCAACATTGTCGAAAGAACAGCAAACCATCATCGAAGATGTCTATTTTAAAGGAATGACACAAAAGAGCATTGCGGAAAAACTAGGCATCCCTATTGGAACGGTGAAGGGAAGAGTTCGATTGTCATTGAAGCATTTACGAACGAAACTGTCTCGCGGAGGAAAGGAGGAAGAGGCATGACTCAGTGTAAACATCAAGTCATTGATTACTTTAACGGGCATTTACAAGGAGAAGAAAAGACGCAATTTGAAGAACACATCAAACATTGCTCGGCTTGCAAAGAAGAGCTTGAAGAACTGACATCGCTCATGTCTGATATTCCGTTTCTAGCAGAGGACGAAACGCCTCCGGCAGGGATGAAAGACCGCATTTTATCAAGAGTATTTGCAGAAGAGATACGAGAGACAACAATCGCTGCAAAATCGAACCCGCCTCAAGATCTCAAAATAGTTCGTGATGCAAATGAGATGAAACCGCCAATGAAGAAGAAAAATCAATGGCTTTTGCCTCTCGTTGCCGCACTACTTCTCATTTCTGCAGCTGGGAACGTGTATTTCTTAACAAATGGAACAGATCAAGCAGAACAACCTGTCAAAGTTGTTGCGACAAAATCACTGGCATCTGCCGAATCGGCAAAAACAACGGGTGCTTTTTCAGTGATTGAGCATCACGGCAAAAAAGAGCTTGTCGTGAGTGCAGACGGATTAAAAGGCCAGCTTGATTCATCGGCTGTTTATCAAGTATGGCTCATTAAAGGAGATCAGCCTGTTCCGGCCGGTGCCTTTAAAACAGATAGCAAAGGGGAGGGCACCGTCACCTATGCATTATCTGAAAAAGAAGCAAACGAATCATGGGATACTGTGGCTGTCACCCTTGAACCAAAAAAGGATAACAAGCTTCCGCAAGGCCCTGTCGTACTGAGTGCTGCATTTTAAGCTTGATTCATGAAGGATGCCTTTTTCAGGGCATCTTTTTTGATAGGCAGAAGGAACCTTATGACAAATGAGACGTACTACATATAGAGGTGAGACACATGCAGCGATACATAGAAAAACAACTATTTCTCTTATCAGGTAGACACGCATTTACCGCATTTTATTTTTTGGTGATCCCAATCATTATAAAAGACCTTTTTGAATCAACTCCTTTACTTATGGTCATGATCTCTCTTTTTATCATTCATCATCTAGTGACAAGTATCGTATGGTTTTATAAATCAAGAAACATTCGAAAGCGTCAATCAGGTGACCTAACCAAACGGGGACATCTCGTTATCCAGATCGTGCAGAGGCTCGAACAGCTCATGATGCTCGGTTTTGTGATGTTATTGATCAGTGGATCGATGCAGGGAGACATTGTGACGCTATTATTCACAATTTTTCTGTTCATCGTCGTTTTCTTGCAGCACATTCAGTTTTATTATGTTCAGTACTTTTTTAAATCGAGCGGCTGGTTCACCTATGTCCTCTCTTTACAAAAGGCTCGTCCTTCTTACATCGTGAGGGAACGAAGGGCTTTGAAGAAATCCTAAATGTGCAATCGCTTGCTGACTGATCCATCAGCATCAGAAATGTATGATAAAATGTGGAAAAGAAGCATGGAGAAAGGGAGTGCGAGCGAGTGAAAGCAGTTGGACTATTTGAGTATTTGCCAATTGAGCATGAACAAAGCTTGATCGATCAGGAGGTGGCAAAGCCCAAAGCAGCTGGCAGGGATATTTTGGTGAAAGTAGAGGCTGTGTCGGTGAATCCAGTGGATACAAAGGTGAGGTCACCGAAGAATCAGAAAGAAGAAGAACTGAAAATTCTTGGCTACGATGCAAGCGGTACGGTGGTGGAAGTGGGCGAAGCGTGTACGTTGTTTCAGCCGGGTGACCACGTCTATTACGCAGGAGATATCACGCGACAAGGCTCAAATAGTGAATACCAGCTTGTGGATGAGAGAATTGTGGCGAAAAAGCCTGCAAATCTCTCTTTTGCCGAAGCAGCTGCCATGCCTCTTACAACAATTACGGCATATGAAGCGCTATTCGACCGAATGCATATGAAGCGGAATGCAGAAGGCTCGACCTTGCTGATCATCGGTGGAGCAGGCGGAGTGGGCTCTATCGCCATTCAACTCGCCAAATTAGCAAAGGCGACTGTGATCGCCACTGCATCAAGACCTGAAACAAATGAATGGTGTCTCTCATTAGGGGCTGATCATATCATTGACCATCATCAGCCGCTCTTAGCGCAGCTTCAGGAAAAAGGGATTGGCGAAGTGGATTACATTTTATGCTTAAATGATACAGATGGCCATTTCAAAGGGATGGCAGAAGCGATTAAACCTCAAGGGACGATCTGTACCATTGTTGAAAATCAGCAGCATTTAGACATTCAATTACTCAAAAATAAAAGTGCTGCATTTGTATGGGAATTCATGTTCACACGGCCGATGTACAAAACATCGGATATGATGAAGCAGCACGAGCTTTTAAAAGAAGCGAGTACATTATTTGAAGAGAAGAAGTTAAAACATACATTAACAAAGGTGCTCAGCCCCATCAATGCCGCCAATTTGAAGCAGGCACATCAAACACTTGAGCAAGGGAAGATGATAGGTAAATTTGTTCTAGAAGGATTTTAAGGAGGGGCAATAGATGACATCATTACAATATCCGATTGGCTTATATGAACCGGTGGACCAACAAACGAAAAAGCAGCTGGAGGCATGGATTGATGAGCTGGCACTCATTCCTCAAAAGTATGAAGAGGCAGTTGTCCCATTGACAAATGATCAGCTGGATACCCCATATCGGCCAGGTGGATGGACTGTTCGTCAGCTCATTCACCACGTAGCGGACAGCCATCTGAACGCTTACTTGCGATTTAAGCTTGCGCTGACAGAAGAAACACCGCACATACGTCCATATGATCAGGAGGCATTTGCTTCACTTCCTGACAGTAAGGCGCCTATCAGCCTATCACTGCCGTTAATCAGCAGTCTGCATCGCCGGTGGGTCACATTACTTCGCGAGATGACAGAGGAAGATTTCAACGCTGCATATTACCATCCGGCCGATCAACAAACGGTGTCCTTATATGATGCAACAGGAATGTACGTCTGGCATTCACAGCATCATCTCGCCCATATCACGGAATTAATCAAAAGAAATCAGTGGAAGTAAAGGAGTCAACACATGTCTAGTAGAAGAATTGTCGGCGCTATGTTTATCTGCATGGCGGCATTGTTTTATATAGCAAAATTCGTTTTGTTTGAGATTCGTTATGGTGGAAATGTAAGCACAGTAAGAACGATCGAGGAACTGGAAGATATACTCCCAGGCGGTACGTGGATCAGCATCATTTTTCTCATTATCGGTTTAGGTTATCTCCTGTGGGATGATCGGGAAGTCATTCGTCAATATCTTTTCACCCCAGATAAACAAGGAAAAGAAGAATTAAAAAAGACGGACCTCAAGTGACCGTCTTTTTTTCTTTTTTAGCCACGTTCAGGACGAAGTGCTTTTTCTAAAATGGCTAGACCTTCATTAACTTTTTCTTTTTCCTCGTCATTGAGCCGTTGCAGGGAATTTTTAATTTTTTCATGCCCTTTTTGATAAATACTTCTGAAAATATTTTTCGCTTCCTCTGTCAATTCGACGACAATGATTCGACGATCACGCTCAGAATGCTTTCGTTCCACAAAGTTCGATTGTTCTAACCGATCAAGCAGCCCTGTCATATTGGACAAAGAAGCCCCCATTTTTTCAGCAATTTCGGACACTTTAAGAGAGCCATGGTTATTGAGCAGCATGAGCACCTTCATTTGAGGCATACTCATATCCAGCTTCATCCATTCAGAAACATCTCCAAGTCCTGCAGCAGTGAGCACTTTCATATACAGCACCCATGTCTTTTTTTCCTCAGGAGATAGGATTTCCTCTTTTAGTACGGTGGTGTCATGAATATTATATTCCACGCTTGTTCACTTCCTTTAAGCGGCTCTTTTCTTTATATTACTGATTTTTACTTCTAATTGAAAGTATCATGAAGCTTTTGAATGTTAAACTGCATGAATTAAGTGGTATTTGTTGTATAATAATGGTCAGTTGAAATTAATGAAGCAACTTAGAAAGTTGGGAAAAACATGTGGAACAAAAAAACGGGTATGACGATCTTAAAAATGCTCTTTCCGATCGTGATCATCCTTGTCTTAATTTTTGTCGCCAAGCAGGAGCTGAGCGGCCTTTCCATTAAAAAGACGTTTTATATTATTGACAGCTTGAATCGAATGGACTTGTTTATTCTTGTCTTTCTTGGACTTGTCGCTGTTTTATCCATGTCCTTATATGATTTTATTTTAAGAAAAAGCCTTGATATGCCCATCAGCGGCTGGAAAACGATCCGAATTTCTTGGATCGCCAACTCCTTTAATAGTGTACTTGGATTCGGTGGTTTATCAGGAGCAGGGCTTAGAACGCTCCTATACAAGGAATACATAACAGATACGAAAAAACTGCTGAAAGGCATTGCCCTTTTAACATCCTCTGTTCTGCTGGGCTTATCTATTTTCAGTGATTTGATTTTAGTTAGGGTCTTGCCAGTTGAAAGTATTATTAGTCAGGAGCCGTGGTTATGGGCATTTGTCATTATTTTTGCTTGTATTGTGCCCATTTACATCATCATGGCGTCCATTCGAAAAAGCTCGATTGAGAGCGGTGAAAACGGACTGAAGCACCCGATCTATGCTTATATTGGTGCATCGTTTTTAGAGTGGCTGGCAGCTGGTCTTGTCATGTACATGGCTGTTGTCTCTATGGGGATGAACGTTGATGTCCGTATTGTATTAGGCGTCTTTGCGATTGCGTCAATCGGCGGTTTAATCAGTATGGTTCCGGGCGGATTTGGTTCGTTTGATCTGATCTTTTTACTCAGTATGCAATACATTGGGTTTGATAAAGAGATGGTGCTGACAGCGCTTGTCTTGTACCGCTTCGTTTACTCCATTTTCCCGTTTATTCTTGGACTTTGTCTAGCGGCATACGATTTAACTGGAACAACACTCAGGCGTCTTGAAGGCAATCCGAGAATGGCGCCCGCTATTGAAACAACGAACGTCTTAATTGTTTTGCACCGAGCGCTGCTCATCCGTTTATTGTACGGATCTTTGTCCATTTTAACGTTTGGAAGCGGTTTGCTCATTATGGCTTCCGTTGTGCTTCCTGTTGATCGTTTAGGTGTGATTACAACCATTCCACGCTTTTTGTTATCAGGATTTAATGGTCTTTCTTTAATGTTCGGGATCATTTTAATGATTTTGTCCATTGAAGTGTATAAAAGAACGAAACGGTCTTATCTATTGACAATGATTGCCCTAGCAGGCGGCTTTGTGTTTACTTTACTAAAAGGGTTTAACCTGAGTTTGATCTTTATATTGCCGGTCATCATGGTGGTATTTTTCTCGCTTCGAAATCAATTTGTGAAGCAGCAGGCCCCTTATTCTTTGAATCAGTTTGTGGCCGCCGCCGCCGGATATTTACTCGTGTTGTTTAACTATAATGTCATTGGGAACTTCATTTGGATGAAAATTGGTCATTTCCTAAGCAAGGACTATTTGGTTCATAATGAACGGCATATCACGATGACCAGTATGATTGCTTTAATTGGCGTCCCTCTTTTCTTTTTCATTAGCAAATTGATTTTTAATAAAAAAGCAGTTCCAATCGGCGAAGAAGCAGATGAAGAAAAATTAAAAACTTTTCTCGAAGAAAAGGGAGGCAATGCTCTTAGTCATCTAGGTTTTTTGGGAGACAAAAAACTGTTTTTCTCAAGTGATGGAGAGGCGATGCTTCAGTTTGGCCGGATTGGCCGCTGCGTTATTGTGCTTGGAGATCCTTCTGGCCGTAAAGCCTCTTATCCGCTTGTACTAGAAGAATTTTTGGAGCAGACAGAAAAAGCAGGCTATCGTGTCGCTTTTTATCAAGTAGAACGTGAAGGAATGGCGCTTTATCATGACCTAGGTTTTCACTTCTTTAAGCTTGGGGAAGAAGCCATGGTCGATTTAGAAACGTTCTCTTTGTCAGGAAAGAAAAAATCAAACTTACGGGCTGTTGCAAATAAATTTGAACGAGAAGGCTATACGTTTGAAATGCTGGAGCCGCCCTTTTCAGAGGAATTGATCTCAACCTTAAAACAAATCTCTGACAGCTGGCTGGGCAAGAAAAAAGAAAAAGGATTTTCATTAGGCTATTTCCATGAAGACTACCTTCAAAAAGCACCGATTGCGATTTTAAAGGATGAACAAGGGCAGATCATATCTTTTGTGTCCTTAATGCCGATGTACCAAAAAGGAGAGATATCCATCGACCTCATGCGTCATATGCATGATGCACCGAACGGGATGATGGATGCGCTGTTTATCCACCTCTTCCAATGGGCGAAAGAACAAGGCTACACATCCTTTAACATGGGAATGGCGCCATTATCGAATGTAGGCACGTTCCATCAGTCCTTTCTGACAGAACGTTTGGCGAGTGTCATCTTCAATAACGTCAGATATATGTATAGTTTCAGCGGCTTACGGTCGTTTAAACAGAAATATAAACCAGAATGGCGCGGAAAATATTTAGCGTATAAAAAGAATACATCACTGCCTGTCACAATGGTGCTCGTCACTAAGCTGATAGGAATGGACCCAAATCGAAAACGGCGTCCATAAGTCCAAAGAACCTTTACCTTTCACTAGGTGAAGGTTTTTTTAGACAAAAGAATAGCAAAAGTGGTAAAGTTGAAGGGTAAGGGGGATGTTCACATGACACTAAATGAATGGTTTACAAAGGGATTAGCTGAACGTACATATGTACACAACATGGAGAAAAATCGTGAAAACTTACTCACGGTGTACAACCAGTACGCAATTCATCAAAAGGAAAAAGAGCTGCTTCAAAAACTTCAAAAGAAAAAACTGAGAGCGCTTGTGATCACGGCAGATTGGTGCGGCGATGCGATGGTTAATGTACCTATTTTCATGCGTATTGCAAATGAAGCACTGATTGATGCGCGCTATTTCATTCGGGACGAGCACCTAGACCTGATGGATCAGTATTTAACGAACGGGACCGCAAGATCTATTCCGATTATCGTCATCATTGATCAGGACGGGAAAGAAGTGGGGAAATGGGGACCTCGCTCAGCAGAAGCTCAGCGCTTTGTCGACGAGAAAAAGCCGGATAAAGATGCACCCGATTTTGAGGAAGCATTTAAAGTGTTTGCGAAAGAAGCCGCACATCACTATACGACAGATCGTTACTTATGGAAAGATATTGAGAAAGAAATAGTAGAAGTTTTGGCAAAAATATAAACCAAAAGACTACTTCGCCGCAATGGGAAGTAGTCTTTTTTTATCTTGTTTTTGCGTTTCACCTACAAAACACCGCATAAAGATGTAGAAAAACCGCAGAATTCTATCAAATACCGCAGAAAACCGCAAAGCATCACGATTTTCCCAACCACTTTTAGTTGAAAAACCTCATATATGCCATGAAAACAGCTATTTTGCCCTTATCTAAAGGCTCATATAACGCACGTCGGATGGCTTTTTCCCAATACAAGAGGCCCAGCAACTATAGTAATCTAGTTGTAATCTCCTTTGAACGAACTAAAAAAAATAAATGAAGGAAAAGGGCTGGCGATCAATTTATGAAAAAAATCATCTATCTCGATCAAGAAAAAAAGAAGCTCGCTGAATCAAAGAAAAGAGAACAGCGTTCCATCAAATCACTCAGACTGCTTGTGTTTTATGACGGACAAAGTCCTTCATGTGCAAAAGCGATTGATCTGTTGAAATCACTCGATTGGAAAAACCGAATTCACTTTGAATCATTTAGACACTCACAGCTGCTGAGACTGAATAAAATTAGTGAAGAGAAGGCAGAGAAACGAATCGTGTCTATTTCCTTAGCGAAAAATCAAAAAAACTCAGGGATTTATACGTGGCTGAGAATGGCTTGTCACATCCCTGCATTATGGGGAACGGTCCCATTCATTGTACTCAGCATTTGGCTTGGCTTTGGGCAGCATGCTTACGATTATTTTGCGAGAAAACGGTACATTCATTCTGTCGAACAAGTCACCCGTCCCGATACAGATCAACAAAAAACCATCTAATCATAGAAAAAGCATGACCTTCGATCGGCAGAAGGTCATGCTTTTTTGTAATATGGGATAAATGATGCTAAGTGATCAAGCAGCTTCGTTGTGTAAGACATATATGCACGCTTATCAAGCTCAGAAGCCGCATAGGAAAGCAAGGTTCTAAGAGCAAACAAGTACTCATTGTGGAGCTGATTGTGTTCAAAGTAAGGAATCGCTGCTTCTACTAAATAAGTTTTCAAATCATGAGGATTCTCTTCAATCATCAATTTATAGATTTTAATCATATATAAACAGTTTGGTTGAATACGAGGCTGTTTGAGCAGCTCGTGTATGTATGGAAGCGCCTTTTTGCGATCATATTCCGCATACAATGTTGCGATTTCATAAAGCGTTTCACAGTAACGATCTTCTATCTGTTCTTGATTAAAATAATTGAGTGAATCTAGTAAATAAGGCACAGCGGATGAGAAATCTCCTTGGCGTTTTAAGAGAACCCCGTAATAAAAATAAGCTGTCATCTTAATATAAGCATCAGGGTGAAGCGACGTGTGTAAAATCACTTCTTTTAAATATCTTTTAGCTGTTTGAAAGGCCTTTAATTCCAGTGAGATGACCCCATGAATGAGTGTACAATGAATGACCCGCTTGAAATTATTTTTTTGTCTATACAAATCCATTGCTTGATGTGTGGCCTCAAGCGCATCACCGAGATGCCCCATAGCTCCAAGTGCTTTTGCATAGTGATAATACAGGTCGCTCTGTTCAACAGAAGCGTAAGAAAAGCAGCTTTCAAGTCTTTTCAATCCTTCTTCGAGCTGACCGATTTTAATAAGATGGATGCCATCTAGATATTCAAACGTTTCTTTTTCTGTGTCAATAAAGGTTTTTTCAAACTTCTTAAGCACGCGGTGCGTTTTTAAGGCAAGCGGCTGTTTTTCTGTTAATAAATAAAATTGAAATAAGGACAAATGATACTGAATCCCTAAATCTAGCGAAAAGAACTGTTCCTCGTGATGAATGATCATTTCTGCATTTTGCTCTGCTTGATCGAGTGCATAGAAATACATGTTCATTTGAAACTCATCGAGCAATGACAGCAGGTGACGCGCCTTTTGCGACAGCGTTTCTTGACTAATTCCAAGCCGTTCAAGCAAAAGATTGATCGTATCTTGATTGGCCTCTTTTGAGCCATTTTCAATTTTACTTAAATGAGAGACAGAACAAATTCCTTCTGCCAACTCCGATTGGGTCATATTTTGTTTGTAACGATAGAGTTTGATGATTTGCCCAATATTGATTTTCATTCCATCCAGAAGCCTCCCTTCCAATCATGGGTTGAAAGCTTTTTGAAAAAATAGCCGCATGAGACAAAGTGGAAATACCTGAAATCATTTCATCATCTTGGCTTTTTTCTCAAAATTTGTTTAAAACGTAATATGATTGTAACATTACTTGAAAAAGTCAAACAACTTTTTAGCAGAGAGGTGAGGTCCTATTTGCAAACAACACATGATCATGTTTATAATGTGAATGAGAATCAATTTCAATTAAGGTTGATTGAAAGGATGACATATATGCCAGAAACAAAACAACAAACAGAAGCGTTAACGGTTCGAGACGCTGTCAGATATAGACGATCGATTCGAAAATTCAAAGAAACACCGGTGAGGATTGAGCAGCTTCAGCCATTATTAGAGGATGCAGTCTATGCACCCAATCATAAAATCACGGAACCTTGGCGTTTTTTATATGCAGTGACGGATGAAGCAAAAGAGGTATTTGTTGAGCGGTTCATTGCTTTCTTTAAACGCAACAACCCAGACGCAAAAGAAGAAAAGATCAATCAGTACAGAGATTATTTTTCTAAAGTACCAGCACTTTTACTTGTTGTTCTAAAAGAAGACGAAAACCCAGTTGTGAGAAATGATGATTTTGCCGCTGTGAGTGCGCTCATTCAAAACTTCCAGCTGCTGGCTTGGGATCAAGGAATCGGTATGGTATGGAAGAGCGGCCGTATTTTATACGACAAAGGGTTTCAACAGGATATGGGATTAAAGGAAAACGAACGCTTTGCCGCGATTCTTCACATCGGTTATCCAGAAGAGGTGCCTGAGGAAAAGTCACGTCAGAAGGCATCAAGCCTGCTAACTGAAATCAAATAAAAACAGACCTTATCAAAAGGTCTGCTTTTTTTTTACTTATTGTTTTTTAGCACGCTGATCGGCTGCTTTCATACGTGCCATCGCTTTTACGTCATTCGGATCTGCAAGTTCTTTGGAAAATTCAACATATTCGCCATCCGTCTCTTGTGCCGCAAGCTGGTGGTTGGATTTTTTGTGTTGGTCTTTTTTCAAAGCTTTTCCCTCCTTTACAAGATCACTTTAGTTATGTGCTTGTAAAAGAGGAATATCCGCTTTATTTGTTTCTTTTTTCTGCTGCTCTTTCCGCTTTTTTGAATTCCTGCTGATACAGAACTTCCTGGGTTTTCTTCAGTTTTGAAGTCGGCTGGTGTTCTTTTTTCTTCATCAAAATCGCCCCCTCATCTCATTTTTAATAGGATGGGTGTTTTTGACAACATTTATTCCTCTGAATGCAAAATCGCTTCTTTTAGCTCAGGATGTAAAAATTCATAAGAAGACAGCAGTGCCTTTTTCGGCAGGGCGCGCTGGCCTTCTAATACAAGCAATGACATGTCGCCAAGTGCAGTTTTGATGACAAAGGACGGCACCTTCAGCCAGTGAGGGCGATGAAGGACAGATGCAATGGTTTGCCCCAGCTGCTTCATTTGAACAGGATTTGGAGACGTGACATTGAGTGGACCTGATATGTGATCATGTAGAATGGCATACGCAATGAGATGTGCTACATCCTCCACGTGAACCCAAGATACCCATTGCGAGCCAGAGCCAATCGTTCCACCGGCAAACAGCTTGTATGGCAAGGTCATAAGAGGAAGTGTGCCTTTCTCTCCTAGCACTACCCCAAAGCGTGTATAAACCGTGCGAATACCGAGCGCCTCAATTTTTTGCCCTTCAGCTTCCCAATGCTTTGACGTATAACTTAAAAAATCAGTCTCGGCTGGAGGGGCCTCCTCCGTAAAATCCTCTGTCTTAGAAGTGCCGTAGATACCGACAGCACTTGCTTGAATGAGCACAGATGGTTTCGATTCCTGCGCTTCTATAATGCGTCTCACTTCTTGTGTGGACTGAATACGGCTGGAGAGAATGCCTTTTTTTGCTTTGTCCGTCCAGCGTGTGAAAATGGATTTTCCAGCAAGGTTAATCCATACATCAATGGGAGGCAATTCATGTTCAGGCTTAGCACCTTCTGTTAGCCACTGCACATAGTGTAAATGATTTTGTTCGGATTCCTTTGGATTTCTTGTTAAAATATATAGATGATGTCCTTCAGCTGCGAGCACCTTTGTGACATGCTGGCCGATAAACCCGGTTCCTCCGGTAATGGCGATATTCAATTGACATCTTCTCCTCTCATATACATATCTATATCTTTCACGATTTTGAATCAGAAGAAACATCCTGACTGTTTGAAAAAAGGAGTGATCACAGGATGCCCTATATTACGAAAATCTCTGCTCAGAAAAACAATACAGAACGCGTGAACATCTTTCTTGATGAAAAGTACGCTTTTAGCGTTGATCTAGATGTGCTCGTCCAGCATGATTTGAAAAAGGGAAAAGAGCTGGACGAAGCCGATATCATAGAGATTCAATTCGGTGATGCAGTAAAAAAAGGATTTCAGCAGGCCGTCGATTATTTATCGTATCGGATGAGATCAGTGAAAGAAGTCACCGATTATTTGACGAAAAAAGACATACCAGCACCTGCTATTAGTGAAATTATACACAAATTAAAACATTATAAGTATGTAAATGATCTTGAATTTGCAGAAGCGTATGTAAGCACCCACCGAAAAACGAATAGCAAAGGCCCGTCAGTGCTAAAAAAAGAGTTAAAGCTGAAAGGCATAGACGATGACACCATCGAACAAGCACTATCGCAATATCCGAATGATTTGCAGCTAGAGGAAGCAGTGAAACAAGTGCTAAAGCTGGTTAAGAAAGAGAAAAACCGGTCCGCAAAAGAAATTGAACAGCGTATCAAATTGCAGCTTCAGCGAAAAGGATTTTCTTTTGATATCATTGATAAAGCCCTTCAAGAAGCCTATGATGGACAAGAAGAGGAAAAGGAAGAAGAAGCCCTTCACTATATGCTTGAGAAGGCAAAACGCAAGGTAGGATATGACGGATCATTTGAGAAAAAAATGAAAGTGAAGCAATTCCTTTACCGAAAAGGATTTGATCTTGATACAATTGATCACGTTTTAGACAAAGGGGAATGACAGATGGAAAAACGCTATAGTGAAATGACAGAATACGAATTAAAGCAGGAGATTGCCGCTCTTTCTGAAAAAGCAAGAAAGGCTGAGCAGCTAGGCATTGTGAATGAATATGCCGTGTTGGAGCGGAAAATTGACATGGCGAAAGCCTATTTATTAGATCCAGCTGCTATTCAAACCAAAACAACTTATCACATCAAAGATACAGACGAGCAGTTTTATGTGGAGTATTTAAATGGGGTTTTTGCTTGGGGCTACAGAGTATCAGCGCAAAATAAAGAAGATGCCCTGCCGATTTCAATGCTTACGCAAAAGGACTGATCCCTAGAGATCAGTCCTTTTCTTTACTTCGAACGTTGTTTACGGACGTTGTTCTGAAGTACGATGTCGTGCTGCGTTTGCTGCGTTTCTCCGTTGACCTGAGAGGCAGAATGTTTAGCATTCGCCCATGGTTGAGGGTAAGCGGTTGTTCTTAATTGAACAAAGTCTTCCATATACGATTTCCCATTTGAACTCATATCTCAAGCACTCCCTTTGGAAAAATTAGCGTTTCCCTGATGCCCTCATACGTTCCTGTGGACGTGTATTCGTCTCACCGTTCGGCCTTTTAGACGCATAAGCATCTGTGGCCCCTGGTTCGCCTTCAAACTTGTGATTCACTTGATTTGGAAAGCCCTTTGCTTTATTACGCATACTGATTCCCTCCAAACAATACAAATCATTTGCGTCTTTTGAAGACGTAAGGGTAGTATATGAAAAAAGAGATTTTTTTAAAAAGGCACTTTCTGCTAGATGAAGGAGGAACCAGTATGGAACAATATTTTGAGCGATTAACCGAACAACTAATGGAAAAAAACAATATGCTCACATATGAAGAAGCACGTACATGGGTAGAGCTCCTTTGGAGTGATTTTGAAACAACCTATGCAAAGGCTGGCCGCAAATATAAAGGACAGGAAACGACTGAACGGATTGTCCGAGAATGGATCGAAAGCTACGGCGCTCAGCTGCATTTATTTCAAAATAAACAATCGAAGGCAAATGAGCATCTGCAACAAAACGACAAAGGGCTGCTTCATTAAAAGGGTTGCCCTTTTCACATCCACTCATCTTTTTCAACAAACAGGAAAATATATAAATGACCAAACAATTTTATGAAACAATACCCAGTCTGTGATCAAAATTACAGGCTTTTTACAATGGATAAACTTAAAATTACATTAAATTCATGTTGGTGAAAATCACTGGAAATAAAACTCTGATATAATGTAACGATTAAGGATACATGAAATTTATGGATAATAAAAAAGGGTTTCGTTTTCTGACAAAAAAGGAATAATGAACATAACAGACTATGTGAAAAAAGTGAAGAGAAGGTGCGATATGGAACGGGAACTGCTCTCTGTTATAATTCCTTCTTACAATGAAGGTGAAAACATCAGACGAATCTTTGAGGCACTCGAGGAAGAGTTTCGCGATTTTCATTATGACTTTGAAATCATCTTTGTGAATGATGGAAGCAAAGACAATACGCTTCAATACATGAGAGAGCTCTCTCACAAAAGTGCAAAAGTCAAATACATTTCCTTTTCTCGTAACTTTGGGAAAGAAGCTGCAATTTTAGCAGGTCTTGAGCATGCAAAAGGGGAAGCTGCGATCATTATGGACGCCGACCTGCAGCACCCAACGTATTTGATTCAGGATTTTGTTAGAGGCTACGAAGAAGGTTATCATCAAGTCATTGCCAAACGAAACCGTAAAGGGGACAGCAAGCTTCGTTCTTACCTATCATCGATGTATTATAAAGTGATGAACAAGGTGGTCGAAGTGGACTTGCGTGATGGTGTAGGAGATTTCCGTTTAATTTCCCGTCAAGCGATCGACGCATTGCTTCAACTGAAAGAGGGAAATCGTTTTTCAAAAGGCCTTTTTTGCTGGATTGGCTTTGAAGAAAAGGTCATCTATTATGAAAATGTGGAAAGACAGCATGGTGATACAAAATGGTCACTGAAGAAATTATTTAACTATGGGATTGATGGTGTCATTTCCTTTAACAACCGCCCGCTGCGTATTTGTTTTTATACGGGTATTTTGATCTTATTTCTCTCTTTGATTTACATCGTGGCGACCTTTATTCAAATCGTCAGAACGGGCATCATGGTACCGGGTTATTTCACTTTAATCTCAGCTGTGCTTTTCCTCGGTGGTGTCCAGCTCTTGAGTCTAGGTGTGATCGGAGAGTACATTGGCCGGATTTACTATGAAACGAAAAAGAGGCCGCATTACTTAATTCAAGAATCAAATGTCATGGAACAAGAGACAAGCTCAAAAGAACAAGACCGAGTGTTAACGCAGTTATTTAAATAACGTGGAGTCAAATAACCGGCAAGCACGAATCGCTTGCTGGGTTGTTTTGTTTCAATGAACAGTGGATCTTTTGGAGAAAGGATTTAGATGATGAAACGTAGATGGATACTCATTGGAATGTGCCTCATTCTTGCTTTATTAGGACACTCCTTTTTCTTATATGAATATACGCAAGGCCGATATATGACGGGAGATGGAGATGGCATTTCGCAAATGCTCCCGTTTAAAAAACTGCTGTATGACGAATACGTCAAAGGAAACTTCTTTTATTCCTATCAATTTGGTCTAGGCGGTGGTACATATACGCAATTAGGTTATTATTTTACAACGTCGATGGTCTTTATGGTCACAGTCGCTGTTGTCTGGCTGTTAAATGCGCTTCACCTTATACAGTCAACAGACATTCACTTTTGGGCAAATGCTGTTATTTGGCTGAGTGTGATCAAGCTGACAGTCATTCTGTTCATCGCATATCGTGTGCTCCTTTCGATTGTGCAACATAGGCTGGGGGCGCTGACAGGTGCCGGTATTTACGGACTGTCTATTGTGTACTTTCGGCATCAAACGTTTTGGGAGTTTTTCACCGACAGCATGATGTGGCTTCCGCTGCTTGTGCTCGGGGTTGAACGTATTTTCAAAACAGGCAAGCCGGCTTGGTTTATTGCGGCTTGCAGTCTCATGCTGATCAATAATTTTTACTTTGCTTACATTCACTTTATCTTTTTAGCCATTTATCTCGTCTTCAGATATATGATTAAGCTTCAAAGCGAGGAGCGAGGCTGGAAGGTGTTCTGGACCCTTGCGATCTCTACGTTGTTATCGTTTGGGATCAGTGCTGCCTTTTTTATCCCGTCTGTTTACGGCTTTCTTAATAATGTAAGACCGCCGTATGAACAGGCGATTCCTTGGTTTGCGCTGCATGATCATCTGCTGTTTACAAGCAAGGTGTACTTATTGCCGGTCATCTTTCTGATTTGTCTGTTTCTCGTTCCGCTATACCGGAACAGATGGTTTTTCATGTTCACATCGATCAGTGTTCTGCTGATCATTTTTCACTACAGTCCAAAGATGGCGAGCGTGTTTAATGGTTTTTCTGCACCGCAGTACAGATTTGAATACATTCTTGCTTTTACAGTCGGAGCAGTCATAGCCATCACCATCAAGCATTTCTGGCAAATGGAGTGGAAGTGGAAAACACGTGCGGTTTTAGGCGCTTGGATTGTATTCCTTCTCGCAGTCGCCCTTTCAGAACGAGCAAAGGGAAATATGGATGTTGTTGTATTTACCGGAATAGGACTGCTTGTGATCAGCTTGTTCTTCCTCTCGATACATGCGGGGAAACGTCTGCACCTTCATCTCTTGTCAGCTGTGCTCATCGTTGTGAGCTTACTGACAGCAGGCGTGTATCAGCAGGGCTACTTATTTGAAAGAAGCAATATTAAGAGCGTATCAGATACGTATCTGAATAGTGAGGCGTATGCTGGACATGAGCAAATGAAGCTCATTCAGCAGATTCAAAGCCGCTCAAAAGAAGATCCGCTTGCCCGGATTGATTGGATGAACGGCGTGCGCAACAACACCCCGTTATTTGAAGGCTTTCAAGGCATGAGTGCGTATTCAAGTATATTGAATCAGCATCTGCTCCATTTCTACTGGAATGACCTGCAAATTGATATGGGACGGGAAAGTGTCAGCCGGTATGCAACAATGGGGGACAGGGCGAATTTATACAGTCTGACCTACGGGAAGTATTATATGAGAGACAAATCGATGTCTTTCTCACCGCCGGTTTATTTTAAGCCAATATTGGAAAGCGAACATTATGAAGTGTATGAAAATACACGCCCGCTCCCATTTGCAAGAACAACGAGTACCGTCTATTCAGAAAAGTCACTAGAGCATGCGTCAGCACTTGATAGAGAACATGCGATGTTGCAAGGTGTGATCTTAAACAAAAAAGGAAATGCTGAAATCGACCAATCGCCTGATCGAATAAAGGATACAAACATTCATACTGAACAAGCGGTATACGAAAATGGCGTGCTTGATGTATACGGGAAAACGGGCGGGCTGAATATCACCCTTCCAGATGATATCGCTCGCGTGGGGGATGTGTATGTGAGCTTTTATGTGAAGCGGACCGACCGTAACGAAGGGTTTCAGTTATCTGTGGATGACTATGTCACATCACGCAAAAGCAATACGTCTATCTACAAAACAGGCGTTAATGACGTGACGATTCGAGTCCCTGCGGAAAAAATCCTTTCCATACGAGTGCCAAAAGGGACGTATGAGCTGAGTCAATTAAAGCTGTATCATGAGCCTTACCACACCCTTGCGCGGGCATATGAAAAAGAAAAACAGGATGATGGCAGCCAGCAGGTGAAGCTTAAAAATAACCGCTTTACGATTTCTTATGAGAACAAGCGCGGCGATGATTATATGATTCTGCCTGTTCCATATGAAAAAGGCTGGGAGCTCACGGTGAACGGCCATCAAACCGATATTGAACAAGCCAATTATGCGTTTATCGGTTTTCCAATAGAAAAAGGAAAAAACGAGATCGTGCTAACCTACTATCCGCCTTATATCAGAATTCTCACATTGATTTCACTCGTCAGTTTGATCGGTGCGATCCTCTATGCACGGAGAAAACACAAGAAACACCACTTTTCAGCGGGACTGACCCCAAAAGATGAGACAAATAAAAAACACCTTTAAGTTTGAAAACGGATCGTTGTGATCCGAAATAAAACATGGAGGTGTTTTTTCTATGGGGACAAGAGTGAGTTATCCGGCTGAAGTCAAACAGAAGGCTGTAGAAATGAGATTGGCAGGCGTACCTATGAAAGAGATCATGCAGGAATTGAATATCAAGAATAAGACGCAGGTTCAGACATGGGTGAGATGGCATAAAACTGGGGATACACACAGGTTCGAACAACCTGTTGGAAAACAATATACCTATGGAAAGGGTCCCGAGTACTCTTCAGAATTAGAGAGACTTCAGGCAGAAAATCGCTATTTGAGTCAACAGAATGAGGTTTTAAAAAAGTACAACGAATTGGAAAGGAAGTTGATAAGGAAACGTCAATCAAACTGGTAGATGAATTGTGCAAAACGATGACGGTACAGGACATCTGTGTCCATTTAGGCATCTCACGCACTTCGTATTATAGATGGAAAAAGAATCTGACTCAGAATCATCCTAAAAGACAACTAGAGAAACAGGTCGGCACGTTGTGCCGAAAGCACAAATATCGATATGGTTATCGGAAAATCACAGCCATACTAAAAATGGGAATGCGTATTAACCATAAAACTGTTCAACGTATCATGCAGAAAAACCAGTGGCAATGCCGGGTTAAAATGAAAAAGCGTAAGAAGAATGGGCAGCCCTATGCCGTGGCTGGTAATATACTGGATCGGAATTTTCAGTCTGATCGCCCTCTTGAAAAACTAGTCACGGACATCACGTATTTGCCTTATGGACAGAAACAATTGTACCTTTCCAGTATATTGGATTTATATAATGGAGAAGTGATTGCTTTTACAATTGGTGATAAGCAGGACACAGACTTTATCTTAAACACACTTAATCAGCTCCCAGCACTTCCTGAGAATTGCGTGTTACATAGCGATCAAGGTTCTGTGTATACATCTTACGAGTATCAGAAAGCTGTTCATATAAAAGGCATTACCATGAGCATGTCCCGTAAAGGGACGCCCGCTGATAATGCCTCCATCGAATCGTTTCATT